>JBKHXZ010000239.1:0-33466 GCA_046565785.1 Acidimicrobiia bacterium
GACAAGGGCGAGAAGACCCTGTTCTCTGGCCCCGGCGATCGCCCCTGCCCCCAGCAGGAGGCCGAACAGCGGCGGCAAGAGGACGCCCAAGACAACCAATCCATCGACCACCGTCCCAACCCCACCGACTCCGAGCACGCCGACGGATCGAAGTCCGACCAGGGCGAGGGCAACCGCCGCCACGCCATACAGGACCGCGGCGCCAACCACCCACCGGCTGCGAGCGGCACCCCGCATCTCCCACCGTGCCACCGTGGCCACCGCACCGAGTGCCGGCCTCATGGCCACACCGCTCTGAGCGACCGTTCCGCCCGTTCGTCGGATGGTCGGGCTTCCGGGTGGATCCGACCCTCACGGATCGTGACCGTGGCGTGGACCGGAAGGTCGAGGGCGAAGGGGGTGGCGATCAGAACGCTGGCGCCGGAACGGGATCGCTCTTCGATGACCGCCTTCAACGCCCGGCGCCCGTCATCGTCCAGGTTGGCCGCCGGCTCGTCGAGCAACAGCAGGGACGGTGCCCCGAGCAAGGCGATCGCCAAGGCGACTCGCTGACGCTGACCGCCCGACAGGACCCGAATCGGAAGATCGGGGCGCGGCAAGAGACCCAAAGGGACGTCTGTATTCGCGCATTCGCGCAATCGGACGAAGTACCCGATCGTCTCGGCGATCGTCGCCCAGGGAGCAAGGCCCACCGACTGGGGCATGTAGCCGACAGACGCTCGCATCCGGTGGGCTGGTCGACCGTCGATCTCGATCACGCCTTCGTAACTGGCCAAACCGGCGATGCAACGCAGGAGCGTGCTTTTGCCACTGCCGTTCGATCCGGTGATCGCAACGACCTCTCCAGGCTGTACGGACAAGGCAATGTCGTCCAGAACGGCATGTGGCCCGAAGCACTTACGCACATCGCGCACGGCGAGGCGAGGCGTACGGCTCATACCAGCACCGCCCGCGACCGCCGCGCCATCAGACCGAGGCCGACGACGGCGACCACGGTCGCAATCGCACCGGCCCCACCGAGGATCAGGCCCGCAGTCGCTTCCGGGGGCCGCACCGGAACCGACGGCGACACGGGCTCGGTGAGCGGAAGGTTGTCGGTGAGGACCGGTCGCCGCACCAGCCAACGGTCCTCGACGGATCGGATCAGACGAAAAGCCGGGCTGGAGGCCAACGGTGTGAGAACCGGGGCTCTGAGCAGGAGTCGATCGACCGCGCTGCCTTCGACGTGGGGAACGATTCCGCGCCCCGACCCGTCGCCATAGCCACGATACGTGTCCCAGTAGTTCCCCCAGCCTCGGCCTTCCCATCTCACGTTCTCGGCGGACCCTCGTCCATGTTGTGCCACCTGAACCACGTTTCCGGCGAAGCTGTTCGCCAGGAACGTTGCGCCGGCGGACGGATAGAGCGCCACGCCGACCTGGTTCTTCACCACGGTATTGGCCATGATCTCCATCGGCTCCTCACCGCCGGCCGGTCCGTCCAGGTGGATCCCCACTCCGTTCTCGGCGATCACGTTCTCCACCACGCGTGCATCGATGACGTCTTTGAGCAGGAGTCCGAACCCGGTGGAGGGAGAACGGTTGTCCACCAGCACGTTGCGGACGACGGTGGCAGGTCCCCCGTACATCAGCACCGCAGCCGAGAGGTTCCCTTCGATGAGATTCTCGAATACGACCAGCTCCCGGGCGTACATGGAGTGAATCCCATACCGGCTGTCGCGGAACTCGTTGCCGTCGATGAGAGCACCCGAACCGAAGGAGAGAAACACTGCGTCGCGGGCCGAAACGACCAGATTGGCGCGCACCAGTGCATCATCGGCCTCCCACAGCGAAAGGCCGTCTCCCCTCCCTCCGGAGTGATGACCGTCGTGGCTGGAATCGGCGACGTGTGAATCCTCCCCGATCGCGACGTGGGTCCGGCCGACGATCACGTTCCCCACCACGCGCACCCGGTCGGCGCCGTCGACTGCGATGCCGATGTAGGAATCCTCCACCACCGATCCCTCCACAGTGACGTCGTCCGCTTCGATCCTGATCCCGGCCGGTTTCCCTCCTGGACCCCAGCCGCTGCCCGCCACTCGAACGCCACGGATGATCGTGCCGGGCGCCGTGATGGTGACGACGGTTCCAGTGCCGTCCCCGATGATGACCGGATTGCCATGTCCGATCACGGTGACCGGCCGATCGATGATCACCCCGCCGCGATAGGTCCCGGCATGGAGGGTCAGAGTTCCTCCGTCAGGTACGCCTGCCAGCATCGCCCTCAGGTCGCGTGCCGTAGACCGATCCACGACTACGGCGGGTGGGACCGTTGGGACGCCGGTGGGCCGATCCAACTCGGCCAGCGAAGTTGCGTCATGGTCATGCCCCTCCGCAGCCTGGCCAGGCATGGCGGGCACGATCGCCAGCACGACGGCGATCATCAGAGTCGTCAGTTGCCCGGCTCGCCAGCCGACACGATGCACCATCCGCGGCCCGAACGCACTGACTCCCGCAGCGGCGACGAGAGCGACCCAGCCGAGGCCGGGGCGAGACCAGGCGGTGAAGTTCCACACAGTGGTTGGACCCACCACCAACGGCGTGAAGGGCTCCATCCGGAACGCCGCCGCGGGGTCGAGGTCGTGGCCGAACTGGGCAAGACGCAACTGGATGACACCGAGAACCGAGAGTGGGAACCCCCACAGATAGAGCAGGGCCAGGCGCCGGGTGGTTCTGCCTCGGACCACGGCGGCGGCAACTACACACACCAGTGCCACTCCCACGCCCAGAGGCCACAAGCCCATCTCGGGAAGTTCGTCGGTTCGCAGTGGCCGCATCCCGATGTAGTGGTTCAGGCTCTCGATCTCGGCAAGGTCGCCCTCGGCTCGGTCCCCGTATGCCACCAGGTAGAGGCCGTCCGGATACTGCGGTGCGAACAACGTGGACTGCCACAGCGGTAGGAACTGCGAGGCGAGCACGAGGAGGGCCGCCGCGGATGCGACTGCCCCCCTCACCCACACACGATGCGGGGTACCAGAGCCCACCGCAGATCCCTCGGCCTCCCCGACTCGGCGTCCGATGATGGCCATCACCTCATCCAGCGGTCAGAGTGCCTTCCATGCCCGCCTCCCGGTGGCCGGGGACGGAACAGTGGACGTGATACGTGCCTGCCGACAGCGTGATGGTCTGGCGCACGGTCTCACCCGGCTGCGCCAACACCACGACGCCGGCCTCGTCGATCGTGAAGTCATGTTCCACCACCCCGTCGTTCACCAGCACGAGGGTGAAGGGCGTGTCAGCCGGTACCTGGAGATCGACCGGATCGAAGGTGAACTCGCTGGTCCTGACTGTGATCTCGACGGCTTCGACCGCAGTGGTGTCGCTCGGAGCCTCGTCGTCACCGCCGCTGGATTCCGACCCGCCGCCACAGGCGGCGACCAGGAGGGCGACGGTGGCCAACAGACCGACCCGACGGATGAAAGGGGTTATCACTTTTCGCTCGCTTTCTCTCGTTTCATTACCAACCCGGGAGCGGGCGAAGTCGCCCACTCCCGGGGAACCAAGGTCAGGGCTCGATCAGCAGCCAGCCCTGCATCTCCAGATGCAACGCCGAACAGAACTCGGTGCAGTAGAAGGCGAACGGACCGCTTCGCTCGGCGACGAAGTCCACCGACAGGACCTCGCCTGGGTCGAGGCTCGCCTGGATGTTGTGACCGGGGATGGCGAACCCGTGGGTGGCGTCGCGGGCTGTCTCGATGTTGGTGACGTGGATGAAGACGTGTTCGCCCTGTTTGGCCCGAATGACATCGGGGGTGAATGTGCTGCGGCGGGCGGTCATGTAGACGTGCAACTCGTCGCCCACCCTTTCCACCCGCTCCTCGCCAGCAGCGGTGGCCACGTCCGAAGGGCCCATCGTGAGCGGATCGGTGCCGACCTCCGGATAGACCGTCCAGGTGTTCTGCAACCGGTCGGTGGCGATCATCTGCGTGTAGTGGGGCTCACCGAAACCGATCGGCATGTCCCTGAGGATCGTCATCTGCTCCGAGGCGATGTCGACGAGCTGGAAGTTCTGCGGATGCAGGGTTCCCAAGGCCGGATACCGGTCGACCGACCACTTGTTGAGCGCAACCAGATAGCGGCCGTGGGGGTTGACGGTATCTCCGTGTGCCGTCACCAGGTGCCCGATGTTGTAATGCACCGGAATCTTGTCGAGCAGCTTGAACGAGTCTGCTTCGGCGACGCCGGCCTCGGGTCCGAGCGTCCACCGGGCCACACCACTCTCGACGAACAGCGAGGTGTAGGCGTTGCCCTCGTTGTCGAACTGGGTGTGAAGCGGACCCGCGCCTAGTTCGACTTGCGCTTCGACCACCGAGTCGAACGTGAGGATCGGGACACCGAACGGGTCGGTGCCTTCGAAATCCTGTGTGGCGATGGCCTGTTCGATCCGCTCGATGGAGTACACGGTGGCGTTCGGGTCGAGCTTGCCGGAGACGACGATGTAGTTGCCGTCCGGGGAGACGTCGACACCATGCGGGTTGCGGGGCTCGGCTGCGAAGTACAAGAGGCCTTCGTCGATCGCCGTCTGGAGCCGGATGATCCGGGCACCGTTGATCTCCTCGTACTTCCCGTCCGCGACCACCTGGGCGGCCTTCTCCCAGTTGATGATGTGGAGGTAGTCGAAGTCAGCGGCGATGGCACCCGCTTCCAGCGCCGGCTGGCCCTCCATCACTCCACCAGTGGCCATCTCTGTGTTGTAGGAGTTGATGAACGCCCACCCGGCACTCGCCAGCTTTCCGGAGTCGGCAAGGTCCTGGTTGTACGGGGGGAGTTCGATCTGGAAGCTGCGCTCGAGATCGCCCCGACCGGTCGCCTGGTCGATGGCGACGAACATCGACACGCCCCGATACATCTCGGCGTATTCCTCGAGTGGGGCGTATCCATCTTCGGCGATGTACGGCGAGGGCGTCTTGGAGGCGACGTGCACATACTCGGTGTCCGGTGTGGCGAAGACGCCTCCGTGGGAACTCTGCATATTGGGCAGATCGATGATCTGCTTGGTCTTGAAGTCCCGCAGGTCGACCATCGCCAACCGGCCATTGGCCCGGTCGTTGATGTAGAGGTAGCGGCCGTCGTAATCGCCGGCCGTCTCCGACAGTGCCGGATGATGGGTGTCACCCCACGTGAGCGGTTCGCTCGACTCGGGGTCGGTTCCCTCCTCCAACAGTTGCATGCTCCAATCCGCGCCGAACCCGTAGCCAGACCAGGCGTCGGGAGCGAAGACGGGGATGGTCTTGAGCAGACGCATCGATGGGACGCCGATCACATGCATCTGCCCGGAATGTCCTCCCGAGGAAAAGATGAGATAGTCGTCGTACGCGCCTGGCGCCACATAGGTGGCGAGTGCGGCTTCGGCCTCGGCTCCAGTGAGACCCCGCTCGGATGCGATCTCCGCCAGCTGCCCGCCGGCAGCCGTTCCGAATCCGAGGCGAGCGCCCACCACGCCCACGACTAGCCCGACCACGAGCGCCAGGACCAGGAAGAGTCGGCTTTTCCCTGTCACGATGCCCTCCGCATGAACTCTGAGGACGGTCCCGGCCCGTTCCTCTATCCATAAGTTTCCTACTTAGGGATATTTCACAGCCGCCAGCCCATCGACTAGGGCCGAAAGTCCATGTCGCGCGAAGGAGCCGGGTCCGGTCAGTCGCGAGTGCGAAGCTGCGAATGCCGACATCAGAGAGGCCAGTCGGAGAAGCTCGAGGTGGCACCACGAATCGACACCCGCCACCCGTGGTTGCACGCGCGGCGAATGCGGAACGACGCAGGCTGTTCAGAGCACCGAAAGCTGATGCATCAGCCGGGTCCGAACCGGAAGTTCCCCTCCCCCAGACCCGACCGCAACGCCTCTACCCGGTCACGGATATGCCGTTCCACCTCGGCCAGTGTCACCGTGGTGCCGTCGTCGAGAGTGATCACCGGTTCCAGGTCTTCGGCCATCGCCTCCGCCAGTTTCTCCCGGGCTTCCCGGGTCTTGCCGAGTGCGAAGGCTGCCTTCTGTAGCCAGCGGGATTCCGATTCGCGGAGGCGGTTGAGTTTGCGTTGGGTCTGTCGGTCCAGGGTCGTCACATCCCGTCCTTTGGATCGCGTCCCGGGCACTTACCCTGGCGCGAGAGGATCGAAACGCAAGCCTGTGCGTGCTGTTCAGTTCGCGGCCCGACCTCGGGTCACGTTCCATTGTCGTCATCGGTGTGGCACAATTGTGGCCATGTCGAGTGAATCCCTCCGTACGGTCCGAGATCGGTTCTCCGAGTTCATCGAACGGGTACAAAAGCATCACGAACGGGTGGTGGTCACACGCAATGGCACCCCGGCGGCGGTGCTGATCAGCCCCGATGACCTCGAGTCGCTCGAGGAGACCCTTGCCGTGCTCGGGGACTCTGAGGCCGTAACCGAACTCGTGCAAGCCCATCGCGCGTATCTGGATCGTGATGTGGTGCGTGGTGTCGAGGCTGTGAAGGCCCTGCGGCCTCGGTGAGCGCCGAACGATACGAGATCGTCGTCACCGCCCCGGCCGCTCGGGCGATTCGCGAGGTGCTACCGGAAGCGGTGGCATTCGCTGTCATCGACTTCATGACCGTACCCCTGCTGGATGATCCGAGGCGGGTCGGAGCCCCTCTGCGAGACGAACTGCAAGGTGTGCGGAGCGCCCGGCGCGGAACGTATCGAATCCTCTACCGGATCGATGACGACCGGCACGAGGTCATCGTGTTGAGGGTGGGGCATCGAGGCGACGTCTACCGTTGACTGGCCGAGATAGTGCTGTATATTGTGCTGTATGTCGGCAACACGGACGCAGGTATATCTCACTGAGGAGCAGCGCCAGCGCATCGACGCCCTCGCCGTAGCCGAAGGTGTGACGATGGCAGAGATCGTTCGGCGGGCGCTCAACCTCTATCTCGAGGACGAGGCACCGGACCCTTCGGTAGCGCTCGCGGCCACGTTTGGAGCCGCGCCGGATGCGACGGTCCCCAGCCGAGACGAATGGGATCGTGGCTGACGTCCTCGTCGATACCGACGTATTCATCGACCACCTACGGGGTGCTCGACAGCTTGCTCCTGGTCGTCACCGAGTGCACTACTCCGTCATTACCCGTGCTGAGCTCTTCGCCGGCAACACCGCATCCCATCTTGTGAGCACTCTCCTTGCGCCGTTTCGGGAGATCCCGGTTGATCGCGTAGTTGCGGAACGTGCCGGCCGAATTCGTCGCGAGTCCGGCATCCGTCTTCCCGACGCCCTCATCGCGGCAACCGCGATCGAACACAAGCTGGGGCTGGCAACGCGAAATCGATCCGACTTCGAGCCGGTACGGAGCCTCCGTCTGAGAGATCTGTAGCCGCACCCAGAGGTTTCGAGGCGCACAATGGCACACCATCCCAGACCAGTGGGCCGCCCCGGAGGGCGGCCCTGAACTGATGTTTCTCTTGTCGGGACGGTGGGACTTGAACCCATGTCAAGGGACGCCCGAGATGCACCGAAGGCCGCCTTTTGGGTCAGGCGACCTCGAGGAACCGGCGGATCGCCTCACGGATGATCTCGCTGGTGGTGGTGTGCTCTGCCTAGGCGCGGGCCTCGATCGCCGCCCGCAGCTCGGGGTCGATACGGACCGGCACCACGTCGGCCGGTCCCGACCCCATCGCCGGTCGACCCCGACGACGGGTCTCGATGGCTTCGACGTCGTAGTCGGTTTCAGCGACCTCGGCGGCGAGGGCCGCGATCTCCTCGTCGGTCAGGATGCGGCCGCTGCGGGTGCGATGGGTCTTCGGTTCGTTCACGGCATGTCCTTCCTGGTCTGTGGGAGCAGGTCGTAGAAGGTCGGGCGGAGAGGCATGGCGTGGATCACGAGGTTGACGTCGTCGGCGAGTTCGAGCCAGATGATCTCCAGCAGATTGCCGGCGTGGTCGGGTCAGATCGCCAGAACCTTGGGCGGGTCGGCGTCGGGATCGAGGTCGATGATGGTGAGGGCGTTGTCCAGGGCGTGGAGGATGGCGGCGTCGAGTATTCCGTGCTTGCGAGCCGACCGGTGGATCTCCACATCACAATATCGTAATACGGAATAATCACGGGTAGAACCGGCCATCCGTGATTGTCCCGGCCCCGAGGATGACGACCGCCTGTCGGTCGAGAGTGCAACATCGAACGGCCTGCCGATCAGTCCGTTGGTTGCCGCGCCGAGATCCCCAGGTTCCAGACGCGATGGACGCGCGATGGAACCGGCCTCACAAACCAGAGGACCGCCCCGGAGGGCGGCCCTGACCTGGTGTTTGTGTTGTCGGGACGGTGGGACTTGAACCCACGACCTCAGCGTCCCGAACGCTGCGCGCTACCAAGCTGCGCCACGTCCCGATCGGGTGTTGAGTGTAGACCCTGGCCCGGGACCCGAATCAAGCCGGTTCTTCCCGAACCCTGGGCTGGCCGGGCCCTCCAGGGGCCCCACCAACCCTGGGTTCGCGGGGCCCTCTCCGGGCCCCGGGGGCCCGGGGTTCGGGGGGAGGGTCAGTCTTCGACGGTGATGGTGACCGACTCGAGGTAGACCGACTCGGTCGGGTAGGAGCGTTCCACGGTGCCCGACTGGGCGCGGGTCGGGACGGCTTCGATTCGGGCCACCACGTCCATCCCTTCGATCACCCGGCCGAGGACGTTGAAGGTGGGATTCAGCGAGGCGGCCTGGTCGCCGGTGACGATGAAGAACTGACTGCCGGTGGTGCCCCGTCCGGCATTGGCCATCGCCACCACCCCCGGCTCGTAGACGAAGTCCTCGGCGGGAAACTCGTCAGGGATCACATATCCGGGGCCGCCCCGGCCGCTGGCGGTCGGATCCCCACCCTGGATGACGAAGCCGGAGGCGATCCGATGAAAGGCAGTGCCGTCGTAGTAGCCGTTGCGTGCCAGGAACACGAAGTTGTTCGCCGTCTGCGGGAAGCCGGCGTTGTCCAATTCGATCACGATGCTCCCGCACGACGTCACCAGCGTCGCCGTGATTGTGGCGTCCGCCCGGATCCCCTGGTTGATCGGGCGCTCGAACTGCATCTCCGCAGGCGGCTCGGGGACGGTGGCGTCACAGGCGGTGGGCTGGTCACGGAAGTCCGCCAAAGCCTCCGGCAGTTCGGGTTCGCCCTGACTGAACGTCCCCAACGCCAACAAGAAGACCGCCACGGCCGCACCCAGACCGAGACCGATCAGGATCCGCCGGCGCAGTTCACGGCGAGCCGCGGCCTTGCGCTCGGCTTCCCGGGCGGCGGCCCGGGCTTGTTTCTGGCGTTGACGTCGATCAGTCATGGGCGTTCACCGGGCGGCAGGCTAACGGTGAATTCGGACGACTCCCGCTGCCGTATCCTTCGGACACCCGACCAGCCACCCTGACATGCCCCTCATCGTCCAGAAATACGGCGGCACCTCTGTCGCTACTCCCGAGCGCATCGCCGCCGTGGCCGACCGCATCGTCGCCACCCGCAAAGACGGCAACGACGTGGTGGTGGTCGTCTCGGCGATGGGCAAGACCACCGACGAACTACTCGAACTGGCTGACGCGGTCAGTGCCCGACCTCCCGCCCGCGAGCTCGACATGCTGCTCACCGCTGGGGAACGCATCTCGATGGCGCTCACCGCCATGGCAATCCAGGCGCGGGGAGTCGAAGCAGTCAGCTTCACCGGCAGCCAGGCAGGAATCCTCACCAGCGCCGAACACGGGGCGGCCAAGATCACCGAAATCACCGGGGGACGAGTGCGCGACGCCATCGCCGAAGGCAAGGTGGTGATCGTCGCCGGGTTCCAAGGGGTGGATCCCGAGTCGAAAGAAATCACCACCCTGGGCCGAGGAGGGTCGGACGCCACCGCCGTGGCCCTCGCCGCCGCATTGCGTGCCGACGTCTGTGAGATCTACACCGATGTCGACGGGGTCTACACCGCCGACCCCAGGGTCGTCCCCGAGGCGCGGAAACTCGACGAGATCTCGTTCGAAGAGATGCTGGAATTGTCGGCGGCAGGAGCCGGGGTCCTGATGAGCCGATCGGTGGAGTTCGGACGGCGGTTCGACATTCCGATCCACGTCCGCTCGTCGTTCAAGCCAGACGAGGGAACGTGGGTCAAGGAGGAAACCATGGAACAAGCGATCATCAGTGGCGTCGCCCACGACACGTCCGAGGCGAAGCTCACCGTGCGAGGCGTCCCCGACCGGCCCGGAGTGGCCGCCCGCCTGTTCGAACCGCTCGCCGAAGCGGGCGTCAACATCGACATGATCGTGCAGAACACCTCGCACGACGGCACCACCGACATCTCCCTCACCGTGCCGAAGGCATCACTCGCCGAGGCCAGGGCCATTGCCAACCGCATTGCCGCCGAAGTGGAGGCCGCCGGAGTCGAAGTCGACCCGGACATCGCCAAAGTGTCGTTGGTCGGTGCAGGGATGAAGTCGCACCCCGGTGTGGCGGCCAAAGTCTTCCGCACCCTGGCCGATGCCGGGATCAACATCGAGATGATCTCGACTTCCACAATCCGCATCTCGTGTGTGGTGCGCGCCTCCGAAGTCGACCGGGCCGTGCAACTCCTGCATGCCGAATTCGACCCGCCGCTGGTGGAGACTGAGGTAGGGGCATGACCACCAACATCGCCATCGTCGGCGCCACCGGAGCAGTGGGACGGACGATGCTGGACATCCTCGTCGAACGAGACTTCCCGGTGGGCGAGCTGCGTCTCATAGCGTCCGCCCGGTCGGCCGGCACCAAGGTGGAGACCCCGTGGGGAACGGTCGCAATCGAGGATCTCGATACGGCCGATCCCCGCGGCATCGACATCGCCTTGTTCTCCGCCGGCGGGGACCGCAGCCGCCAGCACGCCCCCCGCTTCGCCGAAGCCGGGGCGGTGGTCGTCGACAACTCGTCCGCCTTCCGCATGGAACCGGACATCCCGCTGGTGGTGGCCAACGTGAACGACGATCACCTGGCGAACCGCACGCGGGGGATCATCGCCAACCCCAACTGCACGACGATGGCGCTGCTGATGGCGATCGGCCCACTGCATCGGGCGGCAGGACTCACCTCGCTGGTGGCCACGTCATATCAGTCGGTTTCCGGCTCGGGCAAACAGGGGATGGACGAGTTGCTACGCCAGACCCGGGAGCTGATCGAGACGCCCGACGCCCTGCAACACGGCGGCTGGGAGGATCCGGGCGGAACCCTGTATCAGCGTCCGATCGGGTTCAACGTGCTGCCCTACGCCGGGACCGAAAAGGACCTCGGCTACACCGACGAGGAGTGGAAGCTGGTCAACGAAACCCGCAAGATCCTCGACGCGCCGAACGTGGCAGTCGAACCGACATGTGTCAGGGTTCCGGTGATGGTGGGACATGGGATCGCCGCCACCGCCCGCTTCTCCCGACCTCTCGACCGGGAAGAAGCCACCGGAATCCTCAGCCGGGCGCCCGGTGTACAAGTGTGGACGGACCTCACCCCGACACCACTCGACTCCGCCGGGATCGACGACGTCCTGGTCGGGCGCATCCGCGACACGGTGGGCGAGCCGGGTGGCATCAACCTGTGGGTGGTGGGCGACAACCTTCGCAAGGGCGCCGCACTCAACACGGTGGAGATCGCCGAACGCATCATCGGCTGATTCGGCCCCGAATCGGCACCCCGAGGGTCAGGACAGTGCGGGCACCCAGGCGGCCACCCACGTCGACGGCGACGAGAAGGGCGAGGGCGCCAGCGGCGGCGCCCCCGAGCCGGACCGCAGGGTGGATTCCCAGAGTTCGCCCAGTTCACCTTCCAAGAGCAGCGCCATCACGTCGTGGAATCCGGGATAGGTGGGGGGGGCGGGCGACAGGACGACAGGAGCGGCGGCGGCCACCTGACGGGTGGAGGCGGTCGGTGGAGGTGGCGGTTCGGTGGGCGGTGGACTGACCGTCGTCGGTTGGAACTCCCGGCAAAAGACGACCGACACGTAGATCTTGCCGTCGCTGCCGGTGACCGCCCCGGTGCCCATCGCCGTCCAGTTCGAAGACAGCAGCAGGTCACGGTGGTATCCGGACTGCATGAAGAGGTCGAACACCGCCTGAACCGACGGGCCAGACCCGACGATCTCACCGGCATTCGAGCAGATGGCCGTCAACGAGTTCAACGAGGTATGGGCGATCTGCAGGTTGGCCGCCTGCCGGCTGGCAGAACTCTGCGCGGTCTGTTCGAGCTCGGCGCGTATCGGGAGGCTCGACCCGCGCGCAGCCGCCACCGCCGAATCGACGGCGTCGGCGGAGGCCGGAACTGCAGGCAGGACCATCACCACCGCCACGGTGAAGGCGATCAGAGTGCGCACGGACGACGGCAACGATAGGCCGCCGGGCCCACCCGGCCAACCCGTTCCGCCACCCACCTGACCCCCACTACCGTCTCCGCCGTGCCGATCGACCTCCACACGCACTCGACCACCTCGGACGGGTCGTTGACCCCAACCGAACTCGTCGAACTCGCCTGGGAGCTTCGACTGGAGGCAGTTGCGCTGACCGACCACGACACACTCGATGGAATCGACGAAGCCTCCCGGGCTGCAGACCGGGTCGGAATCGAACTCATCCCCGGTGTCGAACTATCCCTCGACTGGGATCGGGGCGGGATGCACATGCTGGTGCTGTGGCTGACACCCGGCACCGGGCCGCTGCAAGATCGTCTGGCCGAGCTGCAGGCAGCCCGCAACAGCCGTAACGCCCGAATCGTCGACCGTCTGAACGAACTGGGACTCGAGATCAGCCTTGCCGAAGTCGAAGCCGAAGCCGGGGACGGATCGGTCGGCCGACCACACTTCGCCGCAGTGATGGTGCGCAAGGGATACGTACCCGACATTCGGACGGCGTTCGACGAATACTTGGCGAACGGCCGCCCCGCCTACATGCCCCGCTATCGGCTGGCCCCCGAAGAAGCGATCGGCCTCGCTCGCCGTTCCGGCGGCGTCCCCATCCTCGCCCACGCCCACACCCTGGGACTCGACAACCGTGGTGAGGTCGAAGCCCTGCTGGAGCGGCTGGTCGGCGCCGGTCTGGTCGGCATCGAATGCCACTACGGCAGCTACGACGCCGACGAACGAGCCGGATACGTCGCCATGGCACGGCGATTCGGACTTCTCCCCGCCGGCGGGTCCGATTTCCACGGCAGCTACAAGCCCGAGGTGGCTCTCGGGACGGGCTCGGTGGGGATCGGCGTACCGAGCGAGATCCTGGAGCCGTTGCGCGCCATGCGGACATGACCGGGAGACGCGGGGTCGGCACCGCCGCCGCCATCGTGGCGGGCGGCGTGCTGCTGTCCCGCATCCTCGGGTTCGGCCGGGATCTGACCATGGCGGTGATCCTCGGCCGCACCGCCGAAACCGACCTGTACCAGTACGCGTTCACGATCCCCGACTTCGCCTTTTACCTGGTGGCGGGCGGGTTCCTCTCCATCACCCTGATCCCGATCCTGGCCGCTCGCATCGAGACCCAGGACAGCGCAGGGCGGGACAGAGCCTTCAGCGCCGTGTTCCGTACGGTGGCGGCGATCCTCGGGGTACTCACCCTGGTGACCGCGAGCTTCGTCGACCCCCTCGTCGACCTGGTGTTCCCCGAGGTGACGGGTGCGGCAGCCGATCGACTGCAGGCGATGACCAGGGTGGCGTTGATCCTGCAAGTGCTGTTCGCTCTCGGCGCCCTGTTCTCGGCCGTGCAGTACGCCTACCGCCGCTTCCTCGTTCCCACGCTGGGACCGATCATCTACAACGCCGGAATCATCGCCGGCGGTGTGCTGGGCGCATGGGACGGAACCCCTTCACCCGAAGCCTTCCTCTACGGCGGGGTGGTCGGTGCGGCCATCGGATCCTTCGGTCTGCAGGTGTGGGGAGCCCGTCGCACCGGCCTGCGACTCGTCCGCACCGGGTGGCGTGAACCGGAAGTGCGGGAGTATCTGTCGATGGCGCTTCCCCTCATGGTCGGCCAGACCGTCATCGCCCTCGACGAGCAGTGGCCCCGGGCGTTCGGGCAGTTCGGCCCTGACGGGACGACCGCAGGACTGCAGTACGCCCGACGGTTGATGATGCTGCCGGTGGGCGTGGTGGCGCAGGCGGCCGGAGTCGCCGCCTACCCCTTCCTCGCCGGGTTGGCCGCCCGCGGAGATGACGAGGGCATGCGATCGACCGTCGACCGGTCGATTCGGGCGGCACTGGTCGTCTCGGTGCCGGTCACCCTGGTGGTGGTCTTGTTGGCCCCGGTGTGGGTTCGCCTGGCCCTCCAATGGGGCGCCTTCGGGGCGGACGACACCCGGGTGGTCGCCCCGCTGCTCGCCATCTATTCGGTGGCCATCCCGTTCTGGGTGGTCCATCAGGTGGTCACCCGGGCGTTCTATGCCCGCCGGATGATGTGGACACCGGTGATCGTCGGAACTGCGGTGACCGCCGGGACCGTCCCCGCTCTCTTCCTGACAGCAGGAAAGGCAATGGGCATCGCTGCCGTGTCCGCCACTGCCGTGGCGATCTACGCCGTCGCTATTGCGGTCGCCTGGTATCGACGGGTGCCGAACACCGATCGCGGTCCCATGGTGGGGTTCCTCGGACGGTTCGCCCTGTCCTCGGGTGCAGCCGTTGTGGCGGGGTGGACGCTGGTGGGTGTCGCGCCCGCGCTCGCTACGGTCGCTTCGATCGCCGTGTTCTTCGGGTTGGGAGCGATGACAGGAATCGAGGAGATCCCCGCCTTGGTCAGGCGGCTCAGACCTCGGTGAGCCAGCCGTGTCGGTCGTCGGCGACACCGAGATGGATGTCGCGCAGCGCCGCCCGGAGCCGGGTGGTGTTGTCGCCCACTTCGCCGCTGCCGATCGCCACCTCCTCGCCGTCGATGACGAAGGTTCCAACGGCGGCGAGTACCGCCGCAGTGCCTGACAGCGCAGCTTCGGCGTCGGGACGTGACGCCCATTCGACGACGTCGTTGACGGTGAGCGACCGTTCCTCGACCTCGTAGCCCAGATCCCGTCCCAGTTGCAGGATCGAGTCCCGGGTCACGCCGTGGAGGAAGCTCTCGGTGAGCCGAGGAGTGACGATCCGCTCCGAATCGATGAGGAGGAAGTTCGACGCTCCGGTCTCTTGGACGTCCCCACCTGGAGCGAACAGCACCTGGTCGATCCCGTACTGCTCACGTCGGTCCATGGTGATCCCGAGCGCCATCACGTAGTTGGCCCCACTCTTCACCATGCCGAAGGTGGGGGTCGATCGTGGCTGTTCCTGTTCGATCGCCAACTTGAGTGCACGATCACCGCCTCGGAAGTAGTCGCCGACCGGGCTCGCAAGCACATAGAGCAGAGCCGTCTTCGAAGGGGCGGCCGCCGCGCCGATGTTGGGTTCGGTCCCGATGAGTGTGGGTCGGAGGTATAGCGACCCTGGCGAAACCGGAACCGCGTCACGGTTGGCGGCGGTCGTGTCCAGCATCATCCGGGTCAACATGTCGACTGGCGGAACCGGCAGTCGCAGGATGCGGGCGCTGGTCGCCATCCGCTCCGCATGACGGTGGGCACGAAACACGCGCACCACCCCGTCTTCGCCCCGATGAGCCTTCAGACCTTCGAAACAGGCGCTGCCGTAGTGGAGCACATGGGTCGCCGGGTGGAACGAAAACGGGCCGGTGGGTTGGATCGCCGGGGTCGACCATGACCCCTCCTCGAAGCGCGCTACCGCCATCGACTCCGCGAAGACCGTGCCGAACGGGCCGGTGGGCGCTTCAGGGAACGAGGTTGTCACGGTTTCCTCCGGTATGGGCTGTGCGATCTCTGTCGATCATGTGTCCGGCCAGTTCCGCCCCGGGTCGGGAAGGGCTGGTGGTTGGGGATCGCCGAACGGCCGCGGCATTCCCAGACGCACCCAGGCCGGTGGGCGACGGTCGTGCGGCCGCCTCGAACGGGCAGCCGATTCTTCCATCAGCGTGGCGTGGATCACACTGGCGACAGCAGCCGCTTCGTACGGGCCGGCGCCGCCCTGGATCTGGATGTGTCCGGTGTCAGTCATGGAGTTCGACGAGTTCGATGAGGGTACCGCCCAGGTCGCGGGGATGGACGAAGGCGATCCGGGCCCCGCGTCCTCCGAAGCGGGGGTGGCGGTCGATGAGGGCCGCGTCCCGGTCGGCCAGGTGCTGCAGGGCGGTCTCGATGTCGACCACCGCGAACGCCACGTGGTGCAGCCCCTCACCGTGGCGGTCGAGGAACCTGCCGACCGGTGAGTCAGGGCTGAGCGGCTGCAGAAGCTGGATGAAGGAGCCGCCCACCGGGATCATCGCCTCTTCCACCCCTTGGGATTCGACGGTCTCTCGATACAGGGGACTGATCCGATAGCGGTCCTCGTATCCGGCGATGGCAGCATCGAGGTCACGCACGGCGATGGCGGTGTGATCGAGGTTCAACAGCTTCACCTGCCTGATTCAAGCGCCCCCACCACCCACCCGACCAACCCTGGGCCGGCGGGGCCCCTGGAGGGCCCCGGGAACCCTGGGTTGGCGGGGCCCTCCAGGGGCCCGTACGGCCCAGGGTTCGGGGGAGGGACAAGGGATCGGGGATTGGGTGCGTGTTGGACCGAGCCAGGCGAATAGGCTCGGCGGTATGAGCGCTGTGATCACCGGAGCTGCCCGGACCCCCATCGGAAAGTACGGGGGAGCTCTCTCCCCGCTGCGTGCCGTCGAACTCGGCGGACACGCCATCGCCGCCGCCGTCGAACGATCTGGAACCGACCCCGCCTCGGTCGACGAGGTCATCTTCGGACAGGTGCTACAAGCCGGGGAAGGACAGATCACCGCTCGACAGGCGGCAGTGCGTGGCGGGTTGCCGATGACCGTCCCTTCCCTGACCGTCAACAAGGTCTGCCTGTCCGGGCTAGCCGCCATCGGACTCGCCAACCGGGCGGTCGCCACCGGCGACGCGACGTTCGTGGTCGCCGGAGGGATGGAGTCGATGTCGAACGCTCCCCATGTCGTACGCGAGGTGCGCTGGGGAGCGCGGATCGGCGACGTGACCATGGTCGACGTCATGAACCACGATGGCCTGTTCTGTGCGTTCGACCACTGCACGATGGGCGAGTCCTCGGACCACAAGAACGCCGCGCTCGGGATCGGACGAGCCGAACAGGACGCCTGGGCGGCACGTTCACATACCCGGGCCCTACACGCCACCACATCCGGGGCGTTCTCCGACGAGATCACGCCGGTGCCGGTTCCCCAGCGCAAGAGTGAACCAGTCGTCGTCGACCAGGACGAAGGCATCCGCCCCGACACGACCGCCGACAGCTTGGCCGGTCTCCGGCCGGCGTTCGTGGCCGACGGCACGATCACCGCCGGCAACGCCTCCCAGATCTCGGACGGAGCCGCTGCGGTGGTGGTGGCCAACCGTGAAGCTGCCGAAGCGAACGGCAGTCCGGTCCTGGCCGAGATCCTCTCCTACGGCCAGATCGGAGGTATCGACGCCACCCTGCATGAGCGCCCCGCCGAAGCCCTACGAGTGGCGCTCAAGAAGGCAGGGCTCGAAGCATCCGACCTCGACCTGGTGGAAATCAACGAGGCGTTCGCCGCGGTCGCCCTCTGGTCGGCCCGCATGCTCGACATCCCCGAAGACCGAGTGAACGTCAACGGCGGGGCGGTGGCATTGGGCCATCCGATCGGATGCACCGGCACCCGACTGGTCGTCACGCTGATCAATGCCCTCCGGGCACGGGGCGGCGGTATCGGTGCCGTCACCCTCTGCGGAGGCGGCGGACAAGGCGACGCACTGATCGTACGAGTGCCCTGATGGCCGAGATTCCCGATCGCAACCTTGGGCTCGACCTGGCACGAGTGACCGAGACGGCGGCCATGGCGGCCGCCCGCTGGCAGGGGCGGGGTGACAAGGAGGCGGCCGACAAGGCGGCAGTCGACGGCATGCGCGCCCATCTCGGCACCCTCGACCTCGACGGGGTGGTCGTCATCGGTGAGGGGGAAAAGGACGAAGCCCCGATGCTGCACAACGGTGAGCGAGTCGGGAACGGCAATGGACAGCAGGTCGACGTAGCGGTGGACCCGGTGGAAGGGACGACGCTGGTAGCTCATGGAATGCCCGGGGCGCTGGCAGTGCTGGCAGTGGCGGAACGGGGCACCATGTTCTCACCCGCTTCGATGGTGTACATGGAGAAGATCGCCGTGGGTCCAGCCTGCCAAGGCGTGATCGACCTCGAAGCTCCCATCGCCCACAACCTCGCGCAGGTGGCAAAGGCGAAGGGGGACGACATCAACGACCTGACCGTCATCATCCTCGACCGGCCACGCAACCAGCCGCACATCGATGCCGTCCGCGCCGCCGGCGCCCGGATCCGTCTCATTCGCGACGGTGATGTCTCCGGGGCGATCGCCACCGGCCGCCAGGGTGCAGGCATCGACATGTTGCTGGGAATCGGCGGCTCTCCCGAAGCGGTGCTCGCTGCAGCCGCCTTACGGTGCATGGGGGGCGAGATCCAGTGCCGTCTCTGGGCACGGGACGACCGTGATCGCCAGTACGCCGCCGAGCACGGCTACGACCTGGAGCGGATCATGACCACCACTGATCTCGTGGGAGGCGACAATGTGTCGTTCGCCGCCACCGGGATCACTGGCGGCGAGTTTCTCGAAGGCGTCGAGTTCCACGGCCACGGAGCCGTCACTCATTCGGTGATGATGCGGTCCAAGACCGGGTCGATCCGCTACATGGATGCCTTCCACAACCTCGCCAAGCTGCAGACACTCTCCAGCGTCGAATACGGTTGAGCGTCGCTCATTCGGCCGGTTTCGACGCCAGCCGGACGATGTAGTCGAACTGTTTCTTCGTCACCGGCTGCACCGACAGCCGGCTTCGATTGAGCAGCACCATGTCCGCCAGCGCCTCGTGCCGGCGCAATTCGGGAAGCCCGACCAAACGAGGGAGCTTCTCGACGAACTCCACGTCGACCATGATCCAGCGGGGATCGTCCGGGTCGGAGGACTCGTCGAAATACTTCGACGACGGGTCGAACTGCGTGTGGTCGGGATACGGCTCGCTGGCTACCTGGGCGATCCCCACGACTCCCGGCGGCTGTGCATTCGAGTGATAGAACAGCACACGGTCGCCGACCCGCATCTCGTCACGCATGATGTTGCGAGCCTGGTAGTTGCGGATGCCGTCCCAATGTTCGACACCGTCGCGTTCGAGATCGTCGATCGAATACGCCTCGGGTTCGGATTTGATCAGCCAGTACTTCACGGCCTCGATGCTGCCATGCCCCGAACGCAGGTCAAACAAGTCAGCCGAGCCCGCCCTTTTCGAGGGCTTCCAACAGGTTCGCGGCGACCGGCACCCCCATCGCCTCCAACTCCTCCCGGTGATGCGAGCCGTTGTCGACCAACACCGCCGCCGCACCCACGTGGGCCGCAGCCACGGCATCGTCGGTTGCGTCGCCGATCAGCAGCACCGTATGCGGATCTTCGTGCCGCATGATCTCCCGCAGGTGCGCTTCGAGGAATCCTGCCTTGCGGGCACCGGGGGAGCCGCGCAGTCCGTCGATCCGGCTGAAATACGAACTGACGCCCAACCGATCGACCAGCGGGATCAGCTCGTCGTGCGGAAACATCGACAGCAAGGACTGGTCTGCAGGAACCCGGCGGACAGCTTCCAGGGCGGTGATCGCATCGGCAGAGAGCTCGGCCCCGACCAGCATCCGCCGGTACGCGTCGTGGAACCGTCGGTCGAGTTCCAGCCACTCCGCATCGGTGATCGGGCGTCGGGCAAGCCGCTCGTAGAACAGCTTGACGGGACGCACGTAATGGGTGCGGTAGCCGTCCTCGTCGATCCGCTCGAGGCCGAAGGGAACGATGCCGGCATTGACCGCTTCGACGACGATGTGGAAGTCGTCGAACAGCGTTCCGTTCCAGTCCCAAACGACATGTCGGATCACGTTGCCTCCAACCGGGCGAGTGCGGCGTCGTATCTGGGGGCGACGACGGGCCAGTCGAACGTCATCATCGACTCGGCCAATCCGTCGGGCAAGCGGTCCTCGTCGAGGGCTCGACGGAAGGCCGCCGCGAACCCGCCCGGTTCGTATAGAACGTCCGCATGGAATCGCTCGGGAATGAGCCAGGGATATGAGAGACGACGAGGGAGCACCGGGCGGGCACCGGCGGCGATCGCCTCGACCACCGAGATCCCGAAGAACTCCTGGTGGGCGGTACTCACCACGATGTCGGCGGAGGCCAGCACGTCCTGGTACTCGGGTCGTGGGAGAAAGGCGTTCACCTCGATCCGATCGATCATCTCCTCGGCGAGTTCGTCGAGGACACCGGGAACGGTGTGAAACCGCTCTCCGGTGAGGGCCAAACGAAAGTCGTGCGTTTCGGCGACGGCCCGCACCCCGTCGGCGAACGTCTCAGGATCCTTGTCGTGTTCCCACCGATGGTTCCAGACCACGAGGGGGATCTGGGAACCCGTGCGAGGACGTTGCGTCCAGGCGAGATCGACGCCGACCGGGAGAACATCCGACCGTTCCGCCACCCGATCCACCAGATGGCCGTGACGGTGATCTGGGAACCCGGCCAGGAGGCTGGTGATCTCAGCGAAAAACACGTCCCGGTGGTATCCGCTGTTGAACCAGACCGCGTCTGCCACGAGGGCTGAAGTCCAATTGAGGAACGGGTACGACAGGTCCGGGGTCATCTGAGGACTGTCCGGATAGGAGAGCTGGGTCTCGTGGAAGTACACGGCGAGGGGCACCTCCCCGATGGACGGCTGGAGGAACGCGCGCAGGGCGGCGATGTCGACCATCCCCGAAACCAACACGACGTCGGGCTGGTAGCCGTCGGCAGCCAGCGAGGCGACCTGTTCGGCGAGGGTCACCGCAGCACCCCGCATTCGCCAGGTCCACCAACGAGCCTCGTGGGAGACGAGGGTGAAGTCGTGGCGAGATGCAGCCATGAGTCCATCCGCCCACGCTCGATGTGAGCCGCCGTAGTACGGCTCGATGAGGAGGACCTGCATGCGTCCTGCTACATCTCCATGCGTCCGACGAGCGCCCGGCCGAGCGTCAGTTCGTCGGCGTAATCCAGGTCCCCGCCCACCGGCAGGCCACTCGCCAGACGGCTGACTCGGATGCCTTTCGGCTTGAATTCCCGGGCCAGGTACATCGCGGTGGCATCGCCTTCCATGGTGGGGTTGGTGGCGATGATGAGTTCGGTGAGCTGCTCGTTCTCCACGCGGGTGCGCAGTTCGGGGATCCGGAGCTGGTCGGGACCGATCCCGTTGATCGGGGAGAGGGAGCCTCCGAGCACGTGATACAGGCCCCGATATTCCTGGGTTTTCTCGACCACGATGATGTCCTGGGGACGTTCGACGACACACACCAGCGTGGTGTCACGACGCGGATCACGGCACACCGAGCATTCGTCGGAGACGGTGACGTTGAAGCACCGGTTGCAGTGTCGGACTTGATCACGGAGGTCGAGGATCGCCTGACCCAACCGACGGGCGTCGGTGTCGGGGATGCTGAGTAGGTGGAAAGCGATTCGCTGCGCCGACTTTCCCCCGATACCGGGCAGGCGTGACAGCTCGTCGACGAGCCGTTGGAGAGGTCCTTCGTACATCAGCCGAGGAGGCCGCCGAGGCCGCCGAGACCGCCGGCGAGCCCGCCCATCTGCTGTTCGGCGGTCTCCGCCGCAGACCGCATCGCCGCGTTCACGGCCGCCACCACCAGATCTCCCAGCATCTCCGGATCGGACGGATCGATGACGGCCGGGTCGACTTCGACGGAGACCAACTCGTTGGAGCCTCTCACTGTGGCCTTGACCATCCCGCCGCCCGCAGAACCTTCGAAGGTCATCTCGGACAGTCGAGCCTGAGCAGCCATCAGCTGCTCCTGCATCTGCTGGGCCTGCTTCATGATCTGCTGCATGTTCGGGGGACGGTTCATGAGAAACCTCGAGATGGGGTGCGGAACCCCGATCGTACCGGCGGGCGGTGACTCGCCGCGCTCAGGACTCTTCGTCGTACTCGTCGATGACCACCCCACCGAGTTCGCTCTCGACGAGATGGAACGGGTCGGTCGGGTCGGTCGAGCTCTCGGCGAGTGAGTCCTTGTCCGGTATCTCGTCGTCCTCATCCGGAGTGTCAGCCGGGGCGACCGTCGACGACGACGGTGTCGTGTCGTCCGCCGGACGGAACTCGACTCGGACGGACCCACCCAGCAGATCACCGGCCTTGGTGGCGACGACCGCAGCCACCGCCGGGTCACTACGTAACGACGCGAGATGGAAGTCGTGTCGGACGTGGATGACCAGGGTCGAACCGTCCACGCCACCTGGCTCGGTCTCCCGGAACAGGGCCCACCGGCGAGCGCCGAGCAGCTCACGGAGCCCACCGAACAGTCCCGGCCAGATCGAGCGGAACTGTTCCAACGTCACGGCCGCCGCAGGGGGCGGCGGGGCGGGCGGCTCGGCCAACGGTCGGGCGGCCTCGGCGATGGCCTCCGCAGCATCACGAGCGGGTTCCGGTTCGTCCGCAACCGAGTCGGGCTGGGAAAAGGGCGTGACCGCCGGAACTGCGGCGGGTTCCGCACCGATCGGCTCGCGAGCAGACGGTTGCGGGGCGGCGGTCGGTGGAGGTGACACCATCGCCTGCTGCTTCGACTGCCGTTCCAGTCGGTCGATCCGAGCGACGAGCGCCGACGGATCCGTCGAGGTCTCCGGTCGGGTGAGCTTGATCATCGCCAGTTCCAGCATGAGGCGTTCCTCCCGGCCTTCCCGGAGTTTCACCAAGGCGTCACCCAACAGGTCGACTGCTCGGACCACCTCGGCGGCGGACAGACGAGACGACGCCTTACGCCACGATTCGAGGACTTCCTCAGGTTCGTCGGCTACCTCAGCCAAGTTCGGGGCGTAGTGCGCCAAGAACACGCCCCGGAAGAACCCCACCGCTTCCGATGCGAACCGTCGGAGGTCGACACCTTGCGCGGCGAGTCGGGCGACCAACTCGAGCCCCTCGCGGGCGTCCTGCGAGCTGATCGCCGAAGCGAGCACCTCGAACGCCTCGGCGTCGGCGAGCCCCAGAGCTCGACTGACCCCGGCGAGGTCGACGGTTCCGTCGCCCAGCGCCGCCACTTGTTCGAGAAGAGACAAGGAATCCCTGACCGACCCTCCCGCGTGACGGGCCACTGCGACGAGCGCCGCCGGCTCGGTCTTGAACCCTTCGAGGTCGGCGATCTTGGACAGGTGGGCGGCAAGGCTTTCGATCGGAACCGCATGGAAATCGAACCGCTGTGAACGACTGCGAATGGTGTCGAGCAGCTTGTACGGCTCCGTTGTGGCGAGAACGAAGTGGACGTGGTCCGGCGGCTCTTCCAACGTCTTCAGCAGCGCATTACCTGCAGCCTTCGACAGCATGTGGGCTTCGTCGAGGATGAAGACCCGGCGCCCGGTCGCTGCTGACGCGACCGTGGAGACGCTGACACGCATCTCGCGGATGTCTTCGACCGAGTTGTGGCTGGCGGCGTCGAGTTCCATGACGTCGAAAGAGGAACCTTCGGTGATCGCCAAACACGAACCACAGGTGTTGTCGGGACTGCCGTCCTTGTTGCGGTTCTCACAGTTCAGCGCTTTGGCGAGGATGCGGGCCGTCGTCGTCTTCCCGGTGCCGCGAGGCCCTGCGAACAAGTACGCGTGCGCGACATGGCCGTCCGCTACTTCCCGGGCCAGCGTCGTCGTCACGTGGCTCTGTCCGATCACATCGTCGAATGTCTGGGGTCGGTATCGCCGGTAGAGCGCCTGATAGTCCACGACGGCGAGAGTACTGAGCCCCCACGACACATGTCTCCGCGACGCCGAACCCACGGTGCGCCAGTCCCACTTGTCGCTCGATCCGCCTACCTTCGTGGTTCAGCGCCGAGCTCCGGGTGCCGATGGATGGCGGGTGACGATGACCGAAACAGAACAACTCGGCGTGACCGAGGCACCCCCGGCAGTGTGGGCCCGAGGTCTGGTCCGCAGGTTCGGGAAGGATGTCGCCGTCGACGGTCTGGACCTCAGCGTCCAACCCGGTGAGTTCTACGGTCTCCTCGGCCAGAACGGGGCAGGCAAGACCACGACGATCAAGATGATCGTCGGGCTGTTGCGGCCCACTGCCGGGCGTGCCGGGATCGGCGAGTTCGACACGTGGCGCCAGCCGGTCGAGGTGAAGCGCCGGATCGGAGTCCTCCCCGAAGAGTTCAACCTGTACGAGCGCCTGACCGGCGCCGAACTCCTCGACTTTGCCGCGGCGATGCACGGACTCGACGAACGGCAGGCGATCTCGAGACGCAACGAACTGCTGGAACTGTTGGACCTGGCGAACGAGGCCGGCAAGCTGGTCGGCGACTACTCCCGGGGTATGCGCAAGAAGGTGGCGTTGGCCGCCGCCATCATCCACCGCCCCGACGTACTCTTTCTCGACGAGCCGTTCGAGGGAGTCGACGCGCTCAGTGCCCGACTCATCCAGCGGCTGCTCGTCCGATACACCGAAGGAGGCGCAACCGTCGTCTTTTCGGCACACGAGATGCATCTGGTGGAACGCCTGTGCACCCGGGTGGGGATCATGATCCACGGCCGGTTGGCGGCGGAAGGCACCCAGGCCGATCTGTGCGAGCGTTTCGGTGTCGGGACTATCGAGGACGCCTTCATCGCCGCGGTCGGCGGCGACGACGAGCGGGGGAACATCGAGTGGTTGCACGGCTCGCCTGGCTGAAAACTCGCCTGCTGTGGAACGGGTTGCGCCGAGACTGGCAGCGACGGATCGGATTTCCGTCGTTGCTGGGGCTTCTCGGTTTCGTGTCCTGGGTGCTGGTCTCCGAATACCGGGAGTCGATGGCGTCGCTGAGCGATGCCGCCCGTCTCGAATACGCGCTGTGGGGCGCCCTCGTGTTCTGGCTGGTGTGGATGGCGTTACCGGTGGTCATCTTTCCGTTGGACGAGAACCTCGATCCTGCACAGTTCGCGTTCGCTCCGGTCAAGCCCGCCCAACTCGTCGCCGGTCTCGGGGTGGCGGCGTTGATCGCTCCCAGCGTGGTGATCCCGTTGATCGTCCTCGGTGCTGCGATCGTCGAGTTCTCGACGGTTCTCCCCGCCGCCATCTTGTCGGCAGCCCTGCTCGGGGCGGTGATCATCGTGTCGGGACAGGTGTTCACGACGGTCGTGTCGGCGATCTACCGCACCCGACACGGCCGGGATCTCGCCCTGCTGGTGGTACTCGGGATCGGGCTGTCCGGGTTCCTGGCCCAGTCAGGCATCCGGGAAGCGGTGGCTCGTCTCGGACTGGAAGGCGCGGTGTCGACGCACCGTTTGGAAGGTTGGGTGTCGTTCCTCCCTCCTGTGGCCGCCCAGCGGGTGGCGACCTCGGCCGTGGCAGCCGACCCGTGGGCGGTGATCGGATGGGCTGTGGTGGCGGTGACCTGGGTGATCGTTCTCGGCTGGGTGTGGCAGCGTCTCCTCGCCTGGATGCTGACGACCCCCGAGGCCGGGCCTCGTCATAGCCGCAGCCGCTCCGCCCGGGGACTGGCCGGCCGCGGCGGATGGTCGGCTGGCCGGGTTCTCGCCAGAAAAGAGGTGCGCTTCTACGTCCGTGATCCCCGCCAGCGCCTGGTGTGGACGGGTGCGGTGATCTTCATCGTGCTGGCCGCGACGTCGGTGCTCATCGGAACCGGCGGGTTCGGACGGCTGGCGGAGCGACCCTGGCTCCCCTTGCTCGCTCCAGCCCTGGTTCTCTTCGTCGGCCTTCCCATCGCCCTCAATTTCTTCGGCTGGGAGCGAAACGCCGCCAGTTTCCTGTTCGTGCTGCCGGTGCGGCCGCGGACCCTGCTGTGGGGCAAGAACCTGGCCGCAACCGGGGCATTGGTGGTCGAAACGGCGGTGCTCGCATTGCTGCTGGCGTGGATCTCAGGTGGCTGGTCGAGCCTGGACCTGGTACCCGGGCTGATGGTGGCGGCGATCGGCTGTCAGTTGGCGGTGGGCAATGTGGTTTCGGTCATCTCGCCTCTGCGTCTTCCCCGAGAAGGAACCGACGTGTTCGCCCAAGCTTCGGAGCAGGGCTGTCTCGCCATCGGCGCCCAGGCGATCTCGTTCTTCGTGATCGGTCTGTTGCTGGTGGTCCCTTCGTCGGTGGCGGTCCTCACAGTCGGGTTCGGGGCACCGATCCCCTCCTGGTTCGCCAACGTCTTCGCCATCCTGTGGGGAATCGTCTTCTACGCGGTCTCGCTCTGGATCTCCGGTGGAATCCTCCGGCGTCGTGTGCCGGAGGTCGTCGGTTGGGTACAGACAGTCTGAGTCCGTACCCTCGCTCGGATGCGACTCGGGATCGATCTCGACGGCGTCGTCGCCGACTTCAACGGTGGATGGACCCGCTTCTACAACCGTGAGTACGGAACGGACCTCACGGCGTCATCGGTGACCCGCTGGAACCACATCCCCGATCTGACCCATTTCCGCCACATGGGTGAGTTCTGGCGATGGGCGGCGAACCTCGACGGGGCGAGCCTCTTTCGTCACCTCGACACCTTCCCCGGGGTGGTCGAAGCCTTGGAAGACCTTGCCAAGGAACACCACATCGTCATCGTCACCACCAAGCCGGATTTCGCCGTCCACGACACCTACGAGTGGATTGCCGAGAAGCGAATACCGACCACCGAAGTCCACATCCTCGAGGACAAGTGGGAAGTGCCGTGCGACATCTACCTCGACGACGGACCTCATGTTCTTCCTGGTCTGGTCGCCGGTCGGCCTCGGGCGACGGTGTGCCGGTATGTCCGTCCGTGGAACGAACACGTTCCCGGAGCGGTGGATGTCCACGACTGGGATGAGTTTCGGACTGTGGTGGACTCGATCCGACAGTGAGCGGTCGTCAGCCTGGCGGTTGGACGCGAAAAAATGGTTCCCATTCCGTTTTGAGAACAGCCATCCCGAAGACGTACCCTGTTCAAACGTGGATGGGCACCCTCGCACAGAGCATCGCTCATCCACGTTCCCACGAAAGAAGGAAGTGAACCAATGACCAAGCGACTGCTTGCCCTCATTGCGGTCCTGGCGATGGTCGTAGCGGCCTGCGGTGGAGACTCCGCGGACGACACGACGACCACAACGGTCGAGACCACCACGACGACTGCCGCCCCGGACGAGGACACCACCACGACCGAGGCCCCGGAAGACGATCCGCGAGCCGACTGGCCGGATCGCCTCGTGTTCGGCTTTGTGCCGAGCCAGGAAGTGTCAGAACTGCAGGACGATGTCGACACGTTCGCAGCCATCCTGTCCGAAGCGCTCGGCATCGAAGTCGAAGGCACGGTGACCACCGACTACACCGGACTCGGTGTGGCCCTCGGTACCGGTCAGGCCGATCTCGGCGCCTTCGGGCCTGCCGGATTCGTCCTTGCGAACCAGACCTACGACAACCTCGAACTGCTGGCCCAGTCGGTACGTTTCGGTGACGCCACCTACCACGGGCAGTGGTTCACCAACGACCCGAGCCTCTGCGGTGCAGACCCGGTGGAAGGTGCGTTCTACTACGACGACGCCGGCAACGTGATCCCGGTCGGCCCCACCGAGACTCCGGCGCTGCAGGTGGGATGGAACCCGGACGGAACCCGTGAGGAGGGCATCTCCGCCGGTCTCGCCTGCCCCGAGCCGGTCGATCTCGAAGCGGTGGTCGGCAAGACGATCGCTTTCGGAACGGAGACCTCCACCTCGGGCTTCATCTTCCCGACGCTGGAACTCATCCGGAAGGGCATCACCGAGGATCAGTACACGTCGATCTTCTCCGGCGGCCACGACGCATCCGTCCAGGCCGTGTACGACGGCAGCGCCGACATCGGTGTGTCGTTCGACGATGCTCGTCGCACCATCCGCGAAGAGAACCCCGACGTAGGTGAGAAGGTGATCGTGTTCAACATCACCTCTCGGATCGCCAACGACGTCATCGCCGTTCGGGCCGACCTGCCCGACAGCCTGAAGGATGCCCTCTTCCAGGCGATGGCCGACTTCATCGCCACCGAAGAAGGTGCGGCTGTGATGGAGAACCTCTACTCGTGGACCGACCTGATCCGCGCCGACGAGGTCACCGAGCAGTCACTGCAGGCGATCGAAGAAGCGATCGCCGAGCTGGGCTACTCCGGCTGAGCCCGGACCCCTTCGACGAAGTAGCTAGGTTCAGAGGCCGCCGACCCCGGGTCGGCGGCCTCTGTTCCGGTCAGGGAGAATCTGAATGATCGAATTCGAGAACGTCGACGTCACCTATCCGGGTGGGCTGAAGGCGTTGAAGAACGTGTCGCTGACGATCGAAACGGGCGAGCTGGTGGTGATCGTCGGCCTTTCGGGGGCGGGAAAATCCACCCTGCTGCGCGCCATCAACGGGTTCGTACCGATCACAGCCGGGTCCGTGAAGGTGGATGGAGTCGAGGTGCGGGGTGCCGATCCCAAGACCCTGCGCGAACTTCGATCGCACATCGGGATGATCTTCCAGACCTTCAACCTGGTGAACCGGACGACGGTCATCAACAACGTGCTGATGGGGCGTCTGTCCAAGGTTCCGCGCTGGCGTTCGATGCTCGGGTTGTGGCCTGCCAGCGAGCGCGAAGTCGCACTGCGTGCGTTGGAACGGGTCGAGATCGTCGAGAAGGCATACGTTCGCGCCTCGGACCTGTCAGGTGGTCAGCAGCAACGGGTGGGGATCGCCCGGGCGCTCGCCCAAGAACCGACCGTCGTCCTCGCCGACGAACCCGTCGCCTCCCTCGACCCGGTGACCTCACACACCGTGATGCGTGACCTGCGCCGGATCAACCGTGAACTCGAGATCACCACGATCATCAACCTCCACTTCCTCGACCTCGCCCGTAGCTACGGCCAGCGTCTGATCGGGTTACGCGACGGACAACTGGTCTACGACGGCCAGATCGCCGACGTCGGTGAAGAGACCTTCCGGGAGATCTACGGACGGGCGGTGACACCGGACGACCTGCTGGAAGGCGCCGAGCTGTGACTCAGACCGTCGCCGCGCCGCCGGCCCGGCCCACCCCGCCGCCACGAGCGGCCAAGCTGGTGCCCGCACTGGTGGCGGGTGTCTTCCTGCTCATGGTGGGTGGTTGGCTGGCCATGCCCACCGTGGGGATCGCATGGGGCGTGTTGGCCACTGCCGGGGTAGTCCTCTCGTTTCGGGCGACCCGCCAGCCGCTCACCGTCCCGCAGTCCGTGGTGATGGGTGCGGCTCTCCTCATCTCCAGCATCACCACCACCACGTTGCTCGACGAGGTCCCCGATCGGGTGAGCGTGTCGCTTTCGGTTTCGATGGCCGCCACCTGGGCCATCCCCGGTGTTGCCGCCGCCTGGATGCTGTGGAACCGTGGGATCCGCCCGAGCACAGCCATCAACGCCGCACTCGGCTGGATCGGTGCCGGCACCATCGCTCTCGCCGCCGCCAACACCTTCGGGGCGCTCACCCCGATCTCGGAGTTGCAGGGCGGAGCCGAGGCATCTCTGGACTCCGGACTCTTCGTCTTCATCGGATTCACCGTTGGCCTGATCGGGCTTGCGCCAACGCTCGGAGCAGCGTCCAAACTGCCCCTGCTCGGGGCGGGAGCAGTCGTGGTGTTCGTCACCCTCTACGCCGCGGGCGAAGTTGGCTTCAGCGTCTTCCAACTGATCCGCGACTTCCGCAACGTCGTCAACGTCCCCAACTTCTGGCCGCCGGATTTCGGATGGGCGATCGGAGAAGGCAACTGGTGGTGGCCACCGTCGTGGGAGTTCGGGGCGCCCACTCGGGCAAATCCGCTGCTCGAAACCTTCCGCATCGCCATCATCGCCAGCATCGTCGGGTGTGGCATCGCCCTACCGGTCGCCTTCATGGCCTCGACAATGACCGCTCCCAGCAACTGGGTGTATCTGCTCGACAAGGGCGTCATGAGCCTCATCCGCACCGTCCCCGACCTGTTCTGGGCCCTGCTGTTCGTGGCTGCGCTCAGCGTCGGTCCACTTCCGGGGGCTCTGGCGCTGGTGTTCTTCTCGTTGGGCATCATGGGCAAGCTGCTCTCCGAAACCGTCGACGCAGTCGACCCCGGCCCGCTGGAGGCAGCACGTTCGACCGGTGCCGGGCATTGGGCGGGAGTTCGGGCCGCGGTTCTCCCTCAGGTGCTCCCCAACTACGTGGCGTATGCCCTGTACATCTTCGAGATCAACATCCGGGCGTCGGTGGTCATCGGACTCGCCGGGGCCGGCGGTATCGGCCGCGTGCTGGAAGCACAGCGCACCTTCTTCCGCTTCGACCGGGTGCTGGCGATCATCGTGCTCATCTTCGTCCTGGTGTTCCTGATCGAACAGGTTTCCGTGGCCCTACGCAGGAGGCTGGTATGACCGCCGGCGACGCTCCCGTCCAGACCAGGCCATCGCGCCCGCTGCGACCCCGGATCTTCCGCTGGGCGATCACCATCGCCGTCGTCATCCCGGCCATCTGGTCTGCACTGGGTATGGACGTCTCGATGCAGCGTCTGGCCGAAGCACCGGGCGACATCTGGATCATCGTCCGCCAGTTGTTCCCACCGGACATGAGTGCTGAGGCACTCCAGCGCGCGGTGCCGAAAATGCTGGAGTCGCTCTACATCGCCTGGATCGGAACGATGATCGGCGCGTTCTTTTCGTTCCCCCTGGCGTTCCTCGCGGCCAAGAACGTCACGCCGGCCTGGATCTCGAACGGGATCCGCCAAGTCTTGAATGCCATTCGGGCGGTTCCCGAGCTCCTCGTCGCCATGGTGTTGATTCCCGTCACCGGTCTCGGACCATGGACTGGAACCCTGGCGATCGGGATCCATTCGATCGGAACACTCGGCAAATTGTCGTCGGAGGTGATCGAGGGGATCGATCCGGGTCCGGTACAGGCGGTCGCTTCAGCCGGCGGCACCTGGATGCAGCGCATGCGGTTCGCCATCATCCCCCAGGTGATGCCCAATATCGTCGCATATTGGCTGTACCGGTTCGAGGTCAACATCCGGGCGTCCGCAGTACTCGGAATCGTCGGGGCCGGCGGTATCGGCGCCGAACTGGTCTCCCAATTGCGGTTCCGGGACTTCGCCCGAGCGGGCACCGTGCTGTTCATCACCGTCGCAGTGGTGCTGTTGGTGGACATGGTCTCAGGACGGCTGCGTCGACGCATCATCTCCGGGCACACCGAGTCGGGACCGGTCGCCGCCTTCCAACGGATGAAGGTCTGGCAGCGCGGCCTGGCTGTTGCCGGTGTTCTGACGGCTGCCGCGATCGTCGTGTTCGTCCTGGCCCAGCTCGAAGCGGTTCTCGATCCCCTCGCATGAACGATCAGCTCCGACGGGTGATGCGTCCCGAACGCGAGGAGCGAGAACACCGTGAACTTTCACCGGCGGCTACCAAGGCCACCGAGACTCGCGGGCGGGCGGTGGAGGAACCCCACGACGCCTTTCGGACCGTGTTCGAGCGGGACCGTGACCGGATCATGCATTCCAAGGCGTTCCGACGCCTCAAGCACAAGACGCAGGTGTTCCTCAACCCGGAGGGGGACCACTATGTCACCCGACTCACCCACACCCTGCACGTCACCCAAGTGGGTCGGGCGATGGCGGTCGCTCTCGGCTTGAACGAGCCGCTCACCGAGGCGATCTGTCTCGCCCACGACGTGGGGCATTCCCCGTTCGGGCACACCGGAGAGGACGCGCTGACACCGTATGTGGAGGGTGAGTGGCTGCACTCGGCGCAGGGCGTTCGAGTTCTCTCGGTGTTGGAGCCGCTCAACCTGACGTGGGAGGTGCTGGATGGGATTCGGGCACACTCGTGGAAGATCGACCCACCGCCTGCCACTCCGGAAGGCGCCCTGTGTCGGTTCGCCGATCGAATCGCCTACCTGACCCACGACGTCGCCGACGCCATCCGGGCGGGAGTGATCAGCTTCGTTCAACTCCCGGAACGGGCCCGCGCCCGATTCGGCGACACTTCCCGGAACTGGATCGGTTCGATGATCGACGCGGTGGTGGAATCGTCCGCAGATGCGGGAAAGGTGATGATGGACAACGAGACCCTCGACATCATGAACGAACTGCGTGACTTCATGTTCGAGAACGTCTATCTCAGCCCCGAAGCCGAGGCAGAAAAACAACGCGCCATTGCCGTGATCCGGGATCTGACGGACTACTACTCCCACCATCCCGATCAGGTCCCTGACACCTACAAGGTCGACGACGCCGACGATCTCACACGAGCCATCGACTACGTGGCGGGAATGACCGACCGGTTTGCGTTACGCACCCACGACGAACTCTTCCGACCCCGACTGTTCTGAGGTCGATGCCCGCTCCTGCCGGGCCGGGCTCTAGCCTGACGGTATGACGTTCGACGTGGCCGCGCTGGCCGACACCACGCTGATCGACCCTGACGAGAACCCGGTTCGGCTTGGCGACCTCTGGTCTGAGCAAACCCAGGTGATTCTGTTTCTCCGACACTTCGGTTGACTGACCTGCCGTGAGCGGGCCGGTCAGGTCCGCGATCGTTACGAAGAGATCCTGGCGACCGGAGCTGCGGTCACTGCGATCGGAACGGGCGGCAAGCGCTACGCCAAGGCGTTCATCGAAGACGAGCGGGTTCCGTTTCCGGTGCTCCTCGACGAAGACGGCCTGGCGGCGGAGATCGCCGACATGAAGACGCTCACCTCCGGCAAGCTGCTCTCCCCCCGGCAGGTGGCGGCGGGGATTCGGTCGACAGTGAAGGGACACCGTCAGCGCAACCCGGGACGGCGGCCGTTTCAGCTCGGGGCGACGTTCGTGATCGGTCCCGGGGACGTCCTGAGCTACGCCGACTACGAGGACTACGCCGGTGACCACGCCGACCTGGACGAGGTCATCGCCGCCATCGGCTGATCAGTATTCGTTCCACAAGGGTTCGTCGATCGTGAACGGAAGCGGCTCTCCCCAGCGTTCAGCGAAAGCGACTTCGTGCGCCGGTTGGCGCTTGGCTAGCCCCCACCGCCCGGTCGGGTAACCGGCGGAGACTGCCGCGTTCAACGTCCATCCCTTGTCGTCAGGAACACCCAACACGTCGAAAGCCTGCTGCTGGCGAAAGAGCCCGAGAATCGTCGTGAGACATGTGCCGATACCGTGACCGCGGGCGGCGAGCATCGCGTTCCAGACCGCCGGATAGATCGAAGCACCGCTCCGATCGTTGCGGGAGAATGCCATCAACCAAAGCGGCACACGTTCGAAATTCTCGGCGAGCCAGTCACTCGATTCGAACATCCGAACGGTCCGCTCGTCGCCCGCCTGCTCGGCACCTTCCCACCTGCCTGCGTAGAGCGTGGCATTGAGTTCGGCCCACGACTCCCGGTAGAGCGGTCCGAGCCGGTCTTTCGTCGCCTGATCGGTGACGACGAGAAAGCGCCAGTTCTGGGAGTTGCCTCCGGAC
>JBKHXZ010000240.1:0-6339 GCA_046565785.1 Acidimicrobiia bacterium
AGATCCACGAGAAGCTGGAAGGCGACGAACCAGGCCATGGCGGTGCGGTCGCCGTGGCGAGCTTCGGTGCGGTCATCACCCAGATCCTGCTGCTCGACGCCGTGTTCAGCCTCGACTCGGTCATCACAGCAGTGGGCATGGCCGACGAGATCGGCGTGATGGTGGCAGCGGTGATCATCGCCGTCGGAGTGATGCTGATCTCCGCCAAAGCCGTCAGCGACTTCGTCAACCGCCACCCGACGGTGAAGATGCTGGCGCTCAGCTTCCTTCTGCTGATCGGCATGTCGCTGGTGGCCGAAGGCTGGGAGCTTCACATTCCCAAGGGCTACATCTACTTCGCCATGGGGTTCTCGGTGTTCGTCGAGGCGCTCAACCTGCGTTATCGAGCCCGCAGGAGGAAGTCCGCCCCGGTGGAGCTCCGCCCCACCTTCGTCAAGGACGAAAAGGCCTCCGGCGCCGTCGGACGTATCAACGGCTGAAACCAAACCCTGGGTTCAGGTGGCTGTATACGGCACGTTCGCTGCATCAGTACGCGCTATGGAGAGCCCCGGCGGTCCGGGAAGCACGCGATCGCCAATGGTGTCGCACGTGACGGGGCCCGTCCATCGTGGACCACAATTCCTCCTGCCGAGCGGCCTCGTCGGCAAGCCAGAGAAGCATCCCGGGTCGGTCCTGGCGAAAGAGTGCATCGAGGATGTACCGGCGTTCCCCCATGCGCAGCGCCAGTCCGAGTGCGCTGGCGGCCCTCGCCAGGTCGGATCGAGTCAGGATGAGCCCGCTCTTCATCGGAACCAACACCTCGGTCTCGATCCGGTCGGGGTCCGGTTCGGGGACGGCTTTGAAGTGGGAGGGCGCGTATCCCATGCCCTTGCCACACTCGTACGCCACGACCTGCGCCGCGATCCGGCTCCAGCCGCGATACGTGCCGGCAGCGATCTCGCCCACGCGCGCCAGGTAGGGCAACGACCACGAGGCCAGGTGTTCCCAAACGAACGCCTCTTTCGCCGCATCGGCCAGCTTGCGTACCGCCTCGGTGGCGTTCACACCGTCGAGCAAGCTGGCAAGGAGGCCAAACAGCGCGGCGAGGTGGTCGGGCTCGGCCGGTGGGGTCAGCCGCAACGCCTTCCAATAACCGGCGATCCGATCCTGGGCGTCACCACCGATCTTTCCTTCCGCACCGAGATACACCGAGGCAAACGGTACGAGCTGGTGGACGAAGAGTTCGGTGTGATCAGCCGGGTCAGGAGGAGCCAGGTCCAGCGCCTCGGCGATGTCGGCGTGGTTCGGCCCGGGCGGTTCGACCATGACCGCCAACGCTCGCAACAGTTCGGCGCGGTCAGATCGGGAGGCGGTAGACGTCACGGGCCGGCTTGAGCGGACGGAGGAACCAATAGGGACGACGGGTTCCGTCCGGCGAAACCCGGTCTGCCGGGCGGGTCAAGGCCAGCCACCGCTGGTAGGCCGCCCGCGACTTGGCGGTGTCCACCGAAATGTCGCCGTCGGAGTCGTCGGGTTCCGCCGGTCGTACCCTCACCGCCTGATGCCAGCAGTGCTGGCCGGAGATCGGATCGGGCTGCACCGGGAAAGTGAGGTTCTGGTGAACGCCGACGTCGGTCCACCAAATACGCGACGTGTCCGGATCGGTCGACGGGTACGGCCCTACTCCCCGACTGCGAACCAGACCCCACCGGTCCTGATCGTGGTCCATGGCCACCGTGGCCATCATCTGGCTCTGACCCTGGTCGGTCAGCTTCCAGCGTCCCATGTGATGCGAACAGGCCACCACTCCCGGTCGGATCCCTTCGGTGACCCATGCTTTTACGACGAAGTAGCCGATCTCGGTTTCGACCCGCACGAGATCCCCGGTTCCGATGCCCATCGGCTCGGCGTCGCGGGGGTGGAGCCACAACGGGTTGGTGTGGGCGATCTCGTCGAGCCATTTGGAGTTCGCCGATCGAGTGTGGATGTGCACCGGTAGCCGGAACGTGGAGATGAGCGGCATCTGTCCGGCAGCCAGGTTGGCGGGGTGGACGTGGCTGCGGATGTATCCCGGCAGGGCATGTTCGCCCCATCCCCATTCGACCAGGGTGGTGGAGTAGAACTCGAGCTTGCCTGACGGAGTGGGGAACCCTCGCCGAATCTCGCCGTCGATCCGCACCCCGACCGGACGCCGGCCCTCGGCGTCGGGATCGGGACTGGACAGCGGAACGACGTTCGGATTCGCCGGAGCGGGGCTCCGGGTGTAGACCCGCCCGAATCGGTCTTCGCCCGGGTCCGCCAACTGGTCGGGTGGAACGACGACTTCATGTAACTGGCCGACACCCCGGGTGATCTCGAACGCCCCGTACCGCCGCATGTATTCGAGCGGGGTCAACCCTTGGGCGGCGGCCGCCTCCGGCAGTCCCGGCACAGAATGTTCGAACATCCATCCGTAGTACTCGTCGACCCCGAGCTTTTCTCCCGGCCGTTCCCGCGACTCGTGGTACTGGCGGATTCCTCTCGACCCGTCCGGGTCGATCCGCCAGCTCAGTTCGATCCAGAACTCGTTCTCCTCCCACACCTCGCCCGGGTTGACCTGGCGGGTATCGGTGATTTTCTCGCCCGCCCGTTGCCGGGCCTCGCGCAGCACCGGCTGACGGAAGCCGACCCACTGCCCGTCGTACTGCTCGTAGGAGTGGATGTCGTGGCGTTCGGAGGACAGTCCCATCGGCAGGATGAGGTCGGCGAAATAGGCGGTCTCGTTCCAGGTTGGAGTGAGTGCGACATGGAATCCCACCCGCGCCTCGTCGGTGAGCGCCTCGATCCACGAGAACCCGTCCGGATTGGTCCACACCGGGTTGTACACCCGGGTGAAGTAGACGTCGACGCTTCCGCGTCCTTCCTCCAGGAAGTGCGGAAGCAGGTAGGACAGTTCGTGCATCGCCAGTGGGTATTCGAGCGGCCAGGTGAGCTCGTTCCACACCGGTGGATGCGGGGGAGAGTGGATCGGCTTGGGAACGAACTTGTTCCACGCGTTGGGGTGGGTGCCGCCCGAGGTGGCCACCGCGCCCAGCAGCGCGTTGAGCAGGAACAGGGTGCGTGACACCTGCCAGCCGCCCAGGTTGCCTGCCGCCGCCGACCGCCAGTTGTGGGTGGAGAGGCGGGTACCCGCCGAAGCGACGAGTTCCGCCACTTGCCGCAACACATCGGCCGACACTCCCGATTCGGCCGACGCGAACTCGAAGCTGTATTCGGCATACAACTCACCGAGCACGTCCTCGAAGGTCTCGAAGGTTTGCGGGCGATCGGGGTGCTCTGCGGCGAGATAGACGTCCCAGTTCCACCAGCGGCGGACGAAGTCACGGTCATAGGCGCCGGTCTGGATGAGGTGGTTGGCGATCGCCAGGTTGATTGCGGCTTCGGAACCGGGATGCGGCGAGATCCAATGGTCGGCGTGGGTGGCGGTGTTCGACATCCGCACATCGACGACGATCAGCTTGGCGCCGCGCTCGCGGGCCTCGGTGATGCGTTGGGCATGAGGGTTGAAGTAGTGACCTGTCTCCAGATGGGCGGAGATCAGGTAGATGACCTCGGCGTTGGCATGGTCGGGACTGGGACGGTCGATCCCCATCCACAACTCGTATCCGACACGAGCTCCCGAGGAACACACGTTGGTATGCGAGTTGTGCCCATCCACACCCCACGACGCCATCACCCGCTCGGTGAACCCGTCCTCACCGGGACGCCCCACGTGATACATGATCTGGTTGGGCCGGCCCTCGTCGAGCGTCTTGCGGATGCGAGCCGCCACTTCGTCCAGAGCCTCATCCCAGCCGATCTGGACCCATTTGCCCTCACCTCGTTCTCCGGCCCGCTTCAACGGGTAGAGGATGCGGTCGGGGTCGGTGACCTGGTTGATGGTGGCCGGACCCTTGGCACAGTTCCGGCCCCGCGATCCGGGGTGCTCCGGATTGCCCTCGAACTTGCGCACCTGCAGGGTGTCCTTGTCCACGTAGGCCAACAGCCCACAGGCCGACTCACAGTTGAAGCAGGTGGTGGGCACCAGTGCGTAGCGCTTCTCGATCCGCTCCGGCCAGGCCTTCGAGTCGAGTTCGACCCATTCGTTCCACCGCTCCCGCGGCGGGAACGAGGCCAGGTGAATCCGGCTGGGTCCGGGATAGAACGTCTCACCCCGTGCCTCGGTGTCGGCGCGTACCGCCGATACCCGCCGGGCCAGGTCGTCGAGCGAGGTCATGCGAGGGGAACCTTCTGGGCGGACTGGACGTAGGCGTGTTCGTGGGCGAGCAGTCCTCCAAGTGCGGGGATCACAGCCCATACCCCGATCCACGGCGCGACCAATCCGAGGGCGGACAAGACCAGCGCCGTCCGGAAGTACTGGCGGTAGGTGCCAGCGGTCATCTCCCAGACGGCCAGATGGGCGTGGGCGGTTCCGTGCGGCAAGCTCACCTCGCCCCACACCATGAGCAGGTGAACGAGGGTCGCCCCCGCCAACACCCATCCCAGCGCCTCCACAGCCATGCTCTCACCGACGGCATCGACCGCCAGCAGCGCCGCCGCCCCGGCGATCACCGCCTGCACCGCGATGTGCGGGGGCAATAGCGGCGACTGCCACAGATCTCGGGCCTTCGACTGCGCGAACAGGTAGGCGGTGTAGACCGCGGTGAGGATCGACAGAGGGAGCCCCGGCACCGCCAGGACCTGCCGAAGCCCGTCGGAATCCAGCCATCCGGCCACCACCTGTCCCGACAGGACCGCCCCGTAGCCGAGAATGATCACGGCTCCTTTGACCAGCCAGCTTCGCCATTGGGGGCGGGTGAGGATCAGATAGAAGCGCTCGGGATGCTCCAGATCGGCGATGAGCACCACCCCGGTGGCGGCCAACAACACCAACCCGAGAATGGGGGCCTTCCAGACGAACAGGGAATCCGACCAGTCCAGGAACCCGGTCAGTACCAGCAGCAATGCCACCAGATAGGAGCCGGCAGCGATCGACTTGGTCCAGGTGTAGAGGCTGACCCGCCAATCCCACGGAGCCTTGTGCGGCACGTCGTAGGACAGCACCGCCGCCGCCGACGAGTTCGACCATTCCCCCGGGTGTCCAGAGGCGACGCCGTCACCCTGTTCGCTCCACATATAGAGACCGGCATCCGGACGCCGGGCGGCGATCGGGTCGAGCGTCGCCTGATGCGCACCCTTGTAGAAGAGCTTGGGGGCGGTCTCCTTCTCCGGCCGCCTCACGTTGACCGGCTGACGATGGACGATGGACGACACCTTCGAGGTCGGATCGTGGAGGTCGCCGACGAGGATGGCCTCGGTGGGACACACCACCACACACGCAGGTTCCAGCCCGACGTCGATCCGGTGAGCGCAGAAGTTGCATTTCTCGGCGGAGTGGTCGTTCGGGTTGATGAAGATGGCGTCATAGGGGCAGGCGGCGATGCACGCCTTGCACCCGATGCAGATCCGCTTGTCGAAATCGACGATGCCGTCCTCGCGCTTGTACATCGCCGAGGTCGGGCAGGCAGCAACGCACGGAGCGTGCTCGCATTGGTTGCACCGGGTCACCTGGAAGGCGCGGCGGGCTTGCGGCCAGTACCCGACGTCGACCGACTTCACGTAGGTGCGGGTCACCCCGAGGGGGACCTCGTTCTCCGACTTGCAGGCCGTGGTGCAGGCGTGACACCCGATGCACTTGGTGTGGTCGACGACCTTGGCCCATTTCGGAGGGCGAACCTGAGTCTCAACGGTGAGTCCGCCGAGCACCCCGGGATACGCCTCGCCACTGGTCATCGCGCTGACCTTACCGATCCTCACAGCCCCCCTGGCCTGCCAGAAGCGAGCGTTCGTTCACTCCCCGGGGCGAAGCCTGCTGAGGGCTTTCATTTCTCCCCCCAGGGCGAAGCCCGTTGGGGGCTTTCATTTCTCCCCCCAGGGCGAAGCCCGTTGGAAGCTTTCATTTCTCCCCCAGGGCGAAGCCGGCTGAGGGCTTTCATTTCTCCCCCCAGGGCGAAGCCCGTTGGGGGGAGACAGCCGAGCGCAGCGAGGCAGAGGGGGGCCGTCCCCGAAGCACCGTGAACCAACAGCACAGCCCTTCACCGACCGCTCACGAGCTCGCAGAGCTGAACAGGGTGAGTTGCATCCCGTCGGGGGTGCGGAGTCGGGCGTTGTGGTCGCCCCACGGGGTCTCCACCGGGGCGGCCATAGCCTCGCCCCCCGCCGCGACCAGTCGTGCGGCGACGCCGGTGCTGTCGGTCACCTCCATCGCCAGGCGGACCGGTCCCGTCACGCGACCCCCGGCTTCGATGCCGTCCACGTACTCCGCTTGGCGCTCGTCGAGCA
>JBKHXZ010000241.1:0-35274 GCA_046565785.1 Acidimicrobiia bacterium
GGTGTAGGCGTCCTGACCCCGATCGTGTTCGACCCATCGCCACGTCATGTAGGTGGCGAACCCTTCGTTCAGCCAGATGTCGTCCCATTGGCCGAGCGTGATGTGGTTGCCGAACCACTGGTGAGCCAGTTCATGGGCGATGACCGGTTCTCCCCACGCCGCCGACAGTGTCGTGTAGGTGGGGAGGGTCTGGGTTTCGAGCGCGGCAGGAAGATCCGAGTCGACGATCAGTGCCCCCGAAGAGGCGAACGGGTACGGGCCGAGTTCGCCTTCGAAAAAGTCGAGGATCTCGTCGTGGCGTTCGAATCCGGCGGGAAGCGGGCCGCCGGCGGCGATCCAGGTGGTCGTGCCATCGGCGGAGGTCACCGACTGGAACGTGCCCACCGCCAGCGGGATCAGGTACGGCGCCACCGCGGGGATCTCGAATCGATGGACCGATGGATCGTCTCCCTCTTCCGGCGCGAGCCGGCCCCCGGACACCGCGCTGTGGGGCGGCGGTACCCGGACGACCAGCCTGACGTCGGCTCGATCCGACGGGTGGTCGTTCGCCGGGAACACCCCGGACGCTCCGTCCGGCTGCGAGAAGAGAAAACGCGATGTCTCCGCCAGCTGCCAGCCGGTCGGGAACGAAAACCCGGTGAGATCGACCGAGACGAGTGCTCCGCGGTATTCGGTGACGAGGGTGAAGATGGCTCCAGGTTCGATCCGACTGCTCGGCGTCACTCGCATGTCCCGTGGACCACGTTCCCAGGCGGCCGGATCTCCGTCGACGGTGACCGACGTGACCTCGTGTCCCACGAAGTCGACCGCGAACGAACGCAGCCGGTCGGTCGACTCGGCGATCATCGTGGTTCGTCCGGTGACGCTTTCCAGCCGATCGTCGAAGGCGAGTTCGATTTCGTAGGAGATGGCGTCGTACCCGGCGTTACCCAGTTCGGGGAACATTCGGTCGCCGACGCCGGCCGCGGCGTCGATTGCCGGGAGGGTCGAGGGGGTGGTACTCGTGGACGACGTCGGTGAGGTGGAGGTGGCCGTCTCGACGACCGGGGCGCATGCCTGGAGAACGACCAGGGCGGCCGCTCCGAGAATTCTGCGGTTCACTCTTCTTCGTCTGGAGCGGGTCCGGGGTCGTCCAACCCCTGGTCGATCGCCCACTCCCGGACCATGGCATACGCCTCGTCCCGGCTGTACTCGCCGTCTTCGATCCGCCGCTCCAACAGCAGATCCATGATGTCTCCCACCATCGGTCCGGGCCGGATGCCGAGGTATGCGATCACATCGTTCCCGTTGATAGGTGGACGAAGCGCCTCGATCGCCTCCCGCTCCCGAAGTTCGGCGATGCGCTCTTCGAGTTCGTCGATGCGCGCCTGGATGGCCGCCGCACGTCGAGTATTTCCCGTCGTCACGTCACAGCGCACCAGCTCGTTGAGATCCTCGAGCAGGTGCCCGGCGTCGCGGACGTAGCGCCGAACAGCCGAGTCGGTCCACCCCATCTTCAGGGTGTGAGGACGGAGATGGAGGAACACCAACTGGCGCACGTCGGACACCATGTCCTTCGGATAGCGGAGCTGCCGTAGCCGGTCGCGCGCCATGCGTGCTCCGACCACCTCATGATGATGGAATGTCACGCCGTCCTCCCCGTAGTCGCGGGTGTCGGGTTTGCCGATGTCGTGCAACAAGGCGGCGAGACGGATCCGAAGCCGAGGCGAAGCCTTCTGGGTGACGGCGATCGTGTGGGCCAGGACATCCTTGTGACGGTGGACGGGGTCTTGTTCCATCGCCAGACGGGACAGTTCCGGCATGAAGTGATCCGACAGCCCCGAGGCAACCAGTGCGGTGAGGGCAGGACCAGGATCCGGCGCCGTGATCAGCTTGGAGAACTCGTCACGAATGCGCTCGGCGGACACGATCTCGAGGCGCTCGCCCATCTGCCGCACTGCCGCCACCACGGCCGTGTCCGGTTCGAACCCGAGCGTGGCCTGGAACCGAAAGAGGCGCAGCATCCGCAGCGGATCATCCGAGAAGGACTGTTCCGGTGTTCCGGGGGTACGGAGGACGCCTGCGGCGAGGTCTTCCAGACCACCACATGGATCCACCGAGACTGCGTCCGGCAAGGCGAGTGCCATGGCGTTGACCGTGAAGTCCCGGCGAACGAGATCGTCTTCGACCCGGTCTGAGAAGGTGACTTCGGGCTTGCGGGACTCGTCGCGATACACCTCGGACCGGAAGGTGGTGATCTCGAAGATCCAATCTCCCTTGCGGGCACCGATGGTGCCGTAGGCCTCTCCCATGGTGAAGATGGCGTCGGCCCATCCGTCCACGATCCGCCGGATGTCCTCGGGGCGGGCGTCCGTCGTGAAATCGAGGTCTTCGATCGCCCGGTCGAGGAGGGCGTCGCGCACGGACCCACCCACCAGGTAGAGGGAGTGACCTGCCTCGCGAAACCGGGTCGCCAGTTCTACGGCCGGCGAACCGTCCGCGACCAACCAGCGCAGCCGTTCGGGGACCATCAGGCGACAGGCTACCGGGGGTCGCCTGCCGCCGGTCGACGGTCAGACTTCGACGCCTGCTTCCAGCGCCTTGGCGCGGAACTCGTGACTGTTGCGGACGTATGGGAGGGCGGCGGGGACCGTGATCCTGCGCTGTGCGACCAGGTTGAGAAGTGCTTGATCGAAGGTCTGCATCCCGAAGAATTCGCTCTCCTTCACCGCTTCGATCAGCCGCGCCGGATCCGCACCTTCGGCGATCAGCTCCGAAACCCGGCCGTACCCGGTGAGGATCTCGGTGGCCAGTACTCGCCCGGTCCCGTCGGCGGTGTCCAGGAGCCGTTGAGAGATCACGCCTTTGAGGAGCCCGGCGATCTGTCGACGGACGGTCGGGTGACGGCTCTCCGGGAAGAACTCGACCAGACGGCTAACCGTGTCGAGCGGGTCCTTGGTGTGCATGGCACTCAGCACGAGGTGTCCGGTCTCTGCGGCTTCGACCGCGGCGGCGGCGGCGGCGGCATCGTTGATCTCCGAAACCATGATCACGTCGGCGTCCTGACGCATCGCCTTGCGGATCGCGTTGGCGAGGTCGGGCGTGTCGACCCCAACTTCACGCTGGGCGACGACCGCCATCTTGTCGGGAAACAGCACCTCGATCGGATCTTCCACGGTGATGATCGAAACCGGTTGTGTCTGGTTGATGTGCTCGACGATGGCCGCCAGTGTCGTCGTCCGGCCTGATCCCGCCGGACCGGTGACCAGGATCAGCCCTCGCGGCTCGCCCGCCAGCTTCCGCACGACCGGGGGCAGTCCCAGCTGGTCGAGCGTCGGAACTCCCGGCACGACCCGGCGCAGCACCAGACTGATCGAACCGCGCTGACGGAACGCTCCGACCCGGAAACGCCCCAGGTCAGGACGGCCGTAGGCGAAGTCTGCCTCGCCGGAGGCCTCGAACGCCGCGGCTGCCTTCTTGGTGAAGATCTCGTCGGCGAACGCCTGCACGTCGTCGGGGCGGAGGCTCTCCAGGTCGGCGAGGCGCCGCAGTTCACCGTCGATGCGGATCACCGGCGGTGAGCCCACCTTCAGGTGTACGTCGGACGCACGGGATTCGACCGCGCGTCGTAGGAGTTCGTCGAAGGTCATGGGTGCCTCCCCGCAGGGTGTGTGTTGCTCTCTGTGGACTATCGGCGGGCTTTCGGGGGGGCTTGAACGGGTTTCCGGCTCAGAGTCGGTGGAGGGCGGAGACCCGGTCGATCAGGTCGAACGCCGTCTGGGGAGATCGGATCTCACCTGTCGCCGGCTCGTTCCGACCGGCGAAACCACGCAAAGTCTGGGCGACCGATTCGGTGATGGCGGCCAGGTTGTATCCGCCTTCGAGGAAGGTGACGATGCGATTCGGCGGCACGACGGTCACGAGCGCCGAAGCCAGTTCCCCATAGTCGGGCGCCAGAAGGCGTAGGTCGGCGAGAGGGTCATCGGCATGCGCATCGAAGCCGGCTGACACGAGGATCCAGTCCGGATCGAACGAATGCAGCGCGGGCAGCAGCAGGTGCCGGGTCATTCGCCGGTAGGCGTCCCCGGCGGTCCCGGCCGGAAACGGCACGTTGATCACGTTGCCCTCCGCTCCCCCTCGCTCGTCGGCGTGTCCGGTCATCGGGTAGAAGGGCGATTGGTGGGCGGAGAAATACAGGGTCTCTCGCCGATCCCAGAGCAGTTCCTGGGTGCCGTTCCCGTGGTGTACGTCCCAGTCGACGATGGCCACGCGGGCGCCGCCGGCCACCAGGGCAGTAGCCGTCACCACAACGTTGTTGAAGAGACAGAAGCCCATCGCCTGAGCGGCCAAGGCGTGATGGCCCGGCGGGCGGACCGCCAAGAACGCGGTGACGTCGGTGGTGGCAGTGTCGAGAGCGTCGACGGCTGCCGGGCCGGCGCCCACCGCTCGCAATGCAGCATCCCACGAGGCTTCCCCCGCCACCGTGTCGGCGTCGAGTGGCCCTCCCCCGGACGCACAGAAGCCTTCGATGGCGTCCACGTAGGTGGCGGGATGGACCGCTTCCAGCACTTTCCGCTCGACGACCGGCGCTTCCAATCGCTCCACGCTCAACCCGGCGGAGAACACGCCCCGCTCGGCTGCCACCAGACGAGCCGGGCGCTCCGGATGCCACGCGCCCGTGTCGTGCGCCAGGAACGCCGGGTGCGTGACGTAGAGGACATCCACCCCGCTACTTTGCCACCGATGGTGTCTTGTCGATGAACTGGAACGGTCAGGTCTCGATGCGAGGAGCCTGGCCCGGGAGTGTCACGCTCCGTTCCGGCTGGTGGAAGGCGAGCGCCCGCCCGTTGCACGACGATTCGGACGAGGCCGCGATCCGAGCCGACCGAGCCAGCGCCGAATTCCTCACGCGGTGCGCGCAGACGCTGGTCGATCTGGGGGCGAGAACCGTGCACTCACCGCCGCTGATGCGGGGAACCGACCGCATGTATCGAACTGCGGGGTTCCTCCCCCACGTCGAACTCGCGTTGTTGGAGGCCGACCTTCGGACCGGACCGCGCGAACCTGTCGACGTTCACTTGGCCGACCCCGTCGAACGGGAACGGGCGATCGAGATCGATCGTATGGCGTTCACCGAAGACTGGAGAGTGGGACGGTTGGGCCTGGCCGACGCCATGGCTGCCACGCCCGACTCGGTGATGCTCTTCTCGGATCACGGGCCAGGGTTCGCAATCGTCGGAATCTCCACCGACATCGCCTACCTCCAGAGACTCGCAGTGGATCCGGGCGAACAGGGCAGAGGAACCGGCCGCAGCCTGCTGCGCGGATCGATGGCCTGGGCGCGGCGTCGGGGCGCCCGCACCATGCTGCTCAACACTCAGACCGACAACGAGCGGGCACTCGTTCTCTACCGATCAGAATCCTTTGTCGTTCTGCCCAGCAGGCTCACCATCTTCCGTTTCACGTCGTGACCGCGGTCACGACGCTCGCCATCACCCGAACCGCGGCGAAAGCCACCACACTGACCTGCGTGGAGACGTTCGATCATCTATGTCGACCGGGCGAGCCCCCCGGCGGTCGGTTGGATGCGCTTCGTTCGGAGCGGCCGGTCCCCGAACCGATGGACGGGACGAACTGACATGCCGCTCCCGCTTCCCGACCGATACCGCCTCGAAGTTCGTCTCGGCCGAGACGACGACGTCGAACAGTGGCTCGCCACCGACGAGTCTCTCAATCGTCCGGTGCTGGTGCGGATGCTCGGACCGGAGACCAGCCTCGACCGGCGCACCCAATTCCTCGAGTCCGTCCGAGCCGCGGCGATCGTCAATCACGCCCACATGGCGTCGGTCTACCACGCCGAGGAGCTCCCCGACGGGGCGTATTCCGTCTCGGAATGGACCGGCGGGGTCACCCTGGGAGACCGTCTCGAAGCCGGTGACACCATCGGAGTCGACGAGTTCCTGCCCAATGCCGCCGGCCTGGCAGACGCCCTCGCTGCCCTCCATGCCGAAGGCCACCTCCACGGAGCTATCGATCCCCACGCCGTGTTCCACACTGTGGCGCATCCCGCCCAACTCGGGGCGTTCGGCCGAATCCCCGTCGACCACACCCCCACCGACGACGTCCGCTCTCTCGCCGCCGTGTTGGAGATGGGGCTGACCGGATCCCCGCCCGGCGGCCCGCCTCCCTCGGAAATCGTCGACGGTCTCGATCGAGCGGTCGACCATGCGCTTCGCGCCGGACAACTCGGCCATTTCACCGCCCGACAGTTCGCCGACCTCCTGCGTGCCGCCCCGTCCCCACTACCACCACCGACGGCGAGCCCGGCAGGTTCTCGCCGTTTCCTGGTCGCGGTCGGTGTGCTGGTGATCGCCGGACTCCTCCTCATCGGATTGGGACGACTTCTCGGTGAGGACGACTCCCCCCCTCCCCTCTTCCCGACCACCACCGCCGTGACCGGAAGCATCTCCCTTCCCGAGACGACGACCACCGCGGTCGTGACCCCGGGTGTGGTTCCCACGCCGACCACCGTTCCCCGCGCCGATCTTCCCATCGTGTCGATTCGGAGTGTCGACCCGTTCGGCGGTGGAGACGAGAACGACGACCGGCTCCCTGCGGCGATCGACGGCGACCCTGCCACGGTGTGGCGAACCGAGCGCTACCGGGATCCCCTCCCCCTCCTCAAACCGGGCGTCGGCATCGCGGTCGAGACGGTGGGTGTGCCCGCAGAGATCGCGGTGACGGGAATGACTCGGGGAACGGTGTACGAAGTCGCCTGGTCGCCGAGCGAGCCCGATCCCGACGCCTGGGAAGTGTTGGTCCGGGGGCGGGTGGACGCCGGTACTCCCCGGCACCAACTCCCTGCCCGATCGGGTGGCTGGTGGATCCTCTGGTTCACCGAACTGCCGTTCGTCGATGTCGACGACCATTCCACCCAGGTCGCAGAAGTACGCTTGCGCGGATGAATGAGCCGGACCGTGACCGGGACCTCATGGCCCGCGCGGCCAACGGCGACCGGGGGGCTTTCACCGAACTGATGGACCGCCACGAAGACATGGTCTTCGCGGTGGCGATGCGCATCATGCGTGACCGGGAGCTGGCGTTCGACGCCACCCAGGAGACCTTCCTCACCGTGTTCCGCAAGGCGGACAGGTATTCGGGTGAGTCTGCTGTCTCCACCTGGCTGTATCGGGTGGCGACGAACACCTGCCTGGACATGCTGCGCAAACTGAAGCGCCGCCGGGCGGATGCACTGCCCGATCACCACGACGAACCCGACCCGGCCGCACACGAACCCTTCGATGCCGTCGAGGTGCGGCCAGACATCGAAGCTGCCTTGACCTCGCTTCCCGATGAGTTCCGAGCAGCCGTAGTGCTGTCCGACATCCACGGTTTGGGCATCGCCGAGATCAGCGACATCCTCTCGGTTCCCCCCGGCACCGTGAAGTCCCGCGTGTTCAGAGGACGGCGGCTGTTGGCGGAAAAACTCGGGAACCTCATCGAGCAGCCTGAACGTCAAAGGACCGATGATGCATGACCACGACCTCGACCTGATCGCCGAGCACGCCTCGGGCCTCCTCACCGGGGCCGATGCCGCGCGGGCCGACGAACTGGTCGCGAGTTGTGGAAGCTGTGCCGAGGAATACCGGCTCCACAGCGAGATTCGAACACTGCTCGCCACTGCCCCCGCCCCCACCATGTCCGAGTTCGAGCGGTCGCGTCTCCGGCGAGCAGTGCTCGATGAACTCGGCCCGTCACGTCCGGCAGTCCGCCCATGGCAGCAGCGTTTCCTCGCCGCCGCCGGAGGAATCGCCGCGGTGGCGGTGGTTGCGGTCGGGTTCGGCGTCTTCGGCCAATCCGACTCGGGGGACGACCTCACGATCGCCGGGGAGTCCGCTGACACCACGATGCAGGCGGAGGCTCTCGTGCCGATGGATGACGGCACCGACGACGCCGACATGGGCATCATGGCCGACGAGGCGACCGAGGAGGCCGACACCGCTTTCGATGCGACCGAGAGCACTTCCCGTCTCTCCAGTGTGCTGGTCGACACCGGATCCGAGCCGGCCGACCTCGATTCCATCCTCGGCGAGATCAGCGCGGTAACCGCAGAGATGGGCGAACCGGTTCCCCTCGACGACCTCGTCGCCTTCGGAGCGACCTGCGCCCCGTCGATCGAAGAGCCGATCTTCGGCGCGGTGTTGACCGACGCCGGCAGTCTGCAGGTGTTCGTGGTCGGCGATCCCGTCGAGCCGACGATCGAGTACCGGGCGACAGCAGACTGCTCGCCCACCACGCCCTGAGCACCCGAACTCCCGTCGGTTAGCATCGCCGGCGATGGAGGACTTCCCCCGCCGACTCGCCGAACTGCTCGAAACCGTTGCCGGACGCGTGCGTGCCCTCACGGTGGACCGCATCGCCCGTGGCGTCACGATGGCGTCCCTGGCGATCCCGCTCGTGGTCCTGGCCATCCTCACCGTCGTGTTCTTGTTCATGACCATCTACGCCGCGCTGGCGATCCCTCTGACCGCCGCCGGCGCCTATGCGGTCTTGGCGGGACTATTCGGCATCGGCGGCGCGTTGGCATGGCGAAAGCGTTCCCAGGATCCAGAGGACTGACATGTCAGAGATCGAGAAGGTCGTCATCATCGGCAGCGGCCCGGCCGGCTACACCGCGGCTCTCTACACCGCCCGCGCCGACCTGTCCCCGCTCGTCTTCGAAGGCGCGATCAGTGGTGGGCAGTTGATGATCACGACCGACGTGGAGAACTACCCGGGGTTTCCCGACGGCATCCTCGGACCGGAACTGATGGACCAGTTCCGCAAGCAGGCGGAGCGGTTCGGGGCCCGTCTCGTGACCACCGACGTCACCGAAGTCGACTTCAGCCAACGACCCTTCGTGGTGAAGGCCGGCGCAGACGAACATCGGGCGTGGACGGTCATCATCGCCACCGGAGCGACGGCCAAGTGGCTCGGCGTTCCCGGTGAGGAGCGGCTCACCGGACGGGGTGTGTCGGCTTGCGCCACTTGCGACGGTTTTTTCTTCCGCGACAAGGAACTCATCGTGGTTGGTGGTGGCGATTCGGCCATGGAAGAGGCCACCTTCCTCACCAAGTTCGCCTCCAAGGTGACCATCGTCCATCGTCGCGACGAATTCCGGGCTTCGGCGATCATGGCTCAGCGGGCCCTGGCCAATCCGAAGATCGACGTGATCTGGAATGCCGAGGTCACCGAGATCCACGGTGAGGACGAGGTGACCGGGGTGACGTTGCGGGACACGGTGTCGGGGGACACCAGCCATCGGGCGGTCGACGGCGTCTTCGTTGCGATCGGTCACACCCCCACCACCGACCTGTTCAAAGGCCAGCTCGATCTGGACGAGAAGGGCTACATCGTGCTCGGCGGTCACAACACCCAGACTTCGGTGCCGGGTGTGTTCGCGGCCGGAGACGTCGCCGACTCGGTGTACCGTCAGGCCATCACTGCAGCCGGAACCGGCTGTCAGGCGGCGATCGACGCAGAGCATGCCCTCGCCGCCTTGGAATAGACGCCGACTTCCGGCGTTCCATATGACACTTCAGCTCCAGGAGACACCATGGCAGACAACATGATCACCCTCACCGACACCACCTTCCCCGACGCGATCAACGGCGATCAGCCGATCCTCGTCGACTTCTGGGCGGAGTGGTGCGGACCCTGCCGCCTGGTCGCTCCGGTTCTGGAAGAAATTGCCAAAGAGCACGGGGACAAGGTGACGATCGGCAAGCTCAACATCGACGAGAACCCGCAGGCACCTGCCAGCTACGACGTGATGAGCATCCCGACGATGATCCTCTACAAGGACGGCGTCGAGAAGAAGCGCATCGTCGGTGCCCGCCCCAAGCACCAAATCCTCACCGAACTCGCCGAGTTCATCTAGAGAATTCTGTCCCCCCGTTCTTGGGGGGACCGCACGGCCGCTTTGGGCCGGGCGAGGGGGGCGGTGAGCGAAGCGAACTCGTCTGCTCACCCTTCTCGCGGACGGCCTCAGGTGAAGAAGCGGCGATACAGGCGTTCGAGTTCGTCGAGGCTGGCGAAGGAGATCTGCAGCTTGCCTTTCTTCGAGCGGTAGTCGATCGACACCCGAGTCCCCAGCTGCTCGGTGAGGCGTTGCTCGAGTTCGATGATCTCGACGGGTCGCACCTCGCGAATTCGCGCCTTGTCTCCCCCACCGCCACCCACCCGGGTACGCACCGCGTCCTCCACCTGACGCACGCTCCAGCCCTCTTCGGCTGCCCGCTTGCCGATGTGTTCGGCGTACGCCATGTCGTCGGTGCCGAGCAGCGCCCGGGCGTGCCCGGCACTCAACTGGCCGGACTCCACCAGAACCTGGATACCCGCCGGCAGGCCGAGCAACCGAATGGCGTTGGAGACGGCGGATCGGGACTTGCCCACCTTCTCGGCGACCTCGGCGTGTGTCATCCCGAAATCGTCGAGCATTTGCTGATAGGCAGCCGCTTCCTCCAAGGGGGTCAGGTCTTCTCGTTGAAGGTTCTCGACGAGCGCTTGCAGCAGCGATCCGACCTCGTCGTCTTCGCTTCGTACGACGGCGGGAATCTCGGTGAGACCGGCCCGCTTGGCGGCCCGGAGCCGGCGCTCCCCCGCCACCAGCACGTATCCGCCGTCGATGTGCGGTCGTACCACCACCGGCTGCAGGACTCCGAGCTCGGCGATCGACTGACTGAGCGCCTCGAGCGTCTCGTCATCGAAGCGGGCCCGCGGCTGTTGTGGGTTTGGCGCGATTTGATCGACTGGTAAATGCTGGAAACCCAGACCGGGGCCTCGGTCGGTCGGGATGAGCGCTTCGAGGCCCCTCCCGAGACCACTACGACGGTTGCTGGTCATCGGCTCTCGTCCCTCCCGTGCCTGCGTCGGAACTCGCGGGAAAGCTCTCGATAGGCGATCCCTCCGCGGCTCATCGCATCGAACGTCTCGATCGGCTCGCCATACGACGGAGCCTCACTCAGACGCACCGAACGCGGGATTACCGTCCGATACGCCTTCTCCCCGAAGTGGGCCCGGACTTGATCGACGACATCCTTGGCCAGCCTGGTTCGTCCGTCGTACATGGTCAGCACGACACCGCCGATTTCCAGCTGGGGATTCAGGTTCGACGAGACCAACTCGACGTTGCGCAGCAGTTGTGAGAGGCCCTCCAAGGCGTAGTACTCGCATTGGATCGGAATGAGGACCTCGTGAGCCGCCGCCAGGCCGTTGACTGTGAGAAGCCCCAGGGAGGGAGGACAATCGATGAACACGAAGTCGAAGTCGTCGACGACCGACTGGAGGGCATTTCGGAGCTTCAGCTCACGGCTGAAAGCGGACACCAGTTCGATTTCCGCCCCGGCAAGCTCGATGGTGGCCGGAACCACGATAAAGTTCCGGACGCTGGTCGGCTCCAGTGCGTCCTCGATCGGGGTCTCCTTGAGGAGAACGTCGTAGGTGGAATGCGAGATTCGGCCACGATCGATCCCGACTCCGCTCGAGGCGTTCCCTTGCGGATCCAGGTCGACCAACAGCACGCGTTCGCCCTGCAGAGCCAGGCCGGCAGCGAGGTTGATCGCGGTGGTGGATTTCCCTACTCCACCCTTTTGATTCGCCAAAGCGACGATGGTTGCGGTCACGACTGCGCCATCCTAAGGATCCACACCGGCCGTGCAAGGATTTCCGATGGAATCTCCACGGTTTCGAACCCATCCACCTCAGGCGCCGTCACATGTGAACCCGCTACCAGCAGCTCTCGGGGAGGGCCCCGACGATCAGCGAGCGACCGCAAGTCGGCGGGGGAGAGGGAGGCCCGGCTGACCACAACCGCATCCGCCCACCCGGTTTCGCCCACATCTCCCTGGACCACCTCGACGTTCTCGACGTCGAGAACTCGCAGCGCCCGGCGCGCAAGCTGGAGTCGCCGGCTGGATCTGTCCAAGATGGTCACCGATCGCTCCGGAAACGCCAATGCCAAGGGGATCCCAGGAAGACCCACGCCTGTCCCGACATCGAGGACTACGCCCTCCGTCCGCCACACACCAGCGAAGAGCAGCGAATCCACGACGTGTCGCTCCAGGACCCTCGCACCCTCCTCCGGACCAAGCCCTCCCGCCGGAATGGCCTCGACTTGAAGCCACTCGGCGAACGACTCCAACAACGGCCGGCGCGCGGCCGGCGCCTTGATCCAATCCAGTGCGCGATCGAGGGCATCTTCCATGGTTTCACGTGAAACCTAATCCGGAGATCGACGGTTTCACGTGAAACAACCAAGGCCCCCGGCTACTGCCGGGGGCCTCTCGTACCGCGCGGATGTCGGAACTACTCCTCTTCGTCGCCTCCGAGCGCCGCTATCACGACAAAACGCTGTGGGGCTTCGCCCTCGGAATAGCTGCGAACCCCCTCGCGTTTGGCCACCGCATCGTGGATCGTCTTCTGATCCCCGGCCGACATCGGTTCGAGCATGACTTCGCCGCCTTCTTCCAACACCTGATCGATCAGCTGATCTGCGTAGATCGCCAGGGCTTGGCGCCGTCGCTCCGCGTATCCGGCGATATCCAGTCGCACTCGTGCCGAGGCCTGGGTCTGGCGCTGCAAGACGGTCTTGGTCAGTTCGTGGATCGCCTCGATCGTCGACCCTCTCGGACCGACCATCGCTTCGGTCTGCGGCCCGGAGACGTCGGCGACGATCACATCGTCCTCGATCGTCACCGAAACGGTCCCCTCCAGGCCGAATGCGTCGACCAGTCCCTTGAGGAACGACTCCACCACCGGTGCTTGTTCTTCGATCGACACCTCGGTTGCCTCCTTCTTGGGCTGATCGTTGCGGGGCTTCTGCCGCTGGCGTTCGTGTCGGCCCCCGCCGGGTGCCTCCGAGCGAGGTTCGCCACGCCGAGAATCCCTGTCGTTGTTGCGAGTCTTCGCTTTCTGCGGGCCGCTCTCGCGCTCGTCGCGCTGTCGGTTCGAGTCTTTTCGCTCGTCGCCACCCCGACGACGACGCCGGCGACGCTTCTGCGAGCGAACCTTCACTCGAACAAACGCATCCTTGCCACCCATCCCGAGAAACCCTTTCTCCGGCTCCTGGATGACCTCGATGTCGGCTCGATCTGGATCGATACCGAGCTCCTCGAGGGCGGCCTCGACTGCGATTTCTACGGTCTTTCCCCGAACTTCTACGTACTCCACCGCTCATTTCCTCCTTCGGCGCTGCTTCTTCGCCGACCGCGGTTGTGGGCGCTTAGGCCCCGCCTGGTCGCTGTTGCCTCCGGAGTCGGAGCCTTCCGGGCTCGACGACTTAGAGGCATTCTCGCCATTCGAACCCGGCTGCGGCGGCCGACCGTCTATGGCGAAGATCGCAAACTGCTGTCCGAGCCGGAACACGTTGGAGGTCGTCCAGTAGACCACCAATCCGGCCGGGAAGTTCCACGAGATGAACCCGATGAAGAGCGGCATGACCCTTGTGATCACTTGCTGGGTCTGCTGCTGCTGGCGTTGCTGAGGCGTCAGGTCGGCCCGGGGTGTGTTCCCTCGCTGGGCGTGCCATTGCTGGAAGTACTGGCTCGCCACCATGAGGACCAACATCAGCACGTAGGGAAGGGCGGTAGGGAGTCCAGCCAGGATTCCTGTCGACATGTTCGAACCGAGATCCATGCCCAGGAACGTGATGTCGTGTACCTGCAGGGCGTCGTACAGCGTCGACGACTCGGGGATGGGCGGGACAACGTTCTCGCCGTTCGAGAACGCCGAAATGTCCTGCAGGACGCGGAACAACGCAAACCAGATCGGTGCCTGTACCAGCAGCGGAAGGAGACATCCCCCCGGCGTGGCCCCGGCCTCCTTCTGGACTCGCATCAGTTCCTGTTGCATCTTCTGCGAGTCGTCCTTGTACTCCTTCTGGATGCGCTTGATTTCCGGTTGGATCTCCTGGAACGCCCTCGTTGCCCTGGTCTGCCGGAGCGTGAGAGGGAACAACAGCACGTTGATGGCGATGGTCAGCATGATGATCGCCAGGCCGAACGAGCCGCCGTTGATCCCAAAGAAGAACGCCAGCGTTTCGCCCAACACACGTTGAAGACCGTCGAACAACGCACCCATCGCTTATATCCTCTCAGGTACCGGGTCGTAGCCACCCTCGACCAGTGGTTGGCAACGGCCGAGCCGGCGTAACGCCAGCCACGATCCGCGGAACAGCCCGAATCGTTCCAGCGCCTGATAGGCATATGCCGAGCAAGTGGGGGAGAAGCGGCAGTTGCGTCCCAACGTCGGGCTCACCCCGCGTTGGTACAGCCGAATGATGCCCATCGCAGTCCGGGCGGGAAGGGTGACACTCATCGGGGGTTCACCGCCCGGCCGATCCACTCGACGAGCGTGGTGAAGGGCACGTCGGCGACGCGAGGTCCCGGGAGGACCACATGGTCCCATCCAGGACTGAATTGGACGTGTCGACAAGCATGACGGACCCTGCGTTTGATTCGGTTACGACTGACAGCCGACCCCAGGCGCCGACCGGCGACGAGCCCGACCCGGACGCCCGGACCGCCTGAAGAAAGACTGACGACCGTGAGGTCGCCCACCGTTCGCCGCCCACCGTGTCGCAGTACTTCACGGAACCGGACCGGCGAACGAAGAGACTCGAACGGCGTTTCAGGCCGCGAGTCGTTTGCGGCCCTTGTCACGCCGCGACTTGAGAACCGCGCGTCCCGCGCGAGTCTGCATCCGGTTGCGGAATCCATGACGCCGCTTGCGGCGGCGAACTTTGGGCTGATAGGTGCGCTTCATGATCAGAAATTCGATCGAGGGAGTGATTGACCGCGTCAGGCTACGGATATGCGTTCGCCAATGTCAAAGTCACAGCGGTCCGCGAACAACATTTCTAGGGCGCGAAAAAACCACACAACGCTCCTGCACCTCTGTGGGGCACGAACGCGCGAAATCGGGGTCTCAGACCTTCAATGAACATCGGGGGTTTTGCGGTGTTCACCTGCCGTTCACCCCCCGTCCAGAGCCGATTTCCGCGCTCTTGAAGCCGCTCGAACGACGCGCGTATGCTCGCCCAGCGCAGGCCCAGCGGCTCTGCCCGGTCGGAGGACAAGCTCGTTCCACGGGGTGGTCGCGCGCGGTCTGACAGAGGATTGCAACAACAACCGACGAACGCACACGGCCCTGGGCTTCCCGCCCCGTGTCCGCTGATTTCCACATCTGTGGACAACTCGGGGGACAACCGGGGCGGTGTTGTGTCGTGGCCGGAGAGGGAGGAAGACGTGGTTCACGCACCACAGCATGACGAACGGGTCACCCGTTTCCGATCGGTGTTGAGGGATCGCGTCACCCCGGGGGCATGGCAAACCTGGCTGGCCCGGCTCGAAGCCGAAGTGGACGCCACCTCGGTCACGTTGGTCGCCCCCAGTGACTTTCATCTCCGCTGGGTGGTGGAAAAGCACGGCGAGGCCGTCGAGCAGGCATTCCACACCGCGTTCGGCACCGATCTCGATCTCGTCTTCGTAACCGGTGAAACCGATCGGTTGGATGACACGCTGAGTGAACCGGCCGGCCTTCCGGGTCCACCAGACAACGGCAACCCGGCATCAGCTCACGCTCCGGTCTTGCCCAACCCCGAGGCGGCCGCCCGCCTGGTGCGGAAGTATCAATTCGAAAACTTCGTGGTCGGCGCCTCCAACCGGTTTCCGTTCGCCGCCGCGATGGCGGTCGCCGAACAACCCGGTAGTACCTACAACCCGCTCTTCATCTACGGCGGAGCAGGCCTGGGGAAGACCCATCTGCTCAACGCCATCGGTCACCATGCCCTCGAGCTGTATCCCGGGCTGGAGGTTCGCTACGTCTCGTCGGAGACCTTCTTCTCCGACTTCATCTCTGGTATCCGTCGCAAGCAGATGGACGCGTTCAAGGCCCGGTATCGGACCACCGACATCCTGTTGCTCGACGACATCCAGTTTTTCGAGGGCAAAGAACAGATCCTCGAGGAGTTCTTCCACACGTTCAACACGCTCTACGAGTCGGGAAAACAGATCGTCATCAGTTCCGATCGGCCCCCGAAGAACCTGTCGACTCTCGAAGACCGCCTGCGCAGCCGGTTCGAATGGGGCTTGCTCACCGACGTGCAACCTCCCGACGTCGAAACGAGGCTGGCCATTCTCCACCGCAACGTGGAGATGGCACGGCTGGACGTGCCCGAGGACGTGCTTGGCTTCATCGCCACATTGGTCTCGGACAACATCCGAGAATTGGAAGGCGCCCTCACTCGGGTCAGTGCCCTGGCCAAGCTCACCGGTGAGACCATCGACCTGGCGATGGCGGAACGGGTTCTGCAAGACCTGTTGCCCGGACACGAAGCGAAGGCGATCGATCCACCCACCATCCTCCAAGCCACCGCCGAGGCGTACGGGCTCAGCGTGGCCGACCTGATCAGCAGCAGTCGCAAACAGCCCCTCGCCCAGTGCCGTCAGGTGGCGATGTACCTCTGCCGGGAACTCACGAGTCTGTCGTTACCCCGCATCGGAGAGATCTTCGGAGGACGCGACCACACCACCGTGATGTACGCCATCGACCGGGTGAAGAAGATCATGGAGACCGAACGTGAGGTCTACGACCGGGTTCAAGAGTTGTCCGCCAACCTGAGGAAAAGGTGATGGGTCTTCCACAAGGCAGGTCGGGATCGGATTTCGCGATGTGGACATCACCGGAACGACTCACATCGCGAATATCTGGAAAGAGGCTGGACGCGCCTAGAGTTTCGGCCCTCTTTCCACATTCCACAACCCCTACTACCACTACTGAGTTGAATATCGAGAGATCGAGAAGAAGAAGAAAGGGACAGTGAGCTGTGAAATTCCGAGCTGAACGAGACGACCTCGGGGATGTCTTCGGTCGGGCGAACCGCGCGGTCGGGGCACGTTCGGCACTGCCTGTCTTACAAGGGCTCCTGTGTGAAGTCAGTGGGTCGATGTTGAAGGTGACAGGAACCGACCTCGAGATGACCGTCCAAACCCACATCGAGGTGGAAGGGATGGAAGAAGGTCGAGCGGTGATCCCGGGGAAGCTGCTCGAACAGGCGGTACGTCGGATGCCGGCCGGACCGGTGACGATCGCCACCGGTGAAAGCGATGTGGAGATACTCGGCAAGGGTCCGCGGTTCGTTCTGCGACAACTCTCACTCGACGACTTCCCTTCGTTGGACGAGGGGATGGTGGGAGGAACCGAGGTCGACGGAGAGGCATTGGCGTTGGCGGCCGGACAAGTCACCGTGGCTGCATCCGGTGACGCGGCCCGTCCCATCCTGACCGGGGTGTTGTTCGAATCCAGGGACGAGGGTGTGCGCCTGGTGGCAACCGACTCGTACCGGCTGGCGGTACGTGACCTCCCGGGGGTCGGAATCGAAGGAACGGGATTGATTCCCGCTCGGGGCCTGCGTGAGCTACCCAGGACCATCGGTTCGTCCAAGGTCGCGGTGAGCCTGGAAGGACGAGAAGGCGTGTTTCGCTCCGACCGGGGTTCGCTGCGGCTGCGGATGATCGAGGGGACGTTCCCCAAGTATCAGTCGCTGCTGCCGGAGTCCTACCCGAACCGGATGGTGGTCGCCAAGGACGGACTTCTCGAGGCGTTGGGTCGGGTGTCCCTGGTGGCCGAAGATCACATACCCGTTCGGCTCAACCTCACCGACGGAGGCGTCGAGATCGCTGTTTCCCGCCAGGACGTCGGGGGCGAATCCGAACACCTCCCGGGCGAGTTCACGGGCAGCGACGAAGCAGTACAGATTGCATTCAACCCGCGGTATCTCGCCGACGGAGTGAGTGCGGTCGAGGGCGAACAGATCCGCATCGACGTGATCGACGGACTCAAGCCCAGTGTCATCTCGGGTGTCGAGGACGACAGCTTCCTCTACCTCCTGATGCCTGTTCGGGTGTGATCCCTTCCGGTGTATCTGGAATGGTTGACGCTGTCGGGGTTCCGGAGTCACACCTCCCTCGAGTGGCGACCCGACTCCCAGGTCAACGTTCTGGTCGGTGACAACGGCGCCGGCAAGACCAACCTGCTGGAAGCTGTTTCCTACCTGGCGTCGTTACGTTCGTTTCGAGGCAGCCCCGACGAGGCGCTCGTGGGGCACGACGCAGAGTCCGCCGTGATTCGCGGGTCGATCGTCCATCCCGAGACGAGCACCCTGATCGAAATCGAGTTGCGCCGGCGGGGTAGTCGACGCGTGCAGGTGAATCGCCAGCGCTTGCAGCGAAGTGCCGACCTCCTCGGCCATGTCCGGATTGTGGCCTTCCTTCCCGAAGACCTCGATGTGGTCAAGCGCGGCCCGGCGTACCGACGGGACCTTCTCGATGACGCCGCCGTCCAACTGTGGCCCAGCGCCTATACCGAACAGATGGAGTTCGAACGGGCCCTCCGTCAACGCAACGCCTTCCTCAAACAGGGAGCCGACGATCCTATGACTCTGGCAGTTTGGGATGAGCGGATGGCACAGGCAGCCGGCCGTCTGGCAGTGCGCCGATTCCGCACGCTGGAAGCGATACGAACGCATCTCGAACGGGCCTACCGAGACGTGGCCGAAGAAGACGCCGTTGTCGACCTGGACTATCGATCGGACTGGGCACCGGGAACCGGCGTCGACATTCCGGTACCGATGCTCGTCGACGCCATGCAAGGGTCCCTGGACCGCTCCCGAAGGATCGATCGGGAACGGAGAGTGACGACGTCCGGCCCACACCGAGACGAGCCGACCTTCGTTCTCGGCGGTCACGACGCTCGCCATCAGGCGAGTCAGGGGGAGCAGCGCACCCTCGCCTTGGCGGTTCGTCTCGCCATCCACCGAGCCATCACCGAGATAGCCGTCCCCCCGATCCTCCTCCTCGATGATGTGTTTTCCGAACTCGACCCGAGTCGGGCGCGGGCCCTGACCGGCGCGTTGCCCGCGACACAGACGCTGATCACGACCGCCGATCCGGCCCATGTTCCCCTGCAAGGAAGGACATGGCGGGTGGGACCTGAAGGCGTCACCGGATGAAAGACCCCAAGCCGATCGGAGAACTCCTGCGAGCCCTGATGGAGCGGTACCGCCTGGCGGACCCGGACACGTGGAGCCGTCTCCAATCCGAATGGGACACCGTCGCCGGCCAACCGTGGACGGAGCGGACGGTGCCCCTCTCTTTGAAAGGGGGCGAGCTCGTCGTGGAGGCGGTGACGCCGGCGGCCGTGGGGATGCTTCGCTACGGAGTCACGTCGCTGGTCGAGAAGCTGAATGCCGAGTACGGGGAGGGAGTCGTCACCTCGGTGCGTGTGATCCCCCCGACACGGCGTTGAGCGTGCCGAAAACACAGTGGACATCGGCACTTCCGCCTACCGGAGGGCTTGGTCGAGATTCCGGCTTGGACTAGAATTACATTCGTGAATTTCCTCTTGCGCACTTCGTGTCGCGCGCTCGGAGCATCTGCATGACAACCAAGTCCAACGGCGCGTACGACGCCTCTCAGATCACCGTCCTCAAGGACCTCGAACCGGTCCGCAAGAGACCCGGCATGTACATCGGATCCACCGGACCCCGGGGTCTGCACCATCTCGTGTGGGAAGTCGTGGACAACGCCATCGACGAAGCGATGGCCGGCTATTGCACCAAGATCGATGTCACCATCCTCGACTCGGGTGGGGTAAGAGTCGTCGACAACGGTCGAGGGATACCAGTGGCTCGTCACAGCGAAACCAAAGAATCGGCGCTGACCACCGTCCTCACCAAGCTCCACGCCGGAGGCAAGTTCGAAGCCGGTGCGTACACGGTCTCCGGCGGTCTGCACGGCGTCGGGGTGTCTGTGGTCAACGCACTCTCGTCTCGTCTGGAGGCCGAGATCCGGCGAGATGGTGCCGTGTGGACCCAAGAGTTCGAACGGGGAGGCGCCCTCGGTCCGGTGGTGAAGGGCCGGGAAGTGAAGAAGACCGGAACCGCCATCACCTTCTGGCCCGACGGCGACATCTTCACCGAGACCGTCGAGTTCGACTACGACATCATCCAGACCCGTCTGCGGGAGATGGCCTTCCTCAACCGGGGGGTCGAGATCACACTCGCCGATGAGCGCGGCGAGGGGCGGTCGGACACCTTCCTCTACAAGGGGGGGCTGGTCGACTACATCACCTATCTCAATCAGAAGAAGGAGCCGCTCCACGCCCGGATCGTCGAATTCAGCGACGCCAGCGACACCATGGAGCTGGAGGTGGCGATGCAATGGACCACCTCCTACAACGAGAGCGTCCTCAGCTTCGCCAACAACATCAACACCCACGAGGGCGGCACCCACGAAGAAGGGTTCCGCACCGCCCTGACCAAGGCGGTGAACGACTTCGCCCGATCCAAGGGGTTGTTGAAGGACAAGGATCCGAACCTCACGGGTGAAGACATTCGAGAGGGCCTCACTGCCGTGGTGAGTGTCAAGGTACGCGAGCCGCAGTTCGAAGGACAGACCAAGACCAAGTTGGGCAACACCGAGGTCCGAAGCTACGTCCAACGTGCCCTCAACCAGCGACTCCCGGAATGGCTGGAGCGGTATTCAGCCGACGCCCGCCGGATCGTGGACAAGGCTCTCACGGCCGCCAAGGCTCGTGAGGCCGCCCGCCGGGCACGGGATCTCACCCGGCGCAAGTCGGGACTCGAATCAGGTGGCCTGCCCGACAAGCTCGCCGACTGCTCGTCCCGGGATCCGGGTGAGAGCGAACTCTTCATCGTGGAGGGGAACTCAGCGGCGGGGCCTGCCAAGCAGGCTCGCATGTCCGAGTTCCAGGCCGTCCTTCCCATTCGGGGAAAGATCCTCAATGTCGAAAAGGCCCGGCTGGCCAAGGCGCTCGAGAACGCCGAGGTGCAGGACATCATCACCGCCATGGGTACCGGGATCGGCGAGGAGTTCGACATCGAAAAGGCCCGGTATCACAAGGTGGTACTCCTCGCCGACGCCGACGTCGACGGTGCCCATATCCGCACGTTGCTCCTGACGTTGTTCTTCCGCCACCTGCGGGGACTGATCGAAGCCGGCTACGTCTACATCGCCCAGCCTCCGCTCTACCGGGTGAAGATCGGGTCGAACAAGATCCTCTATCTGCACGACGACCGGGCCCTGGAAGAACTCCGCAGGACCAATCCCAAGGTGAAACCCACCCGGTTCAAGGGTCTCGGTGAGATGAACCCGAAGGAACTGTGGGACACCACGATGAACCCCGAGACCCGCACGTTGCTGCGGGTCGACCTGGAGGACGCCGCCCGAGCCGAAGAGGTCTTCTCGACGTTGATGGGTGACGACGTGTCGGAACGCAAGGCCTTCATCCAGCGCCGTGCCAACGACGTCCGCTTCCTCGACATTTGATCGCCACGGAGAGCTGCCATGACTGACGAACTCGAACACGCGCCCCAACCCGACATCGACATCAACACCGAGATGGAGCAGGCCTTCATCGACTACGCGATGTCGGTCATCGTTTCCCGCGCCCTCCCCGACGTCCGCGACGGGCTGAAGCCCGTCCAGCGGCGGATCATCTGGTCGATGTCCGAGTCGAACATCGGGCCGGGTACCGCCCACCGCAAGTGCTCGAAGGTGGTCGGTGACGTGATGGGGAACTACCACCCGCACGGCGACCAGGCGATCTACGACGCCCTCGTCCGCATGGGCCAGGACTTTTCGATGCGGCACCTGCTCATCGACCCTCAAGGCAACTTCGGCACGATCGACGACCCGCCCGGAGCGGCTCGCTACACCGAGTGCCGGCTGAGCGAACTGTCCATGCGGCTGCTGGAAGGCATCGGTGAGGACACCGTCGACTTCGAGGAGAACTACTCGGGGGAGTACCAGCAACCGACCGTGCTGCCCGCCCGTTTCCCCAACCTGCTGGTCAATGGATCGCAGGGGATCGCGGTGGGGATGGCGACCAACATCCCACCCCACAACCTGAACGAGGTGATCGACGCCTGCATCCACATGCTGGACCATCCGGATGCCGACGCCGAAGAGCTGATGCGGTTCGTGAAGGGCCCGGACTTCCCCACCGGGGGCTTCCTCGTCGGAGCCTCGGGTATTCGCGAGGCGCTGGCGACCGGGCGTGGTTCGGTGAAGATCCGCGCTGTCGCCGACATCGAAGAGATCAAAGAGAACAAGTCGACCCGGACGGCCATCGTCGTCACCGAACTGCCCTACCAGGTGTCGATCGAACGGGTCATCGCCAAGATCAAGACCCTGGTCGACTCCAAGAAGGTCACCGGCATCGCCGACGTGCGCAACGAGTCGAACGAACGGCGCGGCATGCGGTTGGTCATCATCCTCAAACGGGAAGCCATCCCGCAGGTGGTGCTGAACCAGCTGTACAAGAACACCCCCCTGCAGGATTCTTTCGGATACAACGTGGTCGCCCTGGTCGACGGCGTACCTCGCACCATGAACCTGGCCGAATTGGTCGGTCACTACCTCGATCATCAGATGGAGGTCATCGAACGGCGCACCAGATTCCGTCTGGACAAGGCCCAGCGGCGTGCCCACATCCTCGAAGGGTTGATGATTGCGGTCGACAACATCGACGAGGTGATCGCCCTCATCCGGGAGTCGGCCGACACCGCCGCCGCCCGCAGCGGGCTGATGGAGCGTTTCGAACTCTCCGAAGAACAGGCGAACGCCATTCTGGAGATGCGTCTCCGCCAGCTCACCGCCCTCTCCATCAACGAGCTGCGAGAGGAGCTGGAAGGATTGCGGGCATTGATCGCCGAGCTGGAATCGATTCTGGCCGACCCGGCCAAGCGGCTGGAGATCATCAAATCCGACCTCGGCGAGATCAAAGAGAAGTTCGGCGAGCCGCGACGTAGCCAGCTCATCCCCGACGACGGCGACCTGTCGCTCGAAGACCTCATCGCCGACGACGAACTCATCGTGTCGGTGTCGCGCTCGGGCTATGTCAAGTCGGTCGCAGCGAACACCTACCGGTCCCAGGGCCGGGGCGGGCGCGGGATCAAGGCAGCCGAGGTCGGCGCAGACGACGTGATCTCTCACCTGATCTACACCACCGCCCACGCCTACCTGCTGTTCTTCACCAACACGGGCAAGGTCCACCGGATCAAGGCACATCAGATTCCACGCCAGCAGCGAACGTCGAAGGGGGTGCTGGCCCAATCGGTGATGCCCCTCGAACCCGAGGAACGCATCGAGGCGGTGATCGACACCAGGGACTACGAGACCAACCGCTACCTGGTGATGGTCACGAAGAAGGGCCAGGCGAAGAAGACCGAGTTCAAAGAGTACGACTCCCGCAACACGACCCTCGTAGCGATCAACCTCAACGACGACGACGAGCTGGTCGCGGTCCGAACCACCGGCGGCAAGAACGACATGCTCCTGTTCACCCGCAACGGGCAAGGAATCCGGTTCTCGGAAGAGGACCTACGCCCGATGGGGCGTGCCACCCAGGGTGTACGGGGCATCAAGCTACGTGACGGGGACGAAGTCGTGGCGGCCACCTCGAACATCGACGGCGACGAAGTGCTGTTGGTCACCTCGGGCGGCTACGGGAAGCGCACCGCGATGGACCAGTTCCCTCGTCAGAACCGGGGTGGCATCGGAGTGAAAGCCTTCAAACTGACCAAGGTTCGCGGCGATCTGGTGGGTGCCCGGGCGGTCTCCCCCGACGACGAGATCTTCCTGGTGTCGACGCGGGGGACCGGCATCCGAACTGCGGTCAAGAAGATCTCCCGCCAACAGCGGGTGGCGACCGGCGTCAAGGTGATCAACCTCGGAGACGGCGAGGAACTCGCCACCTTCACGATCGTCCAGGAACCAGAAGACGAGTGAACACCTACACTTTCGGGGACCGCTGAGAGGAGGCCTTCGTGGCCAACGTGCGTCGGGTTCGCCGCATCGTCCGCAAGATCGATGCCTGGACCGTCTTCAAAGTATCAGCCATCGTCTGGGCCGTCGCCGCCCTGGCGATGATCCTTGGCCTCGTCATGTTCTGGTCGGTGCTGAACGCCGCCGAGATCCCCGACCGCATCACCGAATTCATGGTCGAGATCACCCTGTTGGACGAAGGGTCGGATCCCTTCGGTGACAACGACGCCTTCCTCCGGTTGGCGATCTTCGGATCCATCGCCTGGGCGGTCGTCGGATGCGGGCTCACGACGCTGCTCGCGGTGATGTACAACCTGGTGTCCGACGTGGTTGGAGGTGTCGAGATCGTGGTGTTGGAGGAGACGCTGCAGCCGCCGGTCACGACCGGACAGCAGCCTGCTGTGTCCCAGCCTCCGCGACGTCCCGCTTTGACGACGGCCGATCTCCCCACCGAGGAGACCCCGATCACCACACCCGACCGGGGCTGAGCTCAGGCGGCGGTGTCCGCCAGAACCAGACCGAGTTCGGAGACGAGGTGGAGATAGCGATCGGCCGCCTCCCATACCGGTCCGCGATGTCCTTCCACCGCGAGGAGCACACCGGCGGCCAAGAGAGCACCGTCCAGGAAGTCCCGAGTGTCCAAGACGGCGAGACTGCGTCGGTCGGTGGACGCCATGATCGATGCCAGATCCCCGCGGGTGGGGCAGTGAAAGATCCCGTCGGCCTCGTCCCCACCCAGCCAGCCGATGGGAGGGGGAAAGGCGAATCGTTCCGACCCGTCGATCTCGTCTCCGACCACGGTCGCGGCGATCACCGCATGCGACCCCAGTCGCTCGGCCAGACTTCTCGCCAGTCCGGACGGACCTGCCCAGTTGACGTCACCTTCCGGGCCAACCGTCACCTGGGGAACAGCGGGCGCCCCCGCGCCGACGGTGACATCCCAGCCAACCGCCGATGCGATGGTGGTCACCCGATCGCCCCAGGCGTCGGGTGCTCCCCTCCCGATCAGACCGATGCGAGCGATCCGATGGTCGGCGGCCAACGCCGAAGCCGCCCGCATGCGGATCCGATCGGTGCCGTCGATGGCGATCCGAGCTCCTGACATCACTGTCAGGGTATCGACGCCGCGCCGGCCACCTTCCGGCTGTCGCGAGGCTGAAAAACCCTCCGACCTCGCCATCATCGACGGCATTCATCTCGTACGATCGCCCGGATGCGATTCCCCTTGGAGATGTTCTCGCGATGAGAGCTTCGGCGCGTCACGTCGCCAGCTTCCTCGGAACCATCGTGGTGCTGGTGTTGCTATGGGAGGGATACAAGGCGATGGGCCAGGCCACCGGAGGCGTGTGGCCGGGCACATCGGTGGGGTTGCCGGTGCGGACCAACGAGCGTTCCATGCCCCATGTCTGGGACATCGTGGCTTCTCTCTTCTCCCCGGCCCGCCGAGGTGGGGAGGACATCTTGTTGGTGATCCTGGTCCGGGCGGCGTTGTGGACGTGGCGGTCGGCGTTGATCGGGTTCGTCGTCGGATCCCTCGTCGGCTTCGGACTCGGTGTGCTTTTCGTCCGGTCGCTCCTCGCCGAGCGGGGTCTCATGCCCTATGTGGTGGCTTCCCAGGCGGTTCCGGTGTTGGCCATCGCCCCGATCCTGGTGGTGTGGTCCGGCAGGTTGCAGTTTCCCAACTGGGTGCCGATCAGCATCATCTCCGCCTACCTGGCGTTCTACCCGGTGGCGATCAACACACTTCGGGGCTTGCGGTCCCCGGAGGCGACTTCGATGGAGTTGATGCGCTCATACGCGGCTTCGCCGGGGCAGGTTCTACGGAAGCTGCAGATCCCCGCATCACTGCCGTACCTCTTCCCCGCCCTGAAGATCGCTGCCAGCGCTTCGGTGATCGGCGCGATCGTCGGCGAACTGCCTGCGGGATTCCCGGAAGGACTTGGACGGGCGATCCTCAGCTTTGCTTCGTCGTTCTCGTCGGCGCCGGAGAAGCTGTTCGCCTCCGTGCTGGTCTCTGCCCTGTTGGGCCTGGCATTCGTGGGTGTGGTGGCGTTGGTGGAGCGGCTGACGGTTCCTGCAGGAATTCGGTTGAGTGAGGACGCGGGGCTGGACGCCATGACGCCGGCGGTGACGGCATGAGCGCACTCGAACTGAACGACGTCGGCATGGTGTTCAACCGGGGCAGGGCGAGCGAGGTCATCGCGCTCGACAGTATCGACCTGGTGATCGAGCCCGGAGAGTTCGTTTCGTTGATCGGTCCGTCGGGCTGCGGCAAGTCGACCCTGCTGCGACTGATCGGCGATCTGCTGGCTCCCACCACCGGAACCGTGCGGGTGAACTCCAAACCACCCTTTCAGGCCCGGACCGACCGCGACTACGGGATGGTCTTCCAGTCCGCCACCCTGCTCGACTGGCGAAGCGTGCTCGACAACGTCTCGCTGCCGTTGGAGATCATGGGGGTGGAGCGGACAGAGCGCGAAGCGACGGCGAAAGAAATGTTGGAACTGGTGGGTCTCGACACTTTCGCCAACCACCGCCCATACGAACTATCTGGCGGAATGCAGCAGCGGGTGGCGATCGCGCGAGCGCTTTCGTTCCGTCCGTCGATCCTGTTGATGGATGAGCCTTTCGGGGCGCTGGACGAGATGACTCGGGAACGCATGCAAATGGAGCTGCTCGGCATCTGGCAGGAGACGGGGACGACCGTTGTGTTCGTCACCCACTCGATTCCCGAGGCGGTGTTCCTGTCCACTCGGGTGGTGGTGATGTCGCCACGTCCGGGACGGATCCAGGAGATCATCGACATCGGATTGGCCCAGCCTCGTGTCTTCGAAACCCGCGAAGAGCCTCAGTTCTACGAACTCCTCACCCAGTTGCGCGAGTCGCTGCGGAAGGTGGAGACCCCGTGAGTACCCGGTTCCGGAAAACTGCCCCCGCCGTGGTGCTCTTCGTCGCTGCTCTCGGCTTGTGGGAGGCGACAGTGCGGGTGTTCGAAATCCAGGGCTTCATCCTTCCCGCCCCTTCCGCGATCGCCGAAGCCTTCGTGGCCGAGTGGCCGGCCCTGCGCGCGGCAGCAGTGGGCACGTTCAGCACTGCGCTCGCCGGACTGGCGGTGGGAATCGTGCTGGCAGTGACCGTGGGACTCGCCGCGGCACGGTGGAGGACCGTCCGGGAAGGTGTGATGCCGCTGGCGGTGGCGGCGAACTCGACTCCGATCGTGGTGCTGTCGCCTATCGCCATTGCCTGGTTCGGACTGCTCAGTCCGTGGGGAACAATCTCGGTGGTGGCGGTTCTGGTGTTCTTCCCCATCACGATCAACTTGGTCCGGGGGCTTCGTTCTGCTCCACCATCTCAGCACGAACTCATGGCTTCGTACGCTTCGAGTCGTCGCCAGGTCTTGACCAAGCTGCAAATTCCCACCGCCCTGCCGTACGTGTTCTCGGCCTTCAAGGTGGCGGCGGCGCTGGCGCTGATCGGGGCGATCGTCAAGGAGTACTTCGGGGGATCCCAGGACCGGCTCGGTCAGTACATCACCCGCAAGGCGGGCCTGTTCCAGTTCGAGGAAGCGTGGTCGGCGATCGTGCTGGCGTCGGTCTTCGGGGTGGTGTTGTTCGTGGTGATCGGGTTGGTGGAACGGCGGGTGATGCCGTGGCACGTTTCGGTGCGTTCCAACCGATGACGGCTTCCGACGGGTCGAACGACTCGCCGGTGGATGCGGCCGCACATGCGGCCAAGAGCATGGAGGAAGCGATGGGCAAGAAGAAGTGGCTCATGCTGCTGGCGGTGGTGGCGATGCTCGTCGCCGCCTGCGGCGATGGGGCGAGCGACGACGGTGACGGGAGCGACACGACGCCGGCAGATGGAACCGAGGAACCAGCGGAACTGACCCCGGTGCGACTGCAGCTGCAGTGGTTCGCCCAGGCGCAGTTCGCCGGCTACTACGCAGCGGTGGCCGAGGGCTTCTACGCGGAGGAGGGTCTCGACGTCACGATTCTGGAGGGGGCCGTCGACATCGTCCCGCAGCAGGTGGTGGCCACCGGTGGAGCGGAGTTCGGTCTGGCCTGGGTACCGAAGGCACTGGTGTCCAACACCGAAGGGGCGGGCCTGGTCAACGTCGCCCAGGTCTTCCAACGGTCGGGCACGTTGATGGTGTCGTGGGCCGACTCGGGGATCGACAGTCCCGAGGACTGGGCGGGCAAGACGGTGGGCAACTGGGGATTCGGCAACGAGTACGAGCTGACCGCCGCCATCGAGAAGTTCGGCGTGGAGAACGTGAATCTGGTCGCCCAGAACTTCGACATGGAGGGTCTGCTCAGCCGGGACCTGGATGCGGCCGAAGCGATGATCTACAACGAGTACGCCCAGGTGCTGGAGGCGGTCAATCCCGACACCGGTGAGCTGTATCAGCCCGAAGACCTGACGGTGATCGACTTCAACGAGATCGGCACCGCCATGTTGCAGGACTCGGTGTGGGTGACCGAGGACTACGCCGCCAACAACGGCGATGTGATCGAAGCCTTCCTGCGGGGCTCGTTCCGAGGATGGATCTTCTGTCGGGACAACGCCCAGGCCTGCGTCGATCACGTCCTGGCGGCCGGCCCCACCCTGGGTGCCAGCCATCAGCTGTGGCAGATGAACGAGATCAACGGCCTGATCTGGCCTTCACCTGGGGGGATCGGCGTGATGGATCCCGACCTGTGGGCGCAGACGATCGAGGTGGCCACCACCCAGATCCCGGACCTGCAGGGGGTGGAAATACCCGAAAGCTCGTACACCACCACCTACGCCGAGGCAGCGGTGGCGGCGTTGAACGAGGCCGGCCTCGACACCGTCGGTTCCGGTTGGGAGCGTCTGGAGGTCGAACTCCGCGAGGGCGGCGAATAGTCGGTACGTTTGATGGGTGGGACCTTCGGGTCCCACCCGTCCCGAGCTGAGAGGAGTCACCAATGGCGAGCATCGTCCGGGCGGCGATCGTCCAGACCGCATGGACCGGTGACAAGGAATCGATGATCGAAAAGCACATCGGCTACGCCAAACAGGCCGCCGACCAGGGTGCTCAGGTCATGTGCTTCCAGGAGCTTTTCAACGACGCCTACTTCTGCCAGGTGCAGGAAGCCGAGCACATGGACGGCGCTGAACCCATACCCGACGGACCGACTATCACCCGGATGAAGGCGCTGGCTCGCGAGACCGAGATGGTCCTGGTCGTGCCGATCTACGAGAAAGAGGACGACGGCTTCCTCTACAACACCGCGGCGGTGATCGAACGGGACGGCACCTACCTCGGCAAGTACCGCAAGACGCACATTCCTCACGTCGGCGGCTTCTGGGAGAAGTACTACTTCCGTCCCGGCAACATGGGATACCCGGTCTTCGACACCTCGGTTGGGCGGATCGGGGTGTACATCTGCTACGACCGGCACTTCCCGGAGGGCTGGCGGGCGCTGGGACTCAACGGCGCCAAGATCGTCTTCAACCCGTCGGCGACCAGCCGAGGCCTGTCGATGTACCTGTGGAAACTGGAACAGCCTGCATCGGCGGTGGCCAACGAGTACTTCATCGGCGCCATCAACCGGGTAGGCAAAGAGCCGTACGGCGACAACGACTTCTACGGGTCGAGCTACTTCGTCAACCCCCGCGGCCAGTTCGTCGGCGACGTCGCATCCGACACCGAAGAAGAACTCGTCGTGCGCGAACTGGAGATGGACATGATCGACGATGTCCGCAAGCAGTGGGCGTTCTTCCGTGATCGTCGTCCCGACCAGTACGGCGACCTCGTCGCACCCTGAGGAGAGACGTATGGGAACCCACGCCGAGTTGCTGGCGAGACACAAGGCGGTCCTGCCGTCGTGGATGGCGCTGTACTACGCCGAGCCGATCGCCATCGTGGAGGGCGACGGTCGTCATGTGACCGACGCCGAAGGGAACCGCTACCTGGACTTCTTCGGCGGGATCCTCACGACGATGTCGGGTTACAACGTCCCCGAGATCGTGGACGCCATCAAGGCCCAGGCCGACAAGATGCTCCATACCTCCACGCTGTACCTGATCGAAAGCCAGATCGCCCTTGCGGAGAAAGTGGCGGAACTGTCTGGGATCCCCGACGCCAAGGTGTTCTTCACCAACTCGGGTACCGAAGCCAACGACGCCGCCCTCATGCTCGCCACCCAGCGTCGCAAGTCCAACCAGGTGCTGGCGCTGCGGGGCAGCTATCACGGTAAGTCGCATTCGGCGGTAGCGGTGACCGGGATCCGTTCGTGGTCGGCGACCACGCTGTCGCCGTTCAACGTCCATTACGTCCACGGCGGATACACCTACCGATCCCCGTTCGGGCACCTTCCCGAAGACGAGTTCATCGCCGCCTGCGTCGACGATCTGCGCAACATCTTGGAGGTGGCGACCGCCGGGGACGTAGCGGCGATGATCGCCGAACCCATCCAGGGTGTGGGCGGCTTCGTCACCCCGCCCGACGGGTTGTTGGGTGCGATGAAGGAAGTACTCGATGAGCACGGGATCCTGTTCATCACCGACGAGGTCCAGACCGGCTGGGGGAGGACCGGGGAGCACTTCTGGGGCTATCAGGCCCACGGAATCACTCCAGACATCCTCACGTTCGCCAAAGGCCTGGGCAACGGCCTGGCCATGGCCGGGGTGGTGGCGTCGGCGGAGCTGATGGACAGTCTTCCGGCAAACTCGATTTCGACCTTCGGGGGAAATCCCCTGTCGACCGCCGGGGCGCTGGCCAATCTGAACTACGTGTTGGAACACGACCTGCAGACGAATGCCTCCAAGGTGGGGCGTCATCTGAAGAACCGGATCGACGGGCTGGCGGAACGCTCCGAGTTGGTGGGCGAAGTCCGCGGCAAGGGGCTGATGCTGGGGATCGAACTCGTCGTACCCGGCTCCAAGACGCCCAACGCACCGGCGGCGGCTGCGGTGATGGAAGAGGCGAAGAGAGAAGGCCTCCTCATCGGCAAAGGCGGGATCTACGGAAACGTGCTTCGTATCGCTCCGCCGTTGACGCTCACCGAAACCGAGGCGGACGAGGGTTACACGATGCTCGAACGAGCCATCGACCGAGTACAGGAGGAGACATGAGGACGCTCATCACCAACGGCACGGTCGTCACCCACGCCGGGCGGAGCGTGGCGGATGTACTGATCGACGGCGAGATCGTGGTCGGCATCGCCGCTCCCGGATCCCACGAATGGACCGCCGACCGGGTCATCGACGCGAGCGGCAAGTATGTGTTCCCAGGTGGAGTCGACGTACACACCCACATGGAGCTGCCGTTCGGGGGAACCTACGCATCAGACGACTTCGAGACCGGTACCCGAGCTGCAGCCTGGGGCGGGACCACCACCATCGTCGACTTCGCAGTCCAGACGATCGGCGAGCCGATCATGGACGGATACGAGGCGTGGAGGCAGAAGGCGGACGGACGGTGCGCCATCGACTACGGCTTCCACATGATCGTCTCGGACGTCAACGAACAGTCGTTGAAGGAGATGGACATTCTGATGGGGGAGGGAGTGACCAGTTTCAAGCTGTTCATGGCCTACCCGGGGGTGCTCTACTCCGACGACGGTCAGATTTTCCGCGCCATGCAGAAAGCGGCGGAGAACGGTGGCACGATCATGATGCACGCCGAGAACGGCATCGTCATCGACGTCCTGCGGGAACAGGCGCTGGCCAGGGGCGAGACAGACCCGATCTATCACTCGATCACCCGTCCTCCGGTCACCGAGGCAGAGGCCACCCACCGGGCCATCGCCTACGCCGAGTTGGCGGGATGTCCTCTCTACGTGGTGCACATGTCGGCCAAGGAGGCGGTTGCCGAGGTCGCCTCCGCCCGCGACCGGGGTGCGAACGTGTTCGGGGAGACCTGCCCCCAGTATCTGTTCCTGGGCTGGAACAACCTGGCCGAGCCCGGGTTCGAAGGGGCCAAGTACGTGTGTTCCACCCCGGTCCGCAACTGGGAGGAAGAACACCAGGAGTGGTTGTGGAAGTACCTGGCCACCAACGATCTGCAGGTGATCTCCACCGACCATTGTCCGTTCTGCATGAACGACCATCCCACCTTGGGAACCCAGAAGCGACTGGGTGAAGGCGACTTCACCAAGATCCCCAACGGGCTGCCCGGTGTGGAGGAGCGACTTCGTCTGATCTACGACGCCGCCGTCTCGGACAACCGGATGAGCCTGGAACGCTTCGTGGAGGTGTGCGCCGCCACCCCGGCAAAGATGTTCGGCCTGTACCCGAAGAAGGGAACGATCGCCGTGGGATCCGACGCCGACATCGTGATCTGGGATCCGGACGCCGAAACCAAGATGTCGGTGGAGGTCAACCACATGCGGGTCGACTACTCGGCGTACGAAGGCAAGGAAGTGGTCGGCAAGATCGACCTGGTCATGTCCCGGGGTCGGGTACTCATTTCCGACGACACGTATCACGGGTCGCCCGGTGACGGCGCGTTCCTGCCGCGTGGCACCAACCAGTACCTGATCTGACATGGACTTCGGGGTCGTCCTCCAAACGGATCCACCCGGACGGCGGGTCGTCGACTATGCCGTCCGGGCCGAGAAGCTCGGGTTCGACTACGGGTGGACGTTCGACTCCCACGTTCTGTGGGAGGAGCCGTTCGTCATCTACTCGCTGATGCTCGCCGCCACCGAACGGATGATCGTCGGGCCGATGGTCACCAATCCGGGGACGAGGGACTGGACGGTCATCGCCTCACAGTTCGCCACGCTGAACGAGATGTTCGGCGGCCGGACGGTGTGTGGAATGGGACGGGGCGACTCGGCGCTGCGGTACATCGGACGTACCCCGACCACGCTGGCCACCACCGCCGAGGCCACCCGAGTGATCAAGGCGCTGGTCGCCGGGGAGTCCGTGGAGTACAACGGAAAGTCTCTCACCATCCCTTGGGCAGAGGGGCGAGGTTGGAACCTGGGGGTGTGGATGGCCGCCTACGGCCCGAAAGCTTTGGCGTCCACCGGAACCCACTACGACGGCTACATCCTGCAACTGGCCGACACCCAGGTGGCGGAGTGGACGATCGGGGCGGTTCGGCAGGCGGCCGCCGAGGCGGGACGGGATCCGGACTCGATCACCATCTGCGTTGCCGCACCGGCTTATGTCGGCGACGACATCGCCCATCAGCGGGATCAGCTGCGCTGGTTCGGTGGCATGGTGGGCAACCACGTCCACGACATGGTGAAGCGGTACGGCGCAGAGGACGAGTCGAAGGTGCCGCGGGTACTGGCCGAGTACATCGCCGCCCGCGAAGGCTATGACTACGACCATCACGGAAAGGCGTCGAATTCGTCGACCGATTTCGTTCCCGACGAGATCGTCGATCGTTTCTGCCTGCTCGGACCGCCGGCGGCGCACATCGAACGCTTGGAGGAGCTCCGAGAGTTGGGTGTCGACCAGTTCGCCATCTACCTGATGCACGACGACATGGACGGCACCTTGGAGGCGTACGGCCGGGACATCATCCCGGCGATGCGTTGATCTTCGCCGTCAGCTGTCGTATTCCTCCTCGGTGACCTTGCGGGGGAGCCACTGAGTGTCTCCCCCGGTGGTGATCGACAGATGGGTCATCGGACTGTGCGGTCCGGCACCATGCCAGTGGATTTCGCCCGGCGGCGAGTAGACGCTGTCTCCTGCGCCGAGTTCGACGACCGTGCCGTCCTCGGTTCCCACCCGCCCGACGCCGGCGGTGACGTAGAGGAGCTGTCCGTCGGGGTGGGTGTGCCAGTCGGTCCGGGCCCCCGGAGCGAAATGCACGCCGAGCATGTTCACTGTGCCTTCGGAACCGATCGGACCGAACAGCACCTCACCGGTGAAATGCTCCGACGGCGCGGGGGACCAGGGAATGTCACGAGCTGAGAACATGTCCATCCCCCGACCCTACGACGCCTACCCGGAGTTTGTTCGGCCGACTGCGTCCATCGGAGCCCGCAGAACGGACGACCGGGGCGGTTTCAGGCCGGAGCGAGGGGCGATCGGGTAGTTTTCGGACAGAACGAGAGGATCGAGATGCAACTACTCACCCACTGGATCGACGGGAAGAACGTCCACGTCAACGGTTCGCGAAAAGGCCCGATCTTCGACCCGGCGACCGGGAAACAGACCGGCGAAGTGGCCTATGCCGATTCCGAGATGGTCGATGCCGCCGTCCGATCCGCTGCGACCGCCTTCGAGACGTGGAAGGACGCACCGCTCACTCGTCGTCAGAACATCATGTTCTCGTTCCGGGAGCTGGTGTCCAAGCACCGACTCGACCTGGCGAAGGCGGTTACTCGCGAGCACGGCAAGACGATCGACGACGCCCTGGGAGAAGTCCAGCGTGGTCTCGAAGTCATCGAGTTCGTCACCAACATCGCCCACCTGCTGAAGGGCGAGTATTCCGAGCAGGTCTCCAACGGCGTCGACACCTTCAACATCCGCCAGCCGCTCGGGGTCGTGGCGGGGATCACCCCGTTCAACTTCCCGGTCATGGTCCCGATGTGGATGTATCCCGTCGCCATCGCCTGTGGCAACAGTTTCGTGCTGAAGCCGTCGGAGAAGGACCCGGGGGTCAACCAACTGGCCGCCGAGCTGTTCGCCGAGGCCGGACTTCCCGAGGGGGTGTTCAACGTCGTCCACGGCGACAAGGAGGCGGTCGACGCCATCCTCGATCACCCGGGCATCGCCGCGGTGAGCTTCGTCGGGTCCACCCCGGTAGCCCGATCGATCTGGCAGCGCGGTACCGCCAACGGCAAGCGAGTCCAGGCGTTGGGTGGTGCCAAGAACCACATGGTCGTCCTGCCCGACGCCGACATGGATCTCGCCGCCGACGCCGCGGTGTCCGCCGGGTTCGGTTCGGCGGGGGAACGATGCATGGCGATCTCGGTGGTGGTGACTGTCGGTGACGCCGCCGACCGGCTGTTGCCCAAGGTCAGGCAGCGTATGGCCGAACTGGTCGTCGGTCCGGGCGAGATGGACGGCGCCCAGATGGGACCGTTGGTTACTGCTGCCCATCGGGACAGGGTGAAGAGCTACGTCGATGCGGGTGAACGTGAAGGTGCCGCCCTGCTCGAAGACGGCCGGGATCTCGTGGTGGAGGGCTACGAGGAGGGATTCTTCTTCGGCCCCACCCTCTTCGACCAGGTCGAACCGAACATGTCGATCTACACCGACGAGATCTTCGGACCGGTGCTGTCCGTCGTCCGTCTCGATCACTATGCAGAGGCGATCGACCTGATCAACCGCAATCCGTACGGCAACGGCACTGCGGTGTTCACCAACGACGGCGGGGCGGCTCGCAAGTTCCAGAACGAGATCCAAGTGGGGATGGTCGGGATCAACGTGCCGATCCCGGTGCCGCTGTCGTTCTACAGCTTCGGTGGTTGGAAGGACT
>JBKHXZ010000242.1:0-4761 GCA_046565785.1 Acidimicrobiia bacterium
GTCGACCGCAATTCTTGATGACCTAGAGGGATGCAAGAACTTGGTTGGTGCCAGCCTGATTACTGAGACCGGGGAAGGTACGAACTCCGAGCCAACACTTTTCGACTATGTCGCACTCAATGGTGGACTCGAATTCAATTCATGTGGGTCGATTATTGTCGAGAAGAAGACCGATCCTGGGGGGTACGATGGACCCTTCACTGTGAACCTGCTCGATGGCTCGGGTGAACTAGACGATGCGTCGTTGGCGGGTGACGGGTCGTCTCACACCTTCGTTGATGTGGTTCCGGGTACTTATTCACTGACAGAAGACGACCCGTCCAGCACCGGTTTTGCGCTGGAATCGATCGTCTGTGACGGGGTCGATGTGACCGGAGATTCCTTCACGGTTGGCGAACGCGAGACCATCCGTTGTGTCGTCACCAACAAGGCGCTACCCGGGTCGCTCACGCTGGTCAAGACGATGAATATCAACTACGGCGGCCTGGCGACTGCGGATGACTTCCAGGCCAAGATCGACGGCGAGAACGTCACGTGGGGGGAAGCGATCGAACTCGAGGTCGGTTCGTACACCGCATCGGAAGAGTCGCTCACGTTCGACGGTTACGCGGCCGGAGACTGGAGCGGCGACTGTGACGCCGATGGTTCGGTCGATATCGGCCCTGGTGAGCACAAGACCTGCACGATCACCAACAGTGACGCTCCGCTCAGCGTGGACCTGGAGAAGTCGGTCGACGTGAGCGACCTGCCCGCACCTGGCGGTGACTTCACCTACACCGTGACGGTGACGAATACGTCAGGCGAGTCCGTCACCATTACCGAACTGACTGATACCCAGTCGGGCGCGACCGACTTCAGCGACTGCTCGGGGCTCGTGGGCACGGAACTAGCGCCCGGTGAGGACGCCTCGTGCACGTATGTCGTTGCTCAGTCGGTCCCATGCTCGTACCCCAACACCGCCGCAGTAACCGTCGAAGACGACGAAAAGCGGACTGCTTCGGATTCCGACAGTGAAACCGTGCGAGTGTCGGCCGGCGAGATCGCTGTCAGCCTCGACAAGGAGGTAGTCGGAGATGACAGCCTGCCCGAGCCTGGCGGAACGTTCACGTTCAAGCTGACGATCACTAACAACTCTGCAGTTGCGGTGAACATTGACTCGCTGACCGACGACAACTCGGCCGATTCTGATGACTGGGCATCGAGCTGTGGTCTCCTGGTCGGTATGTCGCTCGCCGCGGGTGCATCCGCGGACTGCACCTATACGGTGGATCACAGCGATGTCGGCATCTATCCGAACACAGCCAACGTCACAGTCAGTTACGAGGACCAAACCGACACGGACACGGACTCCGACTCCGTCGAGGTGACAGACGTTCTCCCGACCGTGACCATCGTCAAGACGGCCGAGCCGCTCTCACTCGACGAGCCTGGGGGGGACTTTGAGTTCACGCTCGAAATCACCAACACGTCGATCGAAACTGTGACGATCACTGACCTCGATGACACTCACTGGGGCGAAGGCGTCGACTCGAGCGGGTGTGAGGCACTCGTCGGTACGACGCTTGAGCCGGGAGAGTCGACATCGTGCTCGTACGTCGTGACATTCAACGACGAAGGCGTATACGACAACACTGCCGATGTCGAGGTTGCGGACGACGAGCAGAACACGGCAACGGATGAGGACACCGAGACGGTTGAAGTATCCGGCGTTGGACCGGAGGTCGAACTCGACAAGGTGGCATCTCCGACCACGATGCAGGTGCCGGGAGGGCTGTTCACATTCACCCTTAAGGTGACCAACCTGTCGGTGGAGACTGTGTGGATTGGCGAGCTGCTCGACGACCAGTCAGAGCAGGCTGTCGACTTCTCAGCATGTGAGGGCCTCATCGGCGAATCGCTCGAGCCGGGCGCGAGCATCGAATGCTCTTATCAGGTCAGTCACACCGAGGTTGGGACTTATGTCAACAATGCTTCCGTGACGGTGTTCGACGACGAGGAGGAATCCGATTCCGATACGGCGACGGCGACGGTCACAGTGACGTCCACGCCGCCGCCACCTCCTGGCACGGCGACCGTTGCGTTGTCGTCGATCTGTTTGACCGACGATGGTGGCAACGGGTTAGGCCGAGTGACTGTCGACATCAATCCAGCCAATGGTGCGACGGTGACAGTCAACGGCCAGGTCGTTGCGGACGGTGGTTTCATCGACCTAGCCGATGAAACCACCTATGCCGTGACCGTCGTGGCGAATGGAGGCTTCGTCCTCCAGGGAGACGTGCCGACTGAGGTCACCATCGGTGACTGTCCGGACGTGTTGGGCACGACCGTGACGACGGTGTCCGAGGTCTCGGCTGACACGCTGCCGTTCACGGGATTTGAGTCCTGTGATACGGTGAAGCTCGGGCTGCTGGCTCTGCTCGCTGGCGCACTGATGCTGTTCGCAGTGCGTGGCCCCAAGGAAGAAGAGGAGATGGCCACCGAACTGGGTGGATGGTCCGACCTCTGAGATCCCACTGAGCAATTGCCCGCTCTAGGGAAGAAAGGCCCCGGGTTACTCCCGGGGCCTTTCTTGTGTTTTTCGCATGACTAGCGCTTCTGGGAGCCGGCGCGATGACGACCGCTGTCACTATCGGTGGTTGACCGAGCGCGAGATACTTCACTCAGAGAGAGTGGAAGCGGGCAGAGTCACCTCGCACCCTGCGTGTTCGATCAGCCACGCCATGGGGTACGGCCACTCCTGTTCTGCTGATTCGACCGCGAGGTCGGGAGGAAGTCAAACCATGTCAACCATGGCCCAGAGGAGAGTGGCCGGAGCCACCGCCCTCATGATCTTGTTCTATGTGCTGCAAATGCTGCTCCAGTCGCCAGCAGCCTTCGCTGCGAGCGTGACACCGGAGACGACCCCAGGTCAAGTGAACCCGAAGTGTGCTGATCTCGAGGGGCCAGGTCAGACCTGGTTGGAGTTGAAGGTCGATCCGAATGCCGATGGCGTCTATAGCGACGGGACCCTCACAGTCACGATCTCGAACACGACGAACGACAAGTCCTTCGACTGGTCGTCGAACATCGGCGTCGACGGAGTCCTCGTCAAGGGTGGGAACGCTGGGAACCACTTCTATCGATACGACCCTCCGAATGAGGTGACGGGCGATCAGGGGTTGTCCACGCCAGATGGGAAAGGCGATGGCATCAGCCATATAAGCTTCTGCTACGACATCGAGCAGGCCGAGCCAGGCGAGGCAGCGCTGATCGTGCGCAAGGTCGTGTCCGCTCCGGAGGGTATCGATGCTCCCGACCAGGACTTCACGATCACTGTCTCGGGTGAAGAGCCTGTCCTACTCGCCGATGGCGAATCGTCCGCCCCGTTCATCTATGAGGTCGCGGAGGGACAAACACTCGACATCGAGTCGATCATCGAGGCGCTCGATGGGCTTGACGACAACTGGACTGGAGTGTCTGTCGAGTGCACGAATGGCGACTCTTCACAGAGCCACGCAATCGAAGACGTGACGCTCACCGAGGGAACAACGGTCACCTGCACGTTCACGAACGTCTACACCCCGGACGGGACGGCCACGGTGACCGTCGTCAAGTCGGTCAACCAGGGTGCACCTTCCGAGACATTTGTGTTTTCCGCAACGGACAAACCCGGGTTCAATCTTCCTGGGCCAGGCCAGACGCAGCTGGTCTATGAAATCCCAGTTGAGCCGGGGTCCGTCCCGGTGACGATCGCCGAGGACTTGAACGAGCTCGCGGCCGGCTGGGCGTTCGCATCGGTCTCATGCACTGAGGACAACGAACCGGTTGGTGAGGTAAACAACGTCACCGCCTCGGCATCGCTGGTCCTAGTGGAGGGGAGCGACATCACCTGCGTTTTCTCGAACCGCCACACAGCGACCACGACCGAGGTAACCACCACCACTGCAGCCCCGACCACGACTGTGCCGGTCACGACCGCCACCGTACTCGGCACCACGATCGTCGCCGAGACGACCGTGCCTGAGGTCGCCGCTGAGACCCTCCCGTTCACGGGTTCGGCGTCGGGTGACGTGGCTCGACTCGGGCTGCTCGCAGTCTTGGCCGGTGTGCTGATGCTCTTCGCGGTGCGTGGACCGAAGGAAGAAGAGGGAGCCGCCGCCGAGATCGGCGGATGGTCCTCTCTGTGATCGCCCTCTGAGCAATAGCCCGCTCTAGGGAACGGAAGGCCCCGGGTATTCTCACGGGGCCTTCCGCCATTTCTGGGACCATGACACCGATGAATCCGACCTACGAGCCTGCCGACGTCGAAGCCCACTGGTACGAGAAGTGGGAATCCGCCGGCATCTTCCGGCCCGAATACCGCCCCGACGGGGAACCGTTCGCCGTGGTCATTCCCCCACCCAACGTCACCGGATCCCTCCACATGGGGCACGGGCTCAACCACACCATCCACGACGTCGTCATCCGCCGCAAGCGCATGCAGGGCTACGCCGCCCTGTGGCTGCCCGGCACCGACCACGCCGGCATCGCCACCCAGAACGTGGTCGAACGGGAACTCGCCACCGAAGGACTCACCCGACACGACCTCGGACGCGAAGCCTTCGTCGAACAGGTGTGGGAATGGAAACGCAAGTACGGGGCCCGCATCACCTCCCAGATCCGCCGGATGGGATCGTCCTGTGACTGGACTCGGGAACGGTTCACCATGGACGAAGGCCTGTCCCGGGCGGTGCGGGAAGTCTTCGTGACGCTGTACGAGGAAGGCCACATCTACCGGGGCAA
>JBKHXZ010000243.1:0-7693 GCA_046565785.1 Acidimicrobiia bacterium
CATCCTCGGCGGCTTCCACACTCCCAGCGTCTCGGTCGTGGACTCGCTGCGGGCGGGGACATTGATGCGGGAGAAGGCGGTGAACGCCGGAGCACTGACCGTGTTCGCCAACACCGAGGTGCTCGACCTGGAAACCACCCCCACACCATTCGGCCGGCCCAAGATCAGCGCGGTGGTCACCGACCGAGGGCGGATCGAAGCCGACCATGTGGTGATCGCCACGGGGGTGTGGAGCCCCAAGCTCGCTCGGATGGCAGGAGCCACCATTCCGCTCACTCCGGCCGTCCACCAGATGGCCGACGTCGGGCCGATCGACGTCCTGCAGAAGACCGGCAACGAAATCGGCTATCCGATCGTCCGTGACATGGACACCTTCATGTACGAGCGGCAGTCGGCCGGATCGATGGAGGTCGGTTCCTATGCCCACCGACCGATCCTCCACCGTCCCGAAGAGATCCCCTCCAACGACGAAGCGGCGCTGTCGCCGACCGAGATGCCGTTCACCCCGGAGGACTTCGACGAACAGCTCGAGGACGCGCTGGAGTTGATGGGCGAAATCCTCGAGACCGCCGAGATCCGTTACGCCATCAACGGTCTGCTGTCCCTCACCCCTGACGCCATGCCGGTGCTGGGAGAAACCGTCGAAGTCGAAAACCTGTGGTCGGCGGCCGCAGTGTGGATCAAGGAAGGGCCGGGAATCGCCCAGCTCGTCGCCGAGTGGATGACCCACGGCTACCCACACATCTGCGATCCGCACGGATCCGACATCGCCCGCCTGTACCCGCACGAACGGACCACCCACCACATCGAGGCGCGGGCCTCCGAGCACTTCAACAAGACCTATGGGATCGTGCACCCGCGCGAGCAGTGGGCGTCCGAACGCGGCATGAACCGGTCCCCGTTCCATGCCCGCACCGAGGCGTTGGAAGCCGAGTACTTCGATGCCCGCGGTTGGGAACGCCCCCACTGGTACCGCAGCAACCAGGATCTGGTCGAGCGGTACGACGTGGCCGACCGTCCCCACGAATGGGACCGTCGCTGGTGGTCGCCGATCATCACCGCCGAGCACCTCCACATGCGGGAACATGGCGCCCTGATCGATCTGTCCGCATTCCAGATGTTCGACGTCAGCGGCCCGGGCGTCGTCGAATACATCGAAAAGATGACGGTCAACAAGTGCGACCGTCCGGTGGGAAGCTCCATCTACACCCCGGTCCTCGCCCCCAACGGCGGGTTCCGCTCCGACCTGACCGTGCTACGGCTTGCCGAGGACCGGTTCCGGATCATCACCGGCGCCTTCGACGGAGGGAGGGACGAGTACTGGTTCCGGAAGAACCTTCCGTCGGACGGGTCGGTGCAGTTCGTGAACCTCAGCCAGGCCACGACCACGATCGGCGTGTGGGGCCCGAAGGCCGAAGAGCTGGTTTCCGGACTCACCGAATCGGACGTGAGCCAGGCGGCGTTCGGGTACGGAACCACCCAAGAGGTGATCATCGACGGAATCGCCACCCGCATGCTGCGGATCTCGTACGTGGGGGAGAACGGGTGGGAGATCACCACCTCGATACCGCACGGCATGCGACTGTGGGACACCCTGTACGCCGGTGCGCGGGATCTCGACATGCGTCCGGTCGGAGCAGGCGTGTACGGGACGACCGGACGACTGGAGAAGGGCTATCGGCTGATGGGCGCCGAACTCGAGTCGGAGTACAACCCGGTCGAAGCCGGACTCGCCCGACCCCGGGTGAAGGATGCCGATTTCATCGGCAAGGAGGCCTACCGGGCGGCTCGGGACACCCAACCCGTCACCCATATGTGCACCCTCACCGTCGAAGACCACACCGACTCCTCCGGCATGGCGCGGTACATGACCGGGGGCAACGAACCCATCCTCACCCCCGACGGTGAGCGGATCGTCGACGCCAAGGGACGGGTGTCCCGGGTAACCAGTGCCGGGAACGGGCCGTCGGTGGGCAAGTATCTGCTGATGGCCTACCTGCCGCCGGAATACGCGGTGGAAGGGACCGAGCTCGGTGTGATGTACATGAACGAGGTCTTCGGGGTGAAGGTCGCCCGAGTCGGGTCGACGCCACTTTTCGACCCCGAAGACAGCCGGATGAAGAGCTGACATGCGAGTCCTCGTCTGTATCAAGCGGGTGCCTGCGCCGGGGGCGAAGATCGTCATCGCCGCCGACGGACGTTCGATCGACACGGCACATCTCGGGTTCACGATGAGCCCCCACGAAGAGTGCGCGGTCGAAGAAGCCGTGCAGATCGTGGAACGAGAGGGAGGCCACTCCTCGGTCCTCACACTCGGACCTCCCGAGGCCGAAGACCAGCTTCGCTACGCCCTCTCGCTCGGGGTGGATTCCGCCGTGCTGCTTCCGACCGACGGAGGAGACTGGGATCCGCAGCGAACCGCATCGTCGATCGCTGCGGCGATCACCGAGATCGAAGGTCAGGACGGCACTTTCGACCTCATCCTGTTCGGGAACGAGTCTGCCGACTCGGGAGGCTTTCAGGTCGGGGTGCGGGTGGCGCGGGCGCTGGGTCGGCCGATCGTCAATGGCGGCAAGGGCATCGAGTTCGGGGACGGGACGGCGGTGGTGCGCCGACCGTTCGACGGCGGCTTCGAGGAGTATCGCCTGCCGCTTCCGGCGGTGGTCGGAGTGAAGGAGGGGATCAACCTGCCCCGTTACCCCACCCTCAAAGGCCGGCTGGCATCGAAGAAGGCCGACATCACCACGTTCGCGCCGGTCGGCCAACCGGGTGGGCTGAAGATGGTGGAGTTCCGACCCCCGCGGGAACAGGTCACCGAGACCGAGATCCTCGGACACGGTCCGGAGGCAGCTCCGCGAGTGGTCGAAATCCTCACCGAGATCGGAGTCCTGTGATGCTTCTGGTCGTCATCGAAACCGATCGTGGTCGTTTGGTCGACGCCAGCCTGGAAGCTCTCACCGCAGCCCGGCAGCTGGCGACGACCATGGGAACAGGTGTGCACGCCGTGACGGTCGGGGAGGACGCCGACCCGGTGGCGGACAGCCTCGGCCGTTACGGGGCGTCGATGGTCCATCAGGTGCATCATCCGATCCTCACCGACTACGGCCCGGAAGCCTGGGGCGATGCGGTGGCACAGGTCGCTCTCGCCGAAGGTGCGACGGCGGTCGTGGCGTCCGGTACCGATCGCGGCAACGAGATCCTCGCCCATGTGGCCGCCCTGATGGACCAGCCCTTCGCCGCCAACTGTCTCGAAGTCAGTCCCGGCACTCCGTGGGAGTTGACCAGATTGCGGTGGGGAGGGTCACTGTTGGAACGGGCCACGCTCGACGGGGGGGTTGTGTTGCTGACCTTCGCCCACCACTCGATGGATCCTTCGGAAGCACCCGTGTCGGTGCAGACTCAGGTGTTCGAGCCCGAACTCGATCCGTGGCTGGCACGATCGCTCGTGGTCGACCGGGTCGTCCTCACCACCGGGGTGACGTTGGCCACGGCACCAGTGGTCGTCAGCGGTGGCCGCGGGGTGGGCTCGGCGGAGGGGTTCGCACCGCTGGAAGAGCTGGCCGAGCTGCTCGGAGGGGTGGTCGGCTGCTCCCGGGTGGTGACGAACAACGGATGGCGGCCGCATACCGACCAGGTCGGCCAGACCGGAACTCGCATCGCTCCCGAGATCTACATCGCCTGTGGTATCTCCGGTGCCATCCAGCACTGGGTGGGAGCCATGGCATCCAAGCGGATCCTGGCGATCAACACCGATGTCGAGGCGAACATGGTGTCCAAGGCCGACTACGCCATCATCGGAGATCTGCATCAGGTGGTGCCGGCCATCGTCGAAGCGGTCAAGGCTGCCAAACAGGGCTGAGCGACCACCGAAACTAGGTAGCGGTCGCCGATGTCGGTGCTCCGCCTGCCCCGTACGTTCACTCCATTCGAAGAGAGGTTTTGGAGATGTACTTGACGGGTTCCCAGGAATACCTGGCGGCGGTTGACGCCGAACGCTATGGGCGGCAGATGCGATCGGTCGGTCCACCGCGTCTGGCCGGGATTCGCTCCATCGAGCGGGTCGTGAAACTGACCGGGCGCGGGAAGGAGGAGGCTTCGCGGCCGCACGCGGCCTGAATCCGTACACTCTCGCTCCGGGAGGACCGGATGCCGAGAGAAGGATCAGCCCGGGCGACACGACGTGCCGCTCGCGGCGGCGGATCGATACACCAGCTTCCGTGGAGGCAGGTGTCGAATCCGTACCACCCGATCGAGGTGGTGGACGCCGAGGGAATCGACCTGATCCACCGGGCTTCGCTCGAAGTGCTTGCCACCACCGGTATGGACTTCCTCCACCCGGAGGCGCTCGCCATCCTCGCCGACCATGGCGCTGAGGTCGTCGACGGAGGACCCCGGGTGCGGATGAGTCCCGAGCTGGTGATGGAATGGGTCGGCAAGGCGCCGTCAGGGTTCACGCTCCACGCCCGCAATCCCGAGCGGAGCTTGGAGATCGGGGGCGACCGGGTGGTCTTCCTGTCGGTGGCGAGTGCTCCCAACGTGTCGGATCTCGACCGCGGGCGACGCCCGGGGACCATGTCCGACTTCGAGGATCTCGTTCGCTTGGGACAGTTCTTCAACGCGGTGCACTGTTACGCCGGGTATCCGGTCGAGCCGCAGGACGTCCATCCTGGGGTGCGGCATCTGCATGCGCTGTCGTCGTTCGTGAAACTGAGCGACAAGCCGTGGCACGCCTATTCGTTGGGTCGCCAGCGCATCCTCGACGCCATCGAGATCATCCGGATCGCTCGCGGGATCGACCTGGACACGTTGGTGAGCGAGCCATCGATCCACACCATCATCAACACCTCAACGCCGCTGCGGCTGGACGGCCCGATGATCGAAGGGATGATCGAGATGCTGCGTCACGGCCAGGTGGTCGTGATCACCCCGTTCACCCTCGCCGGGGCGATGGCGCCGGCAACTGTGGCCGGGGCGCTGACGTTGCAGAATGCCGAAGCCCTAGCCGGTATCGCCTTCGGACAGATGGTCAACCCCGGAGCGCCGATGATCTACGGCGGGTTCACCTCGAATGTCGACATGAAGACCGGGGCCCCGGCGTTCGGTACCCCCGAATACGCCCGGGCGGCGATGGCCGGCGGACAGTTGGCCCGGCGCTACGGGCTGCCCTACCGCACCTCCAACGCCAACGCCTCCAACGCCGTCGATGCCCAGGCCGCCTACGAGTCGCAGACCTCGCTGTGGGCGGCGGTGCTGGGCGGTGGCAACTTCATCATGCACGGCACGGGCTGGATGGAAGGCGGGCTGGTGGCGTCGTTCGAGAAGTTCGTGGTGGATGTCGAACTGATCCAGTCGATGATGGAGTTCCTGGTGCCACTGCGGGTCGATTCAGACACCCTCGGTCTCGACGCTATCGCCGACGTGGGTCCCGGCGGGCACTTCTTCGGAACCCAGCACACGTTGGACCGGTACGAGACGGCCTTCTATTCGCCGCTCCTGTCCGATTGGCAGAACTTCGGGACGTGGAGCGAGGCGGGGTCACAAACCGCCGAGGTCCGAGCGAACCGGCTTTGGAAACAGGCCCTCTCCGAGTACGAGGCACCACCGCTCGATGAGGCGATCCGGGCGGAGCTGGACGAGTTCGTCGCACGCCGGGCGGCGGTCGGTGGAGTGGGCTGAGGGGAATCACCCTTGCTCGCCGTTGCGACTATCACGCCCCAAACGGATCGCCAGCCAGGTGGAACGGGTAGGAACGGACAGGAAACGGCCCTTGTCGACGTCCATGGACCGTCGCACGATCAGCCGATAGGCGATGAAGACGGCGAAGGTGCCGTGGATGCCGACGAGGAACATCCAGAACCCGTTGACGCCGAATGCCGCCATGGCAAGAGACGCCGCTGCCGGTCCGAGGACCGCCCCGGCGCCGTTGGAGAACATGAGGACCGCACTCGCCGCCACCAGTCGGTCGCTGGGGATGGCATCGTTGGCATGGCTGACCCCCAGCGAATACATCGGAAACGAGAACCCTCCGAAGAGGAATGCGGCCGCCAGGATCAGTGGGGTGTCGGTTCCCAGCATCCAGATCCAGCCTGCGACCAGCGTCGAGGCGGCGGTGGCGACGAACAGCACCTTGCGTCGGGAGATCCGATCGGATAGCGCTCCCAACGGCCATTGGAAGAGCATGCCTCCGATCAACGACAGACCCATGAAGAGGGAGATTCGCCCGATCCCCAGCCCTGCGTTCGCCGCCCACACCGCACCCATGCCGAACAACGCCCCCCCGGAGGTTCCGGCGATCGCCACCCCGGTCATTCCCAGAGGGACGATACGGAAGATGTCCCGGAAAGGGAGGCCGCGTTCAGGCTGTTCCACCGCCGGAGCGTTGCTGGGGGCGAGGGCGATCGGAACGACCGCCAACGACACGAGCACCGAGGCCAGGACGAAGAGCTGGAACCCGCCCGGGTCGGCGAGATTCAAGAGGAGCTGGCCTGCCGCCAGGCCCCCGCTCACCACCACCATGTAGATCGACAGGACGCGGCCGCGGGAATCGTTGGACACCACTCCGTTGAGCCACGACTCGGCGACGATGTAGAGGCCGGCCAGACAGAAACCGGTGACCACCCGCATCCCGAACCACAGTGACGGATGGACGAAGAGGGTGTAGACCAGGAGCGCGATCGATCCCATCGATGCCAGACCCGAGTAGACCCGGATGTGGCCGACGGCGCCGACCACCCTGGGTACGAAGAAGGCACCGCCGAGGAAACCCACGTAGTAGCCGGTCATGACCACACCGGTCACGGTCGTGGAGAAGCCCTCCAGGTTGGCGCGCAGACCGACCAGGGACGACTGCAGGCCGTTGCCGATCATGAGGAACGAGAGAGCGGCGAACAGCGGCCAGGCTCCACGGGTTGCGGCTCGCATCATCGGCACGCCACGGTAACGTGAGCGGTGCGCCGATTTGATCGTCAGCTTGCTGGGCGCATGACAAATGCAGCTAAAGCGTCGATCGTTTCTCCGGAAGCGGTCGTCGACCGGCCGATCCGTGGAGGAACGTCATGAACCGCTTCGAACAGGCTCTCGCCGAATGTCCCGTGCTGGTCGCCGACGGGGCGATGGGGACCACCCTGTTTTCCTTGGGACTGGAGAGCGGGGGATGCCCCGAGTTCCTGAACGTGGAACGTCCGGGGTTGGTTGCCGACGTGCATCGGCGGTTCGTCGCGGCCGGATCCGATCTCGTGCTGACCAACACCTTCGGTGGAAACGCCCGTCGGCTGGCATTACATGGTGCCTCCCATCGGGTCGGCGAACTCAATCGTGCTGCCGTCGAATTAGCACGGGAGGCGGTCGGCGACGCGGTCGTGGTCGCCGGCTCGGTCGGTCCCACCGGCGATCTGCTCGCACCTCTCGGTCCGCTGTCCCACGACGCGGCCACAGAAGTCTTCGCCGAACAGGTCGATGCCCTGGCCGGAGCCGGAGCGGATGTGATCTGGATCGAGACGCTGTCGTCGTTGGACGAACTGGGGGCGGCGGTGACCGCCGCAGCGGTCTCCGGTCTTCCGGTTGCCGCCACGCTCAGTTTCGACACCGCCGGACGCACCATGATGGGTGTCAGCGGGCAGGCGCTGGCGGACTGGACTCGGACGGATGGACGCGTGGCCGCGGTGGGCGCCAACTGCGGTATCGGTCCGGGAGA
>JBKHXZ010000244.1:0-2621 GCA_046565785.1 Acidimicrobiia bacterium
GCGTTGGCGCCGTGCCTTCCATGAACCAGGTGAACCATCAGAACAAGCATGCACCGCGACCGCCCCCCCTGGCCCGCCAGAGGCGGACCTGTCCCCCCAACGTCGCTGACGCTCCTGGGAGGACAGAGGACTGGGAGAGCCTCCTCAACATTCTCTCCCCCCAGGGCGAAGCCCGCTGGGGGGAGACAGCCGAGCGCAGCGAGGCAGAGGGGGGGCCGTCCGCGATGCATGACAGACCCGCTGACCGTCGGTCAGTGCGGCTCTACCCCTCGCTGCGGCGCTTGTGGAAGGCCTTCACGTGTTCGATCATTCGATCCATCGTGGCGACATAGGCCTTCGAGTCCTCTTTGATCGATTCGCCCAGATCCTTGTGGCGCAGGCCCATCGCCAGAGCGGCGAAGCGCGCACCCCGCAGGTAGTAGAACAGGCCTTCGAACGGCATCGCCGACGGACCCGGCTCCGGATCCCCGGGGTTCATCGGTTCGGCGGTGGTGGGCGGCAGGTCGAGCGCCTCGGCTTCTGCCAGCACCTCGTCCTCGGGGTAGCGGTCGGCAAAGTCGCGGGAGACGAACCGGAACCGCTCTTCGCCCGCGGTGTCGATGAGGACCATCGCCGGACGGGCGATGTTGCGAGCGTCGTGTTCGTCAACGACTCCGAAGGGCGCCACCGCTTTGGTCCGGTCCGGATCCGACAGCATCGGGAACGGCAGGTCGAGCTTCTCGATCATCGCCGCGTGCTGTCCCGGACTGTCCACGTCGACGGTGACGATCCTTACGCCCCGGGCCAGGAACTCCTCATACCGTGCTGCCAAGCTGACCAGCTGGCCGTTGCAATACGGTCACCAGTCTCCGCGCAGGAACACCAGCAGGATTCCGGTGTCCCGATGTTCGGACAGCCTCCAGTCGACACCGGCCTGATCGGAAAGAGTGAAGTCGGGTACCGCCATCACCTGAACCTAACCCGATCTGATCAGAGTTTCTTCCCAGACTCAGATTCGGCTTGTTCCACGATGTCGCCGGAGGAGCGCCCGCAGCGTCGACGTGTTGCGATATCCCACTTCGGTAGCGATGCGATCGAGGCTGAGATCGGTGGTCGACCGCAGGTGTAGCGCCCGCTCCACCCGCACCCGTTGGACGAACGACATCGGCGAGATCCCCACCGTGTCGGCCAGACGACGTTCCAGGGTGCGCACGCTGGTGCCGAGTTCATCGGCGATGCCTTCGATGGTGATGTCGTCGGACAGGTGAGCCCGCACATGGCGTTCGAATTCCCGAACGAGCGGATCTGCTCGGGAGACGACTTCGAGGGCGATGTACGAGCCTTGGTCTGGCCGCTCGTCGACCACGAGCAGTTGGGCGACGAGGGTGGCGAGTTCGGGACTGAGCGACGCCACCAGCGCCAGCGACAGGTCGACGTGGGCGAAGGCAGCACCGGCGGTGATAACCGGTCCGTCCGCCACCACCATCCGATCCATGTGCAGGGTGACCGACCGGTAGCGCTTCCTGAACTCCGCTCCCAGCCACCACGAGGTGGTCGCTTCCCGACCGTCCAGCAGACCTGCCTCGGCCAGGGGGAAGGTTCCGGTGCAGGCTCCACCGACGAGGCTGGCTTCGCTCGCCTTGATCGCCTCGATGGTCTCCTTGACCTGGACGGTCTGCAATGCGGTCACCACCTGCTCGGCGGTCAGCGCACCCAATGCCGGCACGATGACCGTGTCGAGACCGGCGATGGCGTCGAGCCCGTCATCGATGGGGATCGCCCAGCCGGCACTGGTGGTTGCGGTGGTGCCGGTCGAGATCGTGGTGATTTCGATGGGCGGAATCGCCGGGTCGATCTGGTCTCGGAAGGCGTCGGCGGTGCGGAGGACGTCGACCAGCGAGGCCACTGCCGACCCGAAGCACCCATCCACCAGCACGACACCGCATCGCATTGGCGCAGACGGTACTGAACCTGTCGCCTCCGCCGCTGGTCACAGCGGCTTTCGATCCATACGTTCGATCGACGAGGAGAGAGGAGATTTCCATGGCCAGCAAAGCGCTGGTGGTGCGCCTCGAGGCGAAAGAGGAGACAGCCGCCGAGCTGGGCGAGTTCCTGGGAGGTGCGGTTGGATTGGCCAATCAGGAGGAAGGGACCCCGGTGTGGTTCGCCTTGCAGACCACGCCGACCACCTACTGGATCGTCGATGCTTTTCCCGGTGACCAGGAACGCCAAGCCCACCTGAACGGCCCGATCGCCGCCGCGCTGATGGCGAACGCGGATCGGTTGCTATCTGAACCCCCTTCCATACAGCCGGCCGACGTACTCGCCTCGAAATACTGATTCTTCCCGCCGGGGGCTGCCCGGTAGCGGGCGGTCGGGACCTGGTCTCGACCGCCCGCCTCCGATCGACGTCGTAGTGTCGGTCTGCGATGTCGATCCGTTCCGTGTTCCTCGATGCCTGCGACAGGACTCGCCCGTTGTTGGCCTCCGATTCGGTCGGCGAGCGGTGGGGAGCCGACAGCGCCCTCGCTCAGATGACGGTCGGCAGCCTCGCCGGGCACCTGATGCGGGCGGTGACCAGCGTCGACGCCTACCTGGATGCCGAGGTGACCGACGTCGGCTCGGTGCTGGATGCACCCGGC
>JBKHXZ010000245.1:0-10055 GCA_046565785.1 Acidimicrobiia bacterium
CACTCTCGACTTCAACTACGCCTACAACCCCACCTGCGCCTACAACGAGGCGTACTCCTGCCCGCTGCCTCCACCCGAGAACTGGCTGCGGATTCCGATCGGGGCGGGGGAGAAGGACTTCGCCAAGTAGGCCGAACCCGGTGGGCGGGGCCCTTTCAACCCGAAGGGTCCTAGGTTCCCCTTCTGTCCACCGCATTTCGCGTAGAACGAAAAAATGTCACACCCCACCGGTACGTTGTTCGAACAGATGTACGACACACTCGACAACGATCTCGCCGAGGCGGTCGATGACTTCGCCACCGATATCGAGGCGGCGCTGGCCGCGGCCCTCGAGGACGAACGGGATCTCACGCCCGATCCTGAAGATGCGCTCATCCTCGCGCTCATGGAGCAGTGGGCTAGCGACGTTCAGCTTCCGGAAGATCTCGAGTCACTCCCGGCAGACCACCGGTTGGCTGAGGTGCTGTGCGCCTACGACCCATCTGAACTGTCCGAGTCCGATCGTGTCCGCTACCTGAGGGCGTCCGAAAGGTTGGTGGCAGCGTTCCAGGCTCGGACTCTGGAAGCGATCACCAGCGTCCACGATGCCTATCGAGTTCTCGATCTCGACGCGAAGGAAGCTTTCGATGGCACGGTCTTCGAGCTCCGAGGGGCGTTGCGTTGGACTCGGAGGGCGGCCGAGTCGGAAGTGGACTTCGCTACCGACCTGATGGCCCGACTTCCGTCCGTGCTGTCGGCACTCCGGCGCGGACTGATCGATCGACGTCGTGCCCACGTCATCGCCGACGGGACCGCTCATCTCAGTGTCGCCCACGCCCGGCTGGTGGCCGATGCCGTACGAGAGTCGATGTCTCAACTGACAACGGGTCAGCTTCGGTCTCGGGTCAGGCGGGCGTGTCTGGAGGTCGACCCTGACAGTGCTCGCCAGGAGACCGAGAGGGCCAGGAAACGGCGGATGTTCGCGACCCGACCTGAACCTGACGGCACGGTGAGCATCCACATGTACGGAGTCGATGCGGTTCGTGCCCAGGAACTGGCTGATCGGATCAACCGCATCGCCCGCAGTCTGCGCGGCGACGGAGAAACCCGGACCATGGACCAACTGCGCGCCGATGTCGCGGTCGATCTGCTGTGTGGGACGGCGTCGTCGAAGATCGGTCGGGTGCACTTCACGATCGGCCTCACCGACCTGTTCGATCCCGATGTACGAGCTGCCGCAGATTTGGCCGGCTACGGGCCGATCCTGACAGACATCATCGACCAGCTGACGGAAGCAGGATGGGACTGGACGGTGAACGGCGAATCGGGGATGCCGGTCGCCGACGGACACGGTCGACGTCGACACACCGCTTCGCAACGGCGGCGGCTGGCCGGTTGGAAGAAGACTTGCGTGGCGCCGGGATGCCGGATGCCCACGGTGGACTGTGACCTGGATCACACCACGCCGTATTCCGAGTCGGGGACCACTGCAGCGGGTGATTCGGCACCGCTGTGTCGGCATGACCACTGTGTGCGCCATGCCACCGGCTGGACCTACCGGCGGCTGCCGGACGGAGACATCCTGTGGACGGGTCCGCTCGGAACCACTTACACCGCTTCCGGTCGAGACCCCTGATCGACGCAAGGTGCCCCCGCCAAGAGACCCTCTCTCCTGACCGAAGCTCGACCTTCATCGCCGAACCGCGATCCAACCGTGCAACTCCGGGCTTGTTCGCCTGCGCGCATGTCACCGCAGATGCCGATATGCCCCTCGAAAGTGGATCAGGGGGTCGTCCAGTCCTGCAATGTCGATCTTGTCGACGGTGGCGATCACGACTCCCGACCATCCGCGCTCTTCCATCGACACGACCGTGCAATACGCCCGGGTGGGAAGGTCGACCAGCACCGGTCCCCAGTCCGAGGTCGCCGTCTCGGAACCGGCGAAAATCCCGCCGGGGCTGGGTCGGAGTCCGGCGAACACGTCGGCTCGGCCGGCGTGTTCGGATCCGGCGACGTGGATCACACAACGTCCGGTCTCCTGAAGTGCCTCCCACAGGTCGGTGAGCGGGCCGATGACCATGTGGATCTCGCCGGGGTCGCCTTCGTTCACGAACAAGGACGAGACGGTCAGGCCCGACCGCTGGGAGCCCACCCCGGCGGTGACCAGTGTCACCGGTGCCGCGAGTCGGCCTCGAAATCGTCGAGTTTGGTCGCGATCTTCAGGTGGTGGAAGGAACGGGTTGTCCGAGGTCACATGCCCCAGTGTGGCGCGGTTAGGGCTCCGGTGTCTTTGTGGGAAGCCGGTCTTCGGTCTCCGACTATGCGGGTCGCGGGTCTGCCGGGCCGGCTGATCGTGCTCGAGGTTCGGCGGCGACTGGTCCCGACCCTGGGAGGAGTCGAGCGACCGGGTGAATGGCCGAAGTCCGGGACAACCCGATCCAAGAAGCCGCGGGTCGGGGCGAGCGGACCCAGCCTGGGTGTGTGACCAGCCCGCACGCCGGATTTGACCGGGCATAATCGGAGCATGCGACGACCGGCCGTACGCGGTCTGATCGTCGGGATGTTCCTTTCCGGTGCGTTCGGACTTCAGGCTGCGGCTCAGACCGACACCGTGTTCCTCGTCGAAGTCGACGGGCCGATCACCCCGGTCGTCGCCGCTCATCTTTCCGATGCCGTCGAGGACGCCACCGAAGCCGGGGCCGTGCTGGTCGTATCCCTCGACACCCCCGGCGGGCTCGACACCTCTATGCGGGACATCGTTCAGACCTTCCTCAACTCGTCCATTCCGGTGATCGTGTTCGTCGAGCCGGAAGGCGCCCGGGCGGCGTCGGCGGGAACCTTCATCACCATGGCCGCCCACGTCGCGGCGATGGCACCCGCCACGTCGATCGGGGCCGCAACTCCGATCGAGTTGGAGGGTGGCGAGACCGCCGGCGACAAGATCATCAACGACGCGGTGGCTTTCGCTGTGTCGGTGGCGGAAAGACGAGGACGAGACGTCGGTTTCGCCGAGGCGGCAGTGCGGGACGGGGCTTCGATCACCGCATCGGAGGCGGTGGAGCGGAACGTGGTCGACGTCGTGGCCGACGACGTGGCCGATCTGCTCGTCAAGCTGGACGGGCGGACGGTGCAGACGCAGTCGGGGGAGCGAACACTGCAGGTGGCGGGGGCTTTGGTCGAACGGGTGGAGATGTCCACGTTCCGCCGCATCCTCGCCCAGATCGCCGATCCGAACCTGGCCCTGCTGTTCATCTCGATCGGCACCCTGGCCGTGGTGTACGAAGCAGCCAACCCGGGAATGGGGTTCGCCGGGATCGCCGGAGTGATCCTGTTGCTGCTCGGGTTCTTCGCCCTGAGCGTGCTTCCGGTCACCACCGCAGGAATCGCCCTCCTCACCTTGGCGATCGCACTGTTCATCGCCGAATTGTTCGCCCCGGGGGTAGGGATTTTCGCCGCCGGCGGCGCTATCGCGCTCGTCCTGGCCGGGTTGTTCCTCTTCGACGGCTCCATGCAGGTGAGCACGCCGGTGTTGTGGCCGAGTGCGGCGGTGCTGGGTTTCGGTAGCGCCTACGCCGGTCGGGCGGTGGTCAAGGCACGTCTCCGCCCGCCGACCACCGGGATCAGCACGCTGATCGGCCGCGAAGTCACAGTGGTCGCCGACGGTCACGGTGGGTGGTCGACGTTCGTGGACGGCACCTGGTGGACGGTGGTGCCGGCTGGAGCCGAGCTGGGTGATGGCGTAATCGCTGAGGTGAAAGCCGTCCAAGGGTTACGTCTGGTCGTCGAAACGAAGGAGAGCAGCAATGGACTTTGAATTCCTCAGCGGGGTGGCCCTCGCCGCGGTGCTGGCCTTGGCCATCCTCAAGGCCTCGATCCACATCCTGCCCGAATACGAGCGTGGGGTCCTGTTCCGGTTGGGACGGGTCACCGGTGCCGAACGCGGACCGGGCCTGATCTTCATCATCCCGATCGTCGACAAGCTGGTCCGGGTGAGCCTGCGTACGGTCACCCTCGACATCCCGCCTCAGGACATCATCACCAAGGACAACGTCACGGTGCGGGTCAACGCGGTGGCGTACTTCCGCGCGGTCGATCCGAACAAGGCGATTCTCGAGATCGAGAACTTCAACTTCGCCACCGCCCAGGTCGCCCAGACCACGTTGCGCAGCATCGTCGGACAGGTGGAGTTGGACGAACTGCTGATCAACCGTGACGAGATCAACCGTCAGTTGCAGCAGATCATCGACAGCCTCACCGACCCGTGGGGGGTGAAGGTGTCGCTGGTGGAGATCAAAGACGTGGAGCTTCCGGATTCGATGCGGCGGGCGATGGCCCGGCAGGCCGAATCGGAACGGGAGCGGCGGGCCAAGGTGATCCATGCCCTCGGCGAGCAGGAGGCCGCCGCCACGTTGGCCGAAGCCGCCCGACTGCTGGAGGATCGGCCCGCGGCGATGCAGCTCCGGTTGCTGCAGACCATGACCGAGATCTCCGCCGAGCAGAACTCGACCATCATCTTCCCCCTGCCGATGGAACTGTTGCGGGCCCTGGACACGCTACGACCCAGCCGGGGCGACTGAGCCGGGGGCGACGTCGGAGGCCGGTAGGTCGAGGCTGACTCTCACACCGAACTGGGACGGCCGGCCTCTCCAGATCGTGCAGGGCCGACGTCTCGCTTGTCCCTCGTACCATCCCGGTCTGTGTCCGTACTCGACCGGCATTGGTTGGCCTCGCATCGCACGGTCGATCTCACCACGTTCGGTCGGCAGAGCGGCCGTCCCAGCCGCATCGAGATCTGGTGGTTCCGCTTCGAGGACCGGTTCATCATCACCGGCACTCCCGGGCGGCGTGACTGGATGGCCAACGTGCGGGCACGGCCCGAGGTGGTGATCCATGTCGGTGATCTGGACCTCGCGGCCACGGTGCGCCCCGTCACCGATATGGCGTTCCGCCGACGGTTCTTCACCCAGCCCGAGGTGTCCTGGTATCGAACCCAAGCCCAGTTCGATCATCTGGTGAACGACGCCCCGATGATCGAGGTTCTCTTCGACGAGGAATAGTCGAGTTGGGCTGACAGGCTCAGCCCGGATCGTCCGGCACCGCAGTCGAAGAAGTTGTGCGACCGGGCTCATCTGGACCGGGGGCCGCCTTGGGAGCGTTCGACGCGTAGTTCGTGAGTTTCCGCCGGGGTGAGCGGGCTCACCAAGCCGTGGGCGATAGCGAAATGGGTCACCTCTGCCCGGGTGGAAACGCCACACTTCGTATAGATCCGCTCGATGTGTGTCGTAGCGGTCTTCACCGCGATTCCCAGCGCATGCGCCACCTGCTTGGCCGAGGCCCCGGTGGCGATCAGCACCAGCACCTCGAGCTCTCTGGGCGTCAGCCCGCACGGCCCGCGACGGAGACGGGGTCGAGCTCCCACGGCCCCGAGCACGAGCTCCACGGCTCCCGAGTCCAGTCGTCCGCGCTCTGCACGCGCACGCAGGGCCGCCGCTGCTTCGGCCCGTGCCGTCGGGGTGGGACTCTCGTTCGGGTCGGTCAGGGACTGGTAGGCCTGGCCGGCATCGATCAACTGGCTGTAGTCGGGGGAGAAGTCGATGATCTCGCATGGCTCGTCGCCGACCACCCAGGCGTCGTGTCCGGGCGGGATGACAACTGCGTCTCCGGGACCGACTTCGCTTTCGGCGGTGTCGTCGGTGAGGATCCGCATCCGCCCTGACACGACGTAGATCTGATGTAAGGCTCGGCACAGGTCGGTCTTGACGATCGGTTTGAGGTCGACCGACCATCGCCATCCGGGATCCATCCGCTCGCGGGTGATCACCGCTTCTCCGACGGATGCCACCGCGATTTCGGTCGTCCCGACGCGGTGGGCGTTGCCGCTCAAGGCCCGTCGTTGGACCCGCATGGACCCAGTTTCGCACACCCATCCCGGTTCTGTACGGAGAACTCCGGACGACGGACCCGGCACGGATTCGTAGGTTGCGGTTCGTGGTCCGTGCCGAAGCACGGTCGAGCGAACGGAGGAGGATGCCATGCGAGCGGACATCATCGAGCGGACTGCCGAGGTGTGGACCGAAGCGCCGGACAGGGCCCGGAGTGCGCCGACGGTGGTTGCGACGTCGGAGGAGAGTCAGGCGATCATCGAGGCGGGCGCCTTCACCTGGCGTACCGACCTTCCCGAGGGGCTGGGCGGATCCAACGCCGCTGCCAGTCCGACTGCGCTCCTGCTCGGCGCGCTGGCGGGCTGTGCCGTCGTGTTCGTACGGGACGTGTTGGGCCCGCAACTGGGTATCGGTGTCGACGCCGTCTCCGCCAAAGTCAGTTGTGAGACCGACGCTCGCGGGTTGTTGGGTTTCGAAGGCGTGGTCCAGCACCTCGAAGCGATGCGGGTAGAAGTGGAGGTGTCGTCGCCGGACGGTCACGACGCGGTGGCGAAGATCGCCCAGGTATGGAAGGAGCGTTGTCCCATCTTCCTGGCGCTGACCAAGCCGACTCCAGTCGACGTCGTGTTCCGAAACGCCTGACGAAGCGCACATCGCACGCGGCCCTCACCCGGCGCCGGATGACGGTGGCAGGACCCGAACGCGCTTGTGCGGCGACCGCCACGGCGTACGCTTCGCGGGAATTGGCTGCGCTGGTCGAACGGGACTCGCAGCTCGCCATGCTGCACGGCATCGCCCGGAACACGGTTCGACGGGGCGCGCTGGTGTTCGTCTCGGGAGAGGCAGGGCACGGCAAGACGTCGCTGATCGATGCTTTCGTCTCCGACCTCGACCACCGGTTCCGGATCGTCTCGCTGGCCTGCGAGCCGATCGGCCGGCCACTCGCCTTCGGTCCGCTGATCGCGACCGCCGATCCACTGCCACAGGCGGTGCGGGACGAACTCGACGGTGGTGGGCTCCGGCCGGCGGTGTATCGGGAGATGTTCGGTCTGCTTCGCTCGGAACCGACGGTGCTGGTCGTCGACGACATCCAATGGGCAGACGAAGCCACGTTGGGCCTGGTACGGCACCTGGGCAGGCAGATCGCCGACACCTCCAGCATGCTTGTCGTCACCGTTCGCCCCGAGGAGATCGACCCGGCGCACCCGTTCCAGGTGGTGACGGCCGACATCGGACGGCTGGCGACGACAGTCGAGCTGCCGGCGCTGACCGTCGACGGCGTCCGCCAACTCACCGCGGGGACCCCGCTCGATCCGGCGGCGGTGCACGCCGCCACCCTGGGCAACCCCTTCTTCGTCGAGGAGATCGTCCTTCACCCCGATTCCGAGATCCCCGAAACGGTGGCCGTCTCGGTGGAAGCGACCGTGGCATCGCTGTCGAGCGCGGCCCGAGACGTGGTGGAGATGATCGCCCTCACCGCCGACGGGATCGATCTTGGGCTCCTGGCCGATCACGAGGCATCGGTGGATGCGGCGTGTCGGCGTCGGCTTCTCGTCGTGTCGGACTCTCGGGTGCGGTGCCGGCACGACCTGATCCGGGCAGCGGTCGCCAGCAGGGTGCCTCCGGCCCGTGCTCGACGGCTGCACCGTTCCATCTTCGAGCTGTTTCGCCAGGACACGTCAGGCTTGGTGCGTACCGCCGAACTTGCCTATCACAGTCACGCTGGCGGTCTGGAGACCGAGGCGGGGCGATATTCGGTCGAAGCCGCACACACCGCCGCCCGGGCAGGGTCGCATAGGGAGGCCGCCCTCGCCTACGGGTGGGCATATCAGCATCGGAATGCCATCGATCCGAACCTGCTGGCAGGGGTGTTGCGGGCAGCTGCCTACGAGCATTTGCTGGTCAACGATTTCCTGACTGCGATCGAGATCTCCCAGACCCTGTTGGAGATCGCATCGACCGAGGCCGAGCGGGGGGAAGCCGATGCGTGGGTGGCGTTCTTCGCCATGCGCCAGGGTGACATCGACCTGGCCGAGTTGCATTCGACCCGGGCGATCGCGGCTCTGGAGTCCGCCGGACCGTCGGTTGCTCTTGCCCGGGCGGAGGCGGTGCGGGCGGTGATCCCCGTGGCACGTGGTGCGGCGGACAAGTCGGTGGCGCTCGCCGAGGCAGCGGTCGCCACCGCCCGTGCCTGCGGGGCTCGGGCCGTCGAAGCCGACGCCCTGATCACTCTCGGGCGGGCCTTGGTGCACGAGGGCCGACCTGAAGGTCTACGGATCATCGAAGAGGGCGGTTCGATCGCCCGGGAGGTGCGCAGTCTCGACGCCGCCGCTCGCGCCGTCTACCACCTGGGCACGCTTCCGTTCCTGGAGATGCGACTGTCCGATGCTGTCGAGCAGATGGACGACGGACTTCGCTATCTCGCCAGCGAGGAGCTGGATGCGTGGTACGTGGCGCTCGAGGTGACCCGGGCCCACATCGCCGTGCTGCGGGGCGAGTGGGATGCTGCCGCGGACGCACTGGGGCGGGTGTTGCCTCGGTCCACCTGTCTTTCCACCGAGACGGAGGCGGCGCTCGTCGAGGCGCGCCGGCTCATGCGCCTCGGCGATCCGGCCGCCTTGGCGGCACTCGATCTCGGTTTGTCGCGGGCGGATCAGGGTGTCGGGTACGAGGAGGATGTGCTGGCCACCGAGGTGGCGATGGAGGCGGCGTGGCTCGGTCTGATCGACGAAGGTGCTGCCGCAGATCGATACGTTCGGATGATCGACGCTGCGCTACGGGTCGACGACTCGTGGGCGTTGAGCCGGCTGGGGTTCTGGGCCCTGCGGCTGGGTTTCGATCCGCCGCCGGGAAGGCTGGCCGGTCCGGTCGAAGACGAAGTCGCCGGTGATCCGATCAAGGCCGCCGTCCGTTGGAGGGAGGACGGGTATCCGGCTGAGGGAGTCATCGTCGAAGCGTTCACACCGGGCGCGTCGCTTCGTGAACTGTTCGGTGAGCTGGAGCGTCTCGGCGCCGGGGGCATCGCCGAAGGGTTGCGGCGCAGGCTGCGCGCACTAGGCGTCAGCGGGATTCCCCGGGGCGTACAGCAGGCAACGGTCGCCCATCCGGCGGGGCTCACCGCCCGCCAACACGACGTCTTGGCACTGATCGCAGCCGGGTACAGCAACGACGCCATCGCCTCCGAGCTGTTCATCTCGCCGAAGACGGTGTCGCACCACGTTTCGGCGATCCTCACCAAGCTGGGGGTCGACAGCCGAGTCCAGGCGGCCTCACTCGCCCACGCCAACGCCTGGGTCTGACAGATATAGGGATTTCTCCCGATGTAGCCGGTGACGGCGCTTCGTACGTTCGCTTCATCGTTCTTCGCAGACGAGAGGAGGGAACGATGTCGCTGTTCATGGATGTCCACACCATCGAAGGTGGGGTGGACGTGGAGGCGGTGGCCGAGGCGCACCGCAAGGACCTCGAGACCCAGGGCCGGTACGGGGTGAAGTACCTCCGGTATTGGGTGGACGAGGGGGCCGGGAAGATCTTCTGCCTGGTCGACGCACCCCGGGCCGACGATGCGGTCACCGTGCATCGCGAGGCGCACGGGCTCGTCGCCGATGAGCTGTACGCGGTGGTGGAACGGACATGAGGAGGATCAACATGCGCATACGGATTCGGATTGTGGTGCTGGGTGCGGCGCTGGCCGCACTGTTGGGGATGTCGCTGGCGGCACAGGCCGCGCCCACCAAGGCAACCTGTAGCGATGTGGGGTTCCTGGGGATCGTCGTCCACGGCCATCACGTGGTGCGCGACTATGTGGCGGGGGAGCCCTTCGAGTGGCCCCCGGCCGGTCAGGTCGATGCATCCGGCGGGGCGGCGATTCCGGGTGGTTCTGGGCGGGGTCATCTCGGAGCTGGCGTCGCACCGGGGGCGTCGTTCTGCACCGACTCGAACTCGCCGGGAGTCCACCTCTGAGCTGACCCGGTTCGTGTCGATGCCCGTCCTACAAGCCCGCGGGCGGGCATCGACACCTCATCCTGCCGACCCTTATCGTGGTCGAATGCCAGCGCCCATCCACGAGTTCACCGCCGAACTGTGGCTCTACCCAGGCGAAGCAGGATGGCACTTCCTCACACTTCCCGCCCAGGTCGCCGACGACATCGACGAAGAGGTGGGGGAGCGGGCGGGATTCGGGTCGATCCCGGT
>JBKHXZ010000246.1:0-4383 GCA_046565785.1 Acidimicrobiia bacterium
GTCGAGCGGTACGTTGTCGATGTCGACGCGAATGCCATGCGTCTGTTCGACGAGTTCGAGAGTGCGTTCGATGGTGGACAGGTTCCGTAAACCGAGGAAGTCCATCTTGAGCAGGCCCATCGACTCGATGCCACCCATCTCGTACTGGGTGACCATCTCGGCGCCCTCACCCTTCTGCTGGATGGGGATCACGTCGGTCAGGGGCTTGGGGGTGATGACCACCGCAGCGGCATGGATCGAGTCCTGACGTCGGAGGCCCTCGAGCCCGAGAGCGGCGTCGAGGATGCGCCTCACCTCGGGTTCGGCGTTGTACGCCTCCCGAAGTCCCGCCGCGTTGTTGTACTGGTCACGTAGCGCCGTATCGGCGTCGTCCCCGGGTGGGTCCAGGCACTGCGCCAGCGAGGCGTCCCTCCCCAAGATCGCCGGCGGCATGAGCTTCGCCACCCGGTCGCCCAGCGAATACGGATACCCGAACACCCGGGCCGCATCGCGGATCGCCTGCTTCCCCTTGATCGTGGAGAACGTGATGATCTGGGCCACGTGGTCGGAGCCGTACTTCTCGGCGGCGTAGCGGATCATCTCACCCCGGTAGCGCTCGTCGAAGTCCATGTCGATGTCGGGCATCTGCTTGCGCCCGGGGTTGAGGAAACGCTCGAAAATCATCCCGTAGCGGATCGGATCGAGGTCGGTGATCCGCAGGCAGTAGGCGACGATCGACCCGGCGGCCGATCCGCGACCAGGCCCGGTGCGGATGCCGTGTTCGCGGGCATGACGGATCAGATCCCACACGATGAGGAAGTAGGCGGGGAAGCCCATCTCCTCGATCACCTTCAGTTCGTGTCGGATCCGCTCGTCGACCTCGTCAGACAGCGGTTCGCCGTAACGCTCCTTGGCCCCCTCCCGCACGAGACGTTCGAGATAGGTGACTTCGGTTTCACCGGCAGGCACCGGAAACGCGGGCAGATGGATCTGGTCGAAGTCCAGCCGCACGTCGGCCCGCTCGGCGATGAGGAGGGTGTTGTCACACGCCCCGGGGAACTCATCGTCGGGGAACAGGGCACGCATCTCGGCTGCCGACTTGAGGAAGAACTGGTCGCCGTCGAATTTGAACCGGTTTGGTTCGTCGATCGTCGCTCCGGTCTGGATGCAGAGCAGGACGTCGTGAGCCTCGTATTCGTGCTTGTAGGTGTAATGGAGGTCGTTGGTGGCGAGCAGCGGGGCACCGATCCGTCGAGCGATCTCGACGAGGTCCGGAAGGATCCTCTGCTGTGATTCGATCCCGTGGTCCTGGATCTCGATGAAGTAGTTGTCCCTGCCGAAAATGTCCTGGTACGTGGCCGCCGCCCGAAGTGCCGCGTCGAAATCGCGCACGGCTCCCTGGTTCCCCTCCTCCCGCCATGCGTCGGGGGCCAACAACTGAGCCACCTCACCACCCAGGCATCCGGAAGTGGCGATGATCCCCTTGGCGTGCTCGGCGAGCAGCGCCTTGTCCATGCGCGGCTTGTAGTAGTACCCCTCGAGAAAGGCCCGGGAAGAAAGCTGCATCAGATTGCGATAGCCGGTGTCGTTCTCGGCGAACAGCAGCATGTGGTGACGCACGTTCTGCGAACGAGCCGGCCGATCGAAGCGACTTCCCGGCGTGGTGTATGCCTCGATTCCGATCACCGGTTTGATCCCCGCCCGATGCGCCGCCCGGTAGAAGTCCACGACGCCGTAGAGGACACCATGGTCGCTGATGCCGACCGCGGGCTGTCCGTCGGCAGCAGCCGCCTGCATCACGTCGTCGATCTTCGCCGCCCCGTCGAGCATGGAGAACTCGGTATGGGTGTGAAGATGAACGAACGACTTGTCGGTCACCGAACCCCTCCGCTACCTGTCGGGAATGACAACGGTGTGATTCGCGTCAACATAGTCTCGGCGACCCCTCCCGGTCCACGACGCGAAAACTCGGCGCGTCTCCCAACGGCCTGGCCACCACGGGTGGTCGGTCTGTCTCCACCTGGGTGCCATCGTGCAGTCGGCACACCAGCGTCCCCCTCGAGTTCCGGCCGCGATCTCAGAGCAGCACGCTGAACACGGAAGCCCCGGCTACCGCCACAGCGCTCAGCACCCGCAGGAGTTTGGCGTTGGCTCCGCGCAGCTCCGACCATGCCCAGCCGATCACGAAACCGGCTATCAACCCGCCGAGGTGACCCTGCCAGGAGACGTTCCGGATGAACAAGGGGATGGCGGCATTGATGAGCAGCAAGAACCCGAGTTGGTTGAGGATTGCCCGCCCGGCCATCGTGTTCCGCCGTCGCACCGCCGACGCCAGCCAGATCCCGAACAAACCGAAAATCGCCCCCGACGCACCAACGCTCACATCACCTAGCTCGCCCAGATGGAATGCGAAAGCGCTGCCGGCAGCTGCGGTCGACAGGTACAGGGCGAGGAATGGGGCGGCGCCAACCTCCCGCTCGATCTGCGGTCCGAGGGCATACAACGCCCACATGTTGAACAAGATGTGGGTGATCCCGCCGGCGTGGACCAGCACGACGGTGAACATTCGCCACCACTCGCCGTCCGCCACGAGGAAGTTGGCAAGCGCCGTCGCCTCGAAGATCGGCTCCCACATCGGCTGGGCGAGAAACCGCAATGTAGCGATGGCCACGGTGATCCCGATGATCGACGAAGTGACGGGTGCCCTTCCGGTCGCCATCCGAGAACGCCGGGCGTCGACCACCTTCGTCGTCCCTCCCTGACGCCGGACGCATTCGGGGCACCGCTGACCGACACTGGCATCCACCACGCATTCGCCACAGATCGGCCGACCGCACTCGGTACACGAAAGCCCGGTGGGCCGGTCGGGGTGGCGGTAACAGGCGGCATCGAAGTCGGGCGTGGCCATCAGGTCACCGTATCCGGCCTGATCGATTACGCATCGGCGAGACCCAGTTCGGCGAGCACTCGCCGGAGGTCGGCTGGAAGCGGCGAGTCGACCTCGACCGGCTCGCCGCTGACGGGGTGACGGAAGCGAAGCCGGGCGGCATGGAGGAACAGCCGAGGTACGGCCAGCGGGTCACGACGGCCGTACAGATGATCGCCCAACACGGCGTGACCGATCCCCGCCAGGTGAACTCGAATCTGATGGGTGCGTCCCGTTTCGAGCGTGACATCGAGCAGGGCTACACCCGGTCGGCTCCACTGCCGGGTCATCCGGTAATGGGTGACGGCATGGCGACCGGTCGGAACGAGCGCCCGCCGGCGTGGTCGGTGTGGATCCCGACCGATCGGGGCGTCGATGGTGCCTCGAGGCAATTCGAAGGTGCCCTGCACCAAAGCCACGTACTCCCGACCGACCTCGCGGCGGGCCAGGTCGCGCACGAGGGCGTCGTGGGACTGCTGAGTTCGACCAACGAGAAGCGCTCCGGAGGTCTCCCGGTCCAGACGGTGCACCAGTCCCCACCGTCCTTCCTCGCCGACGCCCCGGATCTCCGGATATCGTTCCAACAGGCCGGCGGCCAAGGTACCCGCCGTCCGACCGGCTCCCGGGTGCACGGTGAGCCCGGACGGCTTGTCGACTACGACGACGTGGTCGTCCTCGTAGAGCACGTCGAATTCGACCGCCTCGGCTGCCATCGTCGCTACGAGCTCCGCTGCGGGGAATGCGATGGTCTGACCGGCGTGGAGGCGATCTCGTCCGGCCACGGTCGCGCCATCCACCCGGACGTCGCCCGAGTCACAGACTGCCCTGGCCGCGGCACGGGACATCTGACCGAGCACAGACACGACCTTGTCGGCGCGCTCGTCGTCGAGCTCGTCGGGGACGACGAAGGTCAGCGGTTCCGCCATGCCGCGATCAGGATCGTCGCCACCCCGAGCGTGATGGCCGTGTCCGCCAGGTTGAACACCGGGAAGTTGGGGAAACGGATCCAGTCGATGACCGCTCCGTCGAATGTTCCGTCGCCGCGGGCGAGCCGGTCGATCAGGTTGCCGGCCGCTCCGCCCGCGATCAGTCCGAGGCCGATGACCTCGGCCAGCGGACGAGGCGTCCATACCGTGGCGACGATCAGTCCGAGCGCCACGAATGCAGCAATCGACAGGAACGCCCCCGCGTCCTGGAAGAACGAGAATGCCGCCCCGGTGTTCTCGGTGAAAGTGAAAGACAGAACCACCGGGATGATCTCCACGGTGCGTCCGGCCAACGTGCGCGCGGCCCAGGCCTTGGTCACGAGATCGAGCGCCATCACTCCGGAGGCGACGGCTGCGAGTGTGAGAAGCCGGTGCGACCTCAGCTCTTGGAGGCGCACGTCACGCACATCGTGGCGTAGGGCAGGATCTCGAGCCGGGCGACGGGGATGGCCTCGCCGCACACCTCGCAGATTCCGTAGCCGCCGTTCTCGA
>JBKHXZ010000247.1:0-21168 GCA_046565785.1 Acidimicrobiia bacterium
GAGTTCCTGGAAGTTCGACGAGGCGAACTGGAGGCGCCGCCGGTGGACGCCCGCTTCGAGGTCGAGGGCTACGACGTGGTGATCGTTCCGGGACGCAACGGAACGCTGATCGACCCGGAGGCGACGGCCGAAGCCCTCGCCCAGGCCGCCTCGTCGGTACGCCGCCAGGGAGTGCTTCCCTTCATCGAAGGGGCTGAGCCGGAGGTGACCACCGAAGAGCTCGAAGCTCTGGGAATCCGCCATCTCGTCGCCGAGTTCACCACCTATCACCCGTGTTGTCAGAACCGTGTGCAGAACATCCAATTGATGGCCGACCTGATCGACGGCGCCATCGTGATGCCGGGCGAAACGTTCGGTGTCAACGAGTACGTCGGGGAACGAACCACCGAGCGGGGGTTCTTGGAAGACGGGACCATCGTGCAGGGAGAGCTGGTTCCCACCGTCGGTGGAGGTGTCTCACAGTTCGCCACCACGATGTACAACGTCGTGTTCTGGGGTGGGTACGCGGACGTCACGCACAAGCCCCACAGTTTCTATTTCAGCCGATATCCAGAGGGCATCGAGGCCACCATCTCGTGGCGTCAGCCGGAACTGGCATTCCGCAACGACTCGGAGAGCGCGATCTGGATTCGCACGTCCTACACGGACACTTCGATCACGGTTCGCTTCTACGGAGACAACGACGGCCGGGTTCTGGTCGGCTCACACCGTGACGGCGTGACTGACATCGACGTCGTCGCCGAGGGCGGGCCGGCAGCCCGCAGGGTGCGGGCCGAGGTGAGTGGCCGCTTCAACCCCACCGAACCCACCACGGAATACCGGCCCAACCCGGAACTGGACGTGGATGAAACCAATCAGCTCCAGTCTCCGGCCTCCGGGTGGACCGTCATCGTCACCCGATGGATCGAACAGGACGGGGTCGAAACGGAACAAACCTGGACGGTGCGCTACCTGGCGCGCCGAGAAATCCTCGAGGTGCATCCGTGCAAGATGCCCGAGGCCACCGAAGAGTGCCCGGATCCGACCTCCACCACCGTCACCACGGTTCCGGAGTCGACGACCACCGTGCCCTGAAATCAGCCTTCGGGGGTGTCGGGATAGACGCGGAAGAAGTCGGAAACGAGGCGTGCGACGGTTCCGACCGAGGCGTCGTCCCATCCCGACGGACGCCGCACCGAAACCTGGTTCGACATCACGAAAACGTGGTCGATCGCCGGATCCGATTCGAAGATGCGCGCCGCCAGTCCGCCCGGAAAGGTCGTGGAACGCCGTGCGGCTTCGATGGTGCCGTACGCCTCGCCGTCTTGGCCCGCCAAGGTGCGATCGGTGTCGATCATCAGCACCCGGTCGATGACCGTGCTCCGATTGATTTCGATGGTCTGTCCCACCCGGTATCTCCGCGTCGAGTGCCGGGATGCTACCGCCTGCGACGTTCCCCGCGAACTCAGCCGACGTTGCCGCCGACCTCGGGGCTGTCTCGTCCGGTCTTCTGGGAAAGGGCTCCCCGATCACGCTCCCCGATGACATGGATCTTCATGAGGTTGGTGCTCGACTGTTGATTTGGAGGGATTCCGGCGACCATGACCACCGATTCGCCCCGCTCGGCCAGACCTTCCTTTTCGAGGAACTTCTCGGCGGCGGCGATCATGACGTCGGTGTAGTCGCGCCGCCCAAACGGATACGGCTTCACCCCTCGATACAACGCCATCCGAGCCAGGGTGGAATCGATGGGAGTGAACCCGACGATCCGTCCCGCCGGCCGGTACTTGGAGAGCAGCCGAGCGGTATTTCCGGATTCGGTGAACGCCACGATGGTCTCGATCCCCAGATCCGCCGCTGCCTGGACCGCCGACCGTGCCACGGCGGAAGCGATGGATCCACCGAAAAAATCCACGTCGAGGTCGTGCACGGTGCCCGCACCGAGACCGCGCTCGACCTCGGCACAGATCTTGCTCATCACCCCGACCGCTTCGACCGGGAAGTCGCCGGCGGCGGTCTCGGCGCTGAGCATCACCGCATCGGTGCCGTTGAGGACGGCATTGGCCACGTCGGTGACCTCCGCTCGGGTGGGACGGGGAGATTTCGTCATCGACTCCAGCATCTCGGTGGCAGTAATCGACACCAGCCCTGCCGCGTTGGTACGAGCGATGATGTCCGCCTGCACGAGGGGGATGCGTTCGAGCGGAAGCTGCACGCCCAGGTCACCCCGAGCCACCATGGCCCCGGCTGCCTCGCACAGGATGTCGTCGAGGTTCTGATAGGCAGCGGCGAGTTCGATCTTGGCGATCACCGGCGTACCGCCTGCCAGCTCCCTGATCTCGGCGACATCGCGGCTAGAACGAACGAAGGAGGCGGCCACGTAATCGACCCCGAGGTCCCGCCCGAACTCGAGATCGGCGCGATCCTTCTCGGTGATGGCCGGAACCCGGAGGTCGGTGTCGGGGAACGCCACTCCCTTACTGTCGCCCAGGACTCCCCCCTGCACGACACGTGCCACGAGATGATCGTCGTGTCTCTGGTCGACCACGAGATGGATGAGGCCGTCGGCGAGCAACACCCGCTCTCCCGGCTGTAAGTCTTCGAGCAGGTGGTCGTAGTCGACGAAGACCAGGCTCGGGTCGTCAGAGCGGTGCCGGCCCGGCTGCAGACGGACTTGAGACCCGGACACCAAGCTGACCCGCCCGTCGGGAAAACTACCCACCCGCAGCTTGGGGCCTTGGATGTCCTGCAACAACGCGACGACCCGACCCTCCGCCTTGGATGCCTCCCGCACCCACTCGGCGAGAGTGGCGTGGAAGGCGTGGTCACCGTGGGAGAAGTTGAGACGAGCGACGTCCATCCCCGCCGCCACCAGGGCGCGAATCCGCTCGGCGTCGGCTACCGCCGGGCCGAGGGTCGCCACGATCTTGGTGAGTCGCTCCATCAGTCGAGGTGCACGCTAGCCCTCACCGTAAGCGCTTTCACGTTCGGGTGACGACGACATCCGCATCGCTCAGACGGGACCGATCGAACATCCCTCGGTCGACGGCGACCACCCGACACCCTGCGGCGCGGGCAGCAGCGATCCCGGTGGGGCTGTCCTCGAACACCACACACTGCGTCGGGTCGGCCCCAGCCAGCCGGGCAGCAGCGAGATACAGATCCGGTGCGGGTTTGGGGACCGCCACCTCGTCGGCGGTGACCGACGTCGGGCGCAGGCGGTCGAGCCCCACTGCCGCCAGGAGGACATCCAGACGCCAACGGAGGCCGTTGGTGGCGACGGCCATCGGCACCGACGCAGCATGCAGACGTTGGATCAGCGCGCGGGTGTCGTCGAAACCCCGCGCCTCGCCGGCGATCTCCTCGAACGCCTCCCTCGCCTCGCGTTCCAGCCGCACCGGATCCGCCCCGATGTCGGGAGCGAAGCGGGCCGCCACCATCGCCTCGGTGCCGCCGACCGAGTCGTGAAAGGTGGCCTCGTCGAGCACATAGCCGTAGAGCGCCAACGCCGTCTGCCATGCACGGAACGAGATCGGCTCGGAATCCACCAGGACGCCGTCGCAGTCGAAGAGGACCGCCTCCGCCTCGAGGCCGTGCAGGTTCATCCGAGCTTGGACGTGAGCAGCTGGTTGACGGCCTTGGGATCAGCCTTGCCCTGGGTGGCTCGCATGACCTGCCCGACGAGGAATCCCACCACCTTGGTCTCACCCGCCCGATAGCGGTCGACGGCGTCGGGATTGTCGGCCAGCACTGCGTCGACCGCGGATTCGAGCGCCGAAGTGTCGGTGAGCTGGAGCAGATCCCGCGCCTCGGCGACCCGGCGCGGATCACCTTCACCGCGCATCACGCCGTCCAGCACATCCTTGGCGGCAGAAGCCGACACGACACCTTCGGCGACCATCGCCACCAGCTCGGCCAGCTGGCCGCCGCTGATCGGCACCTGGTCGGTCCCTTCCCGACGAAGCCACGCCGTGATCTCCCCGGTCACCCAGTTGGCAGCGATGCGGGGTTCGCTTCCGGCGGCGACGGCGGCGGCGTACAGGGCGCGCAGCCCGGGATCGGTGTCGGCGAGCACCGCCGCCACCTGCGGGTCGACCCCGACCTCCCGGTACCGTGTCCGCCGGGTCGCCGGCAGCTCGGGCAACTGCGAGGCGATGCGCTCACGCCACGTGGCGTCGATCACGATGGGGGTCAGGTCGGGTTCGGTGAAGTAGCGATAGTCCGAACTTCCTTCTTTGGTCCGCATGCCGTGGGTGACGCCGGCCTCCTCGTCCCAATGGCGGGTCTCCTGGACCACGACTCCCCCGGCTTCGACCTCTTCGACCTGGCGCACGATCTCGTAGGACACCGCACGTTCCAGGGAACGGAACGAGTTCATGTTCTTGATCTCCACTTTCGTACCGAACTCGCTGGTCCCGACACTGCGCACCGACACGTTGGCGTCGAATCGGATGGAGCCCTCTTCGAGACGAGCATCGGAGACCCCCAGTTCGGCGATCACCGCCCGCAACTGCTGGGCGTACGCCTTGGCCTGGGCGGGAGTGCGGATGTCGGGTCGGGACACGATCTCGACCAACGGCACCCCCGACCGGTTGAAGTCGAGCAGGGTCTGAGTCGCAGAGTGGATCCGGCCCCCCTCGCCGACGTGCAGTGACTTGCCGGTGTCCTCTTCCTGATGCGCCCGTTCGATCCCGATGCGGACAGTCTCACCGTCGACGTCGACATCGAGCCATCCGTCCTTGCAGACCGGGATGTCGTACTGGGAGATCTGATAGTTCTTCGGAAGGTCGGCGTAGAAGTAGTTCTTGCGGTGGAACACCGACTGCTCGCTGATCGTGCAGTTCAGCGCCAAGCCGATCAACGCGATCCACTCGATCGCCTGCCGGTTGGGGACCGGCATCGCCCCGGGCAGGCCGAGACATGTCGGACACACGTCGGTGTTCGGCTCCTGCCCGAACGCCACCCGACACCCGCAGAACATCTTGGATCGGGTGCGAAGCTCGACGTGGACCTCGATGCCGATGACCGGTTCCCAGCCGGGCGGAGCAGCCCAGGTCATCGGTCGACTCCCACCAGTGTGGGGCGCTGGTCGAAACTGGCCCGTCGTTCCACCTCGGCGGACACCCGGAACATCGTGGCCTCCCCGAGTGCCGGTGCCATCACCTGGAACCCGATCGGGAGCCCTCGACGGTCGAGGCCGACCGGAACGGTCATCGCCGGATGCCCGGCGAGGTTGGCGGGAATGTTGCACACGTCCGACAGGTACATCGCCAGGGGATCCGAGGTTTTGGCATCGAGTTCGAAGGCGGTGGTGGGGCTGGTCGGTGAGACCAGGACGTCGACTTTGGCGTAGGCCGCGGCGAACTCGCGAGTCAGCAAGGTCCGCACCTTCTGTGCCTGCCCGTAGAAGGCGTCGTAATAGCCCGCCGACAGGGCGTAGGTGCCCAACAGGATGCGACGGGTGACTTCGGGTCCGAAACCTTCCGCCCGGGTGCACGCCATCATCTCTTCGGCCGTGGCACCGTCGACCCGCAACCCGTAGCGGATACCGTCGAAACGGGCGAGGTTGGCGGACGCTTCGGCAGGAGCGATGAGGTAGTAGGTGGACAACGCCACGTCGCATGTCGGGATCGACACTTCGACCACTTCCGCCCCGGCCCCCGCCAGTGCGTCGAGCGTCGCCGCGGTGGCGGCGAGCACATCCGGCTCGTACCCGTCCCCGCTCAGTTCCCGGATGACCCCGATACGCATCCCTTCGACTCCGGCGTCGAGCATCGCCCCGGCATCCGGGTATTCCCCGCGCCAGGATGTGGCGTCGAGCGGATCGTGACCGGCGATGGCGTCGAGGACCGCGACTGCGTCAGCGACCGAGCGGGTGAACGGCCCGATCTGGTCCAGCGAGGATCCGAAGGCGATCAGTCCGTAGCGGGACACCAGACCGTAGGTGGGTTTGACCCCGACCACTCCGCACAGCGACGCCGGTTGACGGATGGAACCTCCGGTGTCCGATCCGAGGGCGGCGAAGGCCGACCCGGCGGCGACGGCGGCAGCCGACCCCCCAGAAGACCCACCGGGGACTCGCGACGGATCCCACGGGTTGCGAGTAGGCCCGTAGGCCGAGTTCTCGGTCGAAGAACCCATGGCGAACTCGTCGAGATTGGTCTTGCCGGTGAGCACCGCCCCGGCATCTCGCAGACGGGTAACGACGGTGGCGTCGTAGGGCGGTCGATATCCGGCAAGGATCTGGGACGAACAGGTCGTCTCGATCCCCCGCGTACACAAGTTGTCCTTGAGTGCAATCGGAATTCCGTCCAGCGGGCCCAATGGCGTACCCGCCCCGAACCGTCGATCGGATTCGGCAGCCGCAGTTCGAGCCCGATCCGCCTCGAGGGTGAGGTATGCGTGGAGGTCGGCTTCGGTCAGCGACGCCCGCTCGAGCACCGCTTCGAGTAGCTCACTCGAACTGAAGTCTCCTCGACGCAGGCCGAGGCCGGCGTCGGAGATCGTGAGATCGGCGAGATCCACCGTTCAGTCCTGATCCATCGCCGGGGGGACGACGAAGTACCCGTCACGGGCTTCGGGGGCGGCAGCCAGCACCTCGTCACGATCGAGCGAAGGGCGAACCTCGTCGTCCCGGAACGTGTTCGTCATCTGCAGGGGATGCGCAGTGGGATGCACCCCGTCGGTGTCCAGCGCCTGCACTTTGGCGGCATGTTCGAGGATGACGCCCAACTGGTCGCGATAGGTGTCGAGCTCCTCGGGACCCAGATCGAGTCGGGCGAGTCGGGCGACGTGGGCGATGTCGATGTCGATCGGCATGGCTCAGGCAGTGTAGGGAGGGTCGCGACGCCCGGATCCGTCGCCCTAACGTCCGCCGGATGCGTCGTGGACTTGCCGTGATTTCGCTCGTCGTGCTCATCGGGTCTGGCTTCGCCGCCTTCTCGGGCGACTCCGGGCTCGCAGGAGTGGGCTTTCGGGTCGGAGCGGTGCTCGGCGCGATCTGGCTCGCCTGGCCATCTTTGACAACCGTCGATCGACGCACGGTTTGGGTTTTGGTTGTGGGAGGTCTGGTGATCCTGCTGCGGCCGCGATCGGCGGTGGCGATCGTCGTGGTGATGGCGGTTTTCTTGCGAACTGCGAAACTCCGGGGGTCGTCGGCCGACGGGTAACCGCATGCCGGACACATCCGAAGCCCACAACCACTACCGGACCCTCGGTCTGCCGGTCGGCGCACCCACCTGGGAGGTCGAGGAGGCAGCAGCCCGCCTGATTATCCAGGCGGCTCGTCGCAAGGAATTCTTCCGAATCGACGAGATCGAAGAGGCACGTCACTGGCTGCTCGATCCGACCCTTCGTGCGTTCCACGACGAGAAGATCGCTCAGTCCGCCCTGTCAGCCTGACTCCACCTCGATGTCGGTGGCCTTGACCGCCACGTAGATCTCCTTCCCCCCGACGAGATCGAGCGTCCGGGCGGCGTCGATGGTCACCTCGGCGGTGAGCGGAACGGGCAGGCCGGTCAGAATCCGCACCCGATCGCCCAGCGGTTCAAATCGTTCGATTCGGGTCTGCCACACGTTGCGCGGGCTGCCGGTGGGCTTGTCGATGGCCACGGCCACCGCCGAAGGCCGAATCCGGAGCGTGACCGGCCCGCCCACCGTCCGGTCGGCGATGTGGACCACCTGACCGTCCACGTCGACGTCCCCGGCAGAGGCGTGTCCGCGCAGATGGTTGGTGCCGGCCAGCTCGGCGGCGTACCGAGTGCGGGGACGCAGGCGGATCTCATCCGGGGTCCCGTCGTGGGTGATACGTCCTTCTTCCACGATCAGGATCCGGTCGCACAACAGCAACGCGTCGTCGGCTTCGTGGGTGACCAGGAGGCGCGGTCCGGTGAACCCCGCCAGGTGATCGGCGACGATGCGTCGCACGTCCCGGCGGGCCCCGACGTCGAGAGCGGAGAACGGCTCGTCGAGCAGCAACACGCGTGGTTCGGTTGCCAGGGCACGGGCGAGCGCGACGCGTTGTGCCTCACCACCGGACAGATCGGCGGGCCGTCGGTCGGCCAACTCTCGGATGCCCAGCGACGACAACCATGGGTCGATGGACCGTCCGCCCGCTCCGAATGCGACGTTCTCGGCAACCGTGAGATGCTCGAACAGCAACAGGTCCTGGAAGACCACACCCACCTGCCGAGCTTCGGGAGGCACGAATCGGGTCCGGTCGTAGACGACGGTCTGGTCGATGACGATCCGCCCCGAGTCGGGAACTTCGAGACCGGCGAGACAGTCCAAGACCGTCGTCTTGCCGGCTCCGTTGGGACCGAGGAGGCCGACGGTCTCGGTGTTGGAAACCTGAAAGGCCACGTCGAGATCGAAACTGCCGCGGGTCAGGCGCAGTTCGGCTTCGATCACCGGAACCCCCACCACCAGTTACGGAGCGCCACCAACACAGCCAGCGACACCGCCACCATCAGCAAGCTCAGCGCCACGGCGAGCTCTCGGTTGCTCTCCAAGGCCACGAACACCGCCAGCGGGAGGGTCTGGGTCCGACCGGCCAGATTGCCGGCGAAGGTGACGGTGGCACCGAACTCGCCGAAGGCCCGAGCCCAGGTGAGGGCCAGCCCGGCGACCACCGCCGGCCGAATGGTCGGAAGGGTCACCCGCCACAGGATCTGCGCCGGACTCGCTCCCAGGGTCGCCGCGGCGGACTCCACCCGGCGGTTCATGGAGCGAAGCGCCCCTTCGACGCTGATCACGAGGAACGGCATCGCCACGAACACGTTGGCGACGACCACTCCCCACCAGGAAAACGGAAGGACGATTCCGCTCGCTTGGTAGAGCGGCTCGCCGAGTATCCCGCGGCGGCCGACCGCGAAGAGCAGGGCAGCACCGCCGACGACCGGCGGCAGGATCAGCGGGAGCGTGACCACGGCACGCGCAGCGCTGCGGCCGGGGAAGGGCACACGGGCGAGGAGCCAGGCGATCGGAAGACCGAGCGCGGCGGCTAACACCGTCGCCGCCAACGAAGAGGTCACCGACAGGCGCAGGGCGTCGAGGGCCACCTCGGCACTCAACAGATCCACCATGGTCGACCACGGAGCCCGCGCCACCAGCCCGACGAATGGAAGCGCCAGCAACCCCAGCCCGACCGCCGCCACGGCGACCAGTGGCCGGAGACGCCGAGTGGACCCCATCACACTCATGGCAGACCGAAGCCGTAGGCGGCAAGTGTGCGACGAGCGTCATCGGAAGTGAGGAAGGCGGCGACGGCCGCCGCGCTCGGGTGAGCGTCGTCGATCACGACCACACGGTATTCGTTCGCCGGGAACTCGAAGATCTCGACCGCCTCAACCTCCGAGGTCGAGACGACGTCGGAGGCGTAGACGAGACCGGCATCGAGCTCGCCGGCGGCCAGCTTGGTGAACAGCGCGACGACATCGGCCTCCCGGGTATCGACCCGAGCCGATACACCGACCGCCTCCAACAGCCGATCGGCGAGGTCGCCGCACGGCACTCCTACCGCACAGAGTCCGACGAGCAGTTCGTCACGTGACAGATCGTCGATCGTTTCCACCCGGCCCGGATTTCCTCGGGGAACGGCCAGTGCCAGCCGGTTGGTGGCGAATGGAACCGGATCCGTGGTCCCGATTCCAGCGGTGCGTACCGCCTCGATGTGGACCGGGTCGGCGGGCGCGAACACGTCGACCGGGGCACCCTCGATCACTTGATCGCGCAACGTCGAGCTCGCAGCCACGTTCAGCACGACATCGACACCGGCATGACTGGCCTCGAACTGCGACTCCAGCTCCACCATGACCCGGGTGAGCGACGATGCCGCCGAAACCACGATCTCGGTGGACTCGTCCGACCCGCAGGCCACGCCGAGCACTGCCACGACGGCGACCAGTCCGATACGACCCCAGCCGGATGCGAGCACCGTCACTCCACGGTCAGAACGCTGCGCAGGGCGACGAATGTGTCGTGGATGTCCGTGATGGCGACCCACTCGTCCTTCTGATGCGCCTGGGCGGTGCAACCCGGCCCGAAGTTGACCGCAGGAACGCCGTACTGTCCCAGGCGGGCAACGTCGGTCCATCCCTGCTTCGCCGCGAGCCGCGCCCCCGAGACGGCAGCCAGACGTTCGACGAACGGATGGTCGGCCCGCACCGGTCCGGCGGGCGCCACATCGACGATCTCGACCCCGTCCGTCCCCGCACAGGCCTCCTCCAGTACGGCGAGGGCTTCGTCGACGCTGCGGTCTGGGGCGAAGCGGTAGTTGACGTTGAGCTGGAAACGGTCGGGGATGACGTTGCGGGCGATACCGCCGGAGGCGGTGGTCACCGACATCACCTCCCGATACTCCAATCCATCGATGACGTGCAGTTCGGGCTCCCGCCGGTGCATCGTCGCCAGCCACTCGCCCGCCTTGCTGATCGCGTTCTCCCCCCACCAGGGACGTGCCGAATGGGCGCTGATCCCGGTGAAGGTCACGACGGCGTTGATCGCGCCGTTGCAGCCCACCTGGATCTCGCCGTCGGACGGTTCGAGCACCACCGCGAACTCGGCGGATGTCAACCATGGGTTGGCGTCGAGCAGGGGTCCGAGCCCGTTGCCGTCCATCGGACCTTCCTCCCCGTCGTAGAAGACCCCCACCACCGAATAGGGCCCCGCCATCACGTCACCGTCCTCCAGCAGATGGATGATCACCGCAAGCCCGGACTTCATGTCTGCTGCCCCCAGGCCACGCAACACACCATCGTCGATGGTCGCCGGCGGCTGACCCTGGGACGGCACGGTGTCGAGGTGACCGACCAGCAGCACCATCGGCCGCCCGGTGGGGCGGCCCACCACCAGGGACCGACCCAGTCGGTGTTCGTCCATACCGTCGAGGCGGCGGGCGACGGCTTCGACGATGGCGGTCTCCTCGCCGGTGGGCGACGGGATGTCGACCAGCCAGGAGGCGGTGGCGGCGAGGTCCGTCACAACTGCACGCCCAGTTCGCGCAGGTGCTCGTTCAGGCCGAGACGCTGGTCGTGCCGATTCTCCCGCCAGCCGATGATGTAGGCGCATTGCAGATGCACGGTGCCGCCAGGGAACGTGCGCGGCCGCGTGCCTTGGACGACGATCGCTCCGGGAGGAACCTCCGCCCGGTATTCCACCGGAGTTTCCTTGGTGACGTCGATGATCGGGATCGAAGCGGTGATGGTGGTGTTGGCGCCCAGGATCGCCCCCTCACCGATGACGGCCCCCTCGGTGACGATGCAACGCGAACCGATGAAGGCGTTGTCCTCGACGATCACCGGGGTGGCGTTGGGTGGTTCGAGCACGCCGCCGATCCCCACACCCCCGGCCAGGTGGACGTTGCGACCGATCTGAGCACACGACCCGACGGTGGCCCAGGTGTCCACCATGGTCCCCGCCCCGACATAAGCGCCGATGTTGACGAATCCCGGCATGACGATGACGCCGGGTTCACAGTGGGCGCCGTAGCGGATCATTCCCGGCGGTACCACCCGGACCCCCTGACCGGCTAGATCTTCTTTGACCGGGATCTTGTCGTGGAAATGGAGGTCGCCGGCGTCGATGGCGGTCATCTCGCCCAGTCGGAAGTACAACAAGATCGCGAGTTTCAGCCACTCGTTCACGGTCCAGACCCCGTCGATCTTCTCCGCCACCCGTACGCTGCCCTGGTCGAGTGACTCGATGGCACGTTCGACGGCGGGACGCGCCTCTTCGATGGGCACCTCTCCGGCGTAGGCCCGTTCGATCGATTCCCGGTCGGACATCAGACGTCACCTCGGTGTCGTGAGCAGTCCGAGCGTAGGACACCGGGCGACTGCGCACCGCCACCGACGGGCAACGCCACCGCCTGAATCGCCGACACGCCCCCACGTCTGTCCCTACGCTCCTCGCGTCGGGCTTTGGGGGCACCCGGCGGTTCCGTCCAACAAGGAGCTGTTGTGGAAACGCACGTTTTGAGGGAGCCCGTCCGGCTCCTGTTTCGCAGTGCCCTGATCATCTTCCTCGTCACGATCGTGATCGGGATCCTGAACGGGATGGATGTGTGGGACCCGACCCGCCAGATGATCCTCACGCACGTCCATGCCGGGACGCTGGGGTGGATCACCCTGTCGGTGATGGGTGTCGCGCTGCTCATGTTCGGCGAGAACGCCGATCCGGTTCCGGCCACCCGGCTTGCCCAAGGCCTGACCGCGGCCACCGCCCTCTATGTGGTCGCGTTCGCCACGACCACCGGACTTTTCCGACCGATCGCCGGCACCCTCATGCTGGTGGCCATCGCCTGGGCATTGTGGTGGGTGGTCGGCCAATGGAAGTCGACACCGCACACCGTTCCCGCCCTGGGGCTCCTGCTGGCGATGATCTCGCTGTTGGTCGGCGCCATCCTCGGGGTCATCCTCGGCATCTTCATCGCTCGGGGATCGGTCCCGGGACTCAGCACCGAGACGGCATCGAACGTCGGCGGGGCGCATCCCCCGGCGATGCTGACCGGCTATCTCCTGCTGGCGGGTGTCGCCATCGCCGAGTGGCGAATGGTTGACCGACCTGCCCTGGCGCGCGAATCGAAACTCGGAAGCGCGATCGCCTGGGGCCTGTTCGGGGCTGGGGTCCTCTTCAATTTGGCGTTCATCATCCCCAACGAGAATCTGGTGCAGCCGGCCTCGCTCCTGCAGGTGGTGGGAATCGTGGCCTTTGCAGTGCGGATGCGCAGCCACTTGACCCCGTCGGCATGGAAGGGCGCAGGCACGAAGATCTACGCCAAGCTGGCCACGGTGTTCTTGGTGGTCGGCGTGGCACTGTTGGTGTACGTCGTGCAGTTGTTCGTCAGCGGACAGTTGGATCCGGAGACCGGCGAAGGCCCGATCGGGGTACTGATCGCCTTCGATCACGCCATGTTCATCGGGGTGATGACCAACGTGCTGTTCGCCGGCCTGGCACTTTCCATGACCTACGACACCGCCCAACGGGTGATCGTATGGGGGGTGAATGTCGGTCTGGTCGGCTTCCTCCTCGGGCTGATCACCGAAACCACCATCCTCAAGCAGATCTTCACCCCGATCATGGGTCTTGCGCTGATCCACGCCGTCGTCGTGTTCTTCCGCCGTCAGGGGGCTCCGGCATCGGTCGCCTGATCGTCCTCGTCCTGGCGCTGGTCGTGTCGAGCTGCGCCTCACCGTCCGCCTCCGATCCAGACATGGATGGGGGGCGGGCGGTCTACCCGACTTGCGGGGCATGTCACGGGGCGGCCGGCGCCGGTGGTGCCGGCCCGGCTCTCACCGAGGTGCTGGCGACCTTCCCCGACTGCGAAACCCACGTGCGGTGGATCCGGCTGGGCTCGGCGCGCTGGAAGACCGAGGTGGGGCCGACCTACGGAGCGAACGAGGCTCCGGTCGATCAGGTCATGCCTTCTTTCGACAGCCTCGACGAGACGACGATCCGGCAGGTGGCGATGTACGAACGTGTCCGCTTCGGAGGAGGCGACCCCGACGAACAACGATCTGGGTGCGGATTGGGCTGACGGTCAGCCGGTGAGGACCTGAACCACGGCATCCGCGGCTTCGGCGCATTCGTCGACGGTGGGAACGAGGGCGAGACGCAAATGGCCTTCGCCGCCAGGGCCGAACGCCCGACCCGGCGACACCACCACCCCCGCCGCCAAGAGACGCTCGGCTGCCACCAGGTCGTCGGCCACCTGCACCCACAGGTAAAGGCCGGCGTCGGATGCGACCACCCCGAGACCTGCTGACGCGAAGGCGTCCCGCAATACTCGACGCTTTTCGGAGAAGATCCTGCGCCGTTCTTCGGCATGGGCGTCATCGGACCATGCGGCGATCGCAGCGGCTTGGATGAACTCGGGCGACGCCGTTCCCGTGCCCTGTCGCAGGTCGACCAGAGCTGCGATGGCAGCGGGGTCACCCACGATCGCACCCGAGCGGTAGCCGGTCATGCCCGAACGTTTCGACAGGCTCAGGAACGACAGCACGCCGGATGCCCCTTCTCCGGCAGCCTGCAGCACCGAGGAGGGGGGTTCGGTCTCGTACAGGTCGGCGTAGCACTCGTCGGCGCAGACCAATACGTCGGTTTCCCGTCCGCGGGCGACGAAACCGGCCAGGGTGTCGAACGAACTCACCGCCCCGGTGGGGTTGTGGGGCGAGCACACCCACACCATCGACGCCTCCTCCCAGTCACGATCCGGGATCTGCTCGGACCGAAACACGAAGTCTCCTTCCAGCGGCACGGCTACGCCGCGAGCACCGGCCAACAACGCCCCCCGTCGATAGATGGGATATCCGGGCGTCGCCCACACCACGGCCTCGGCGCGTGACCGATCGACGAACGCCAGCGGGGCCGAAAAGATGGCTTCCTTCGATCCGGAGGTGGGGATCACCTGGGTATCCGGCTCCACCTCCACCCCGAACCTTCGACGAACGTACCCGGCGATCGCCGTTCGAAGTTCCCCCAACCCCTTGGTGGTCGGATACTGCGACACCGCGGGAATCGCGTCACGCAGGGCCTGCGGGATGAACTCGGGGGTCGGTTCGCGGGGGTCGCCGATCGAAAAGTCGATCAGTCGTTCACCCTGGCGTCGGAACTCACGCGCCAGGTCCTGAACCCGGGTCACGGGATTTCCGCCCATCTCGGACAGGATCGGGTTGATACGGACCATCAGGAGATCCGGTCACATGGCGGGGCGAACAGATGACCCCAGGCCCGCAGCAGCATCTGCAGCGCCTCGGCGCGGGTGAGCGGCGTCGACGGATCGAGCTCGGTCGAATCACAGCCGTCGACCTCCCCGCGGGCATGGAGGAACGCGATCGCATCCTCCGGACTTTCGATTGTTGCCTCCGGATGCCGGGCAAGCATGACGATTCGAGCCAACTCGCCTCTGGTCATCGGTTCAGGACAGGCGATCGCCACGCATGAGGCGTTCTCCAGGTCGAATCCGACGGCGGGCATGGTGATCGTGGGGATCACCGGGTGTCCGGCCAGGGCCGCCAACCACCCGGCAACGTCGTCCCGAGTGGCGTCGTCACGAGGGCACGCCCGCACTGTGTGATCGTCACACGAAGCAGCTAGGCCCAGGGTCGTAGCCGTGTCGAACACTCGCGCCGAGGTGTTCAGGTCGTAGTCGACGTATGCACCCACCGACCCACTGCGGGAGGCGGCGTCTGACACTGCGGAGGGCGTTCGGCGCAGGGCGAAAGACAGACTGGGCGCGGGGTCCACCGGTTCCCCCCACGGTGTGCGGAGCTCGAAGTGGAGGTGCGGAGGACCTCCGGCGGCATTGCCGGAGTCACCGATCCAGCCGAGCAGTTCGCCCTCGTCAACCCGATGACCCTCCGCCAGCCCCGGACGAATACCCACCCCTTGTCCGTCGTCGGTGCCGATCGTGTCGTCGTTGAGGTGGACATACATCGACATCCAGCCGTCGTCGTGTCGGACTGCCAACCAACAACAGTCCTCCGGGGTGTCGCGCACGATTGCCACCGTGCCCGCCCGCACTGCCACAACCGGTGTCAGCTTGGGGGCACCGATGTCGACACCGGCGTGCCGACGGTCGCCGCCCGCTCGCGCTTCACCGAACAGCGACCACCCTGGGAGGCCGCCACCCACCACCGGGAACGTCATCGGGTACACGTAGGAACAGCCGGTATCGGTGGAGTCGAGTGTCCGCGGCGAACATGCCTCGGCCGGTTCCGAACCGACCGGTACCAGCGCGACCACCAGCGCCAATCCCACCCAAGCCCTTCGCACCCTTCGAAACCTAGACGTCAGACCGATGTCGCCGCCAGCCGGAGGGCGATCTGTTCGATCTGCTCGGACCAGGCGAGGCGTGCACGCCACTCGTCCGGGATTCCGTTTCGTCCCCAGTGGGCACCGGCAAGCTGGCCGCACACCGCTCCGGTGGTGTCGGCGTCGTCTCCCAGGTTGACGGCGGCGAGCACCGCCTCTGAGAAGTTCTCCGCTGAAGCAAACGCCCACATGCCAGCCTCGAGCGACCGCACGACGTAACCAGAGCCGCGGATGTCGGGTGGTCGACGACGTCGATAGGTGCCATCCACTATCTCGGCGATCTCCGGGTCCAACGCGATCGGTACCCGCCGCCACATCTCCCATTCCGGATCGAGGATCTCCTCTCGTTCCCGCCCATGGAGGAGGCCGGCGAGGAAAACTCCCAGCACCGCGCAGGCCGACAGTGCCTGGGGAGCACGATGGGTCGGCACAGACGACTCGACACAGCGCGCCACCAACCCGTCCACGTCGTCGGGGAATCGCCGCCCGGCGGCGATCACGACCGGGGCCAGCCGCATGATCGACCCGTTCCCCGCCCGCCGACGATCGGACGAGCCACTGGTCGTCGCCTCGCCCGTTTGTTCGAAGCGAGCCAGCGCCTCTGCCGTCGTCGTCCCGATGTCGAAGCATTCGCCGGTCACCGAATACGCACCCGACCGCCACCACCTCAGGTACCTGCGGGCCTGATCCCCCACCTCCCAGCCCACCTCCAGGATCGAGTCGGCCAAGGCGAGGGCCATCGACGTGTCGTCGGTCCACTCACCGGGCTTCAGCCCGTGTGCTCCCCCACCCCGCATTCCATCCACCGGCGCGAACGTGCCCCGCGGCTGGAACTCGACGGCTGCACCGAGCGCATCACCGACGGCGAGGCCCAACAGGCAGCCCACCGCGCGATCCTCGTACGTCATCGAACTCACTATGGCCGGTTGCCGATATCGCCGGGCCGATCGGTAGCCTCGCCTGCGTGCCGTACCGACTCATCTACTTCGGTTTGGGGGCGCTGGCTATCGCGGTCGTCGCCCTCGGGTTCGCATTCGGAGGCGGCGGAGATCCCATCGAACTCCCCGAGCCGGTCGAGTCGGTGTTCCCGCTCCCTGGCGACGCGGTGCTGATGCAGAGCTTCGTCGAAGTGGACATGGCGGTCGGCTACGAGGTGCAGATCTACGTCGACGGCTTCCTGGTGCCGGCCAACGAGGTCCAGTTCGTCGAGGCGACCGGCGTGGCCCGCTGGGCACCCTCGCCTGCCAGCCTCTACCTGCAGGCGTGGACCCCCGGCGAGCACACCGTCACGGTCGTGTGGGATACCGTGACCGGCCTCCCCGATCGCGGTGAGTTCACTTGGACCTTCCGCACCCAGTAGGTCAGGCGAGGTCCACCCCGGCCCGGTCGCAATCCTCGGCGAGCTGTTCCAGCGCGGCATCCGATTCGACCGCCTCACGAACGGCCAACATCACCCGACTGATGCCTAACTGGGCGAAGGCGGCCAGGGTGGAGACCCGTGTCTCACGGGTGACCTGGGGGTCACGGAACCATATGTGAGCGGACACCGGCAGTGATCCGGGGTCGCGCCCCACCTCGTGGCAGCGGTCGGCGATCACCCCGAGCGCTGTCTCGGCCTCCGTCGGGTCGAGTCCGTCGAGGTTGAGTTCGTCTGCGTATCGGGCTGCCAGGCGCCAGGTCACATTGGGGCCGTTGCCGCCGACCATGATGGGCACTCGCGGCTGCTGCACCGGTTTGGGCACGTTGATCGCCCCGTCGACGGATGCGTATGTCCCCGAATACGTCGCCCTCCCGGACCCCAACATCGCCGTCATTACCTCGAGTTGGTCCCTTAGCGCCCCCAGCCGGTCGCCGGTGGAGGGGAAGCCGTACCCATATGCGGTCCACTCGTCCCGCTTCCAACCCGCCCCGATGCCCAGTTCCATGCGGCCGCCGGTCTGGACGTCCATCGTGGAGATCATCTTGGCGGTGAGTGCCGGGTTGCGGAACCCCGCGCAGATGACCAGGTGACCCAGACGCACCCTTGATGTCACCGCCCCCAGGTGGGCGAGGGACGTGAACGACTCGAAGGTGATCTCATCGGTAGGTTCGGGCACCGTGTGAAAGTGGTCGAACAACCAGACCGACTCGAACCCGAGCCGCTCGGTCTGCTGGGCGAGTTCCACCGTCCTGGCCCAGGCCCGCCTCGGATCCCAGCCGTCGTACTCACCGGTCCAACCTTGAGGGACGATCACTCCCGCCTTCATGCGAGTCTCCTCTCGGCGCTCAAGGCGCCTGGTCGATTTCGATCGGGCAGGGCAGCCGCTCCGGACCCTGTTGACCGTATCCGTTCCAGAACTCGGTGATCGCCGTGGTATCGACGGCGCCGAGTCGCGCCATCACCGTCCATGCCGTCAACACCACCGGTTCGGCCAGTCCCGTGCGAGGGGTGACGACGATGTGTGAGCCGAGCCTGCGGGCCGTGTCGTAGACGGCAGTGAGCTCGGTATCCGCAAGGGTCGGATCGTGATGAACGATGACCGCTCCGTGCTCCATCGAGTGGACCGTGAACACCTCAGGCACTTCTTCGACATAGATCCCACACGGTGCCCACGATGCGGCGTGCGGACCGCTGGTGGCCGGAAAAGTTTCGTAGGCGAAAGTCGAAGTTCCGGAGATGATCGCCTGGACGTCTGAATCGGCGAAGTGTTCGGAACCGAAGTCGTCGAACCGTTCGACCGCCAGGCCACTGCCGACATCTGCCGGCTCGTCGGACCCCGAACACGCCACCAGCACCATTGCGACCATGGCCATCCCGATCTTCTTCATGCCAGCACCCCCGGCCCTTCCTCCAGTAGACGAACGAACGTGTCCTCGTCGATGACGGGAATGCCCAGTGTCTCAGCTTTGGAGACCTTCGATCCCCCCGGTGATTCGCCCACCACGAGGGCGGTCGTCTGCTTGGATACCGAACCCGTCGCCTTGCCGCCTCGCGCCGTGATCGCTTCTTGCGCCTCGTCCCGACTGAAGTTCTCCAGCGTCCCCGACACCACCAGTGTCACGCCCGCCAGCAGATCGGACTGGTGGTGCTGATCGGGTTCGGGGTCTTCGGTGCGGACACCGCCGACGGCCAGCTTGTCGAGCAACGCCCGATTCTCGGGTTCGGATACCCACTCCACCCAGGCGCGGGCGATCGTGGGCCCGATCCCCTCGATCCCTTCCAGCTCTTCGGCGGAGGCCTCGACCAGTCTTCGCAGTGATCGATAGTGGCGGGCGAACTCTTCGGCCGCCTTGGGCCCGACGTGGCGGATCCCCAGGCCGATGAGCAGCCGCTCCAACGGCCGGTCACGGGCCGCTTCGATGCCTTGCATCAGGTTGGCGATCGACACCTCACCCCACCCCTCGAACCCGTCGAAGGAGGCCGGGGTGAGAAAGAAGATGTCTGCCGGATCGGAGATGAGACCTTCGTCGATCAAGAGCTGGATGGTCTTGTATCCCAGCCCCTCGATGTCCATCGCGCTGCGTCCGGCGAAGAAGAACAGCCATTCCCGCAGGCGTGACGGACACGTCAGACCACCGGTGCAGCGGGCCACTTTCTCGCCCTCGGGGCGGACGATCGGGTTGGAACAGAACGGACAGGTTTCCGGCATCGTCCACAGCGTCTCGTCACCGGTGCGGAGCGGAATCACGGGTCCAACCACTTCAGGGATGACGTCGCCCGCCCGACGAACCACAACCGTGTCCCCGATCCGAAGATCCTTCAGATGGATCTGTTCTTCGTTGTGCAGGGTGGCGTTGGTGACGTTGGCTCCTCCGACGAAGACGGGATCGAGCACCGCATAGGGGGTGGCGGCACCCGTGCGACCCACGTTGATCTCGATGCTGCGCAGGACCGTCGTGCGTTCTTCGGGCGGGAACTTGTAGGCGATCGCCCACCTGGGAGCCCGAGCGGTGAACCCCAACCGGTCCTGGAGGGCCAGCGAGTCCACCTTCACCACCACCCCGTCGGTCTGGTACTGGTGGTCGTTGCGCTGCCGCTCCGCCGCTTCGACGTACTCGATCACTCCGTCGAGGTCGTCGACCCGCCGCGAAGCCGGGTTGACCGCCAAGCCCAACGAAGCCAGATACTCCATCGTCTCGGTGTGGGTGGCCAACGACGGGCCTCCCCCCACGATCCCCGCCTGATACACCCAGATCGACAGCTGCCGTGACGCCGCCACCTCCGGGTCTTTCTGCCGCACCGAACCGGCGGCGGCGTTGCGAGGATTGATGAAGATCCGTTCCCCCGCTTCCGCTTGACGCCGGTTGAGCGCTTCGAAGGCGCCGAACGGCATGTACACCTCGCCGCGCACCTCCAACAGGGCTGGCGGCGTAGCCGTCGACAGGCGAAGTGGGATCGCATCGATCACCCGCAGATTGGCGGTGATGTCCTCGCCGGTGGTGCCATCTCCGCGGGTCGCTCCCCGGACGAAGACGCCGTTCTCGTAGGTGAGCGACACGGCCAGACCGTCCACCTTCAGTTCACAGGAGTACCCGTCCGGCCGCTGTTCGATCTGGCGGAGGATGCGTTCCTCCCACGCCCGCAGATCCTCGACGGATTCGGCGTTGTCGAGCGAGAACAGGCGTCGCCGGTGGGTGACCGGAGCGAACAGGTCGGACACCGGCCCACCGACCCGCTGTGTCGGCGAGTCGGGGATGATCAGATCGGGGTGACGTTCTTCGAGGGCTTCCAGTTCTCGCACGAGGGCGTCGTACTCCGCATCGGCGATCTCCGGGGTGTCCAGAACGTGATACCGGTGACCGTGGTACCGGATCAGGTCACGCAACTCTTCGGCGCGGGCAGCAGGATCTTCGGCCATGAAGACCGATGATGCCAGGCGTCAGTGACACAGATGCCAGAATCGGCGTGGCATGGCACGCATCCTCCTCGCCGACGATTCAGACTCGGTACGTCTCCTCGTACGCCGGCACCTGCAGAGCGAAGGCCACGACGTGATCGAAGCGGTCGACGGGATCGAAGCTCACGAACTCGGCTCGTCCGAAACCCCGGACCTGGCCATCCTCGACCAACTGATGCCGGGCATGCTGGGAACCGACGTCCTCCACCGGTGGCGAGCCGAGGGACTCGAGTTCCCGGTTCTCTTGCTGTCGGCGGTGGACGACGACCATGTGGTCATCCGCTCCCTGGAACTCGGCGCAGCCGACTACATCCGCAAACCTTTCTCGATGCCCGAACTCAAGGCCAGAGTCTCCTCCCACCTGCGGTAGCGGGGCACCGCTCGAGCGGTCCGTCCGAATGCAGACTTCCCTCAACCGACGTGGTTGGAGGCCGATACACCGGTCATGGACGGACCCATCGTGACGGTGCTCGTCGTCACCGCATCGCTGACCGCTGCCCTC
>JBKHXZ010000248.1:0-1714 GCA_046565785.1 Acidimicrobiia bacterium
CGGGTCTCGCCGGAATCGGCGGCGGCGTCATCATGGTGCCGGCGATGGTCTTCCTGATGAGCTTCGATCAGCACATCGCCCAGGGCACGTCGCTGCTCGCCATCGTGTTCACCTCGATCGCCGGAACGGTCGTCAACCGACGCAACGAGCATGTGCAGGTGAAGAACGCGTTGTTGATCGGCGGGATCGGGGCGATCGTCGCCTTCGGGGCGGCACGATTCGCCAACACGATCGACGCCGAGCTCCTGGGCCGGATGTTCGGTGTCCTCATCCTGTTCTCGGGTGCCCGGATGCTCTACCAGCCGCTGAAGAACTGAAACGGCCCCCGACCATTCGGGGGCCGTCTGTATTCAGTCTTCTTCGTCGGCGGATGGCGGTTCGGACCGTGCCGTGCGCAGGGTGGGCACCAGTAGCGCGAGTCCGGTGAGGATCACCACCGCCGGCCACACCCACCCGAACGTCATGTCGCTGAAGAAGATGTCCCACGGTTCGGTGGGTAGGGCGATGACCGCTGCCAGGGCCAGGAACCCCACTCCGAACACGAAGGAGATCGGGTCGAATCGGTGAGTCTTCAACAGCGTTCCTCCACGATGATCTCGCCGGCGTCGAGATCGATGTCGAGAGTGAGCAGGGCGGGGCCGGTTGCCTGGGATTCGACACTGGTGTCGAACCCGCCCTGTTCGGATCCGTACAGCACCACCTGACCGAGGTCGACGTGGGCGTAGACAGTGGTTGTTTCCCGGTCGGGAACGAGAACGGTGATGGTCCCCATTCCGTTCTCGATGCGCACCGTGTGGGGTTGGCGCAGCACCAGGTCCGACAGGTCCAGACGAAGATCTCCGGTGTCCATGCCGTAGAACTCTTCGAGTTGTGCTGGGGTGGTGATGCGCTCGTCGATGACGCCGGCGAACTGCGGTGAAACATCCGGGCCGGTGATCCGCACCTCACCGACCATCACGTCGGCATTGAGGATCAGCGTCCCCGAACCGCTGCGATCCAGGTCGATCTGGCGAGCGAACCCGTTGCGTTCGGAACCGTAGACCCGCACCGATCCGACCCCGACCTCGGCATCGAGTTCGAGGCCGACTTCGTCGGGGACGATCACCCGCAGCGATCCGATCCCGACGCTGGCGTCGAGTTCGACCACCGAGTCGGTGAAGTCCACTTCACGCAGGTCGATGATCAGCTCGCCGATCGCCAGGTCGTAGGAGGGAGCGACTTCGGTGACCGCGGCTGCAGTGATCCGTCGCTGTCCGACCCCGCTGTCGAGGTCGAACTCGGCCAGAGGCGACAGGATCAGGAGGGGGGCGACGAGGATGCCCACGAAGATCAGCCCACGTGCCCGACCGATGACCGATCCGACCACCAGACCGAGGCCCACGATTCCCAGGATCATCCCCAGGTAGTGCCGGGGCGCCGGGTCGAAGGTCGTCAGCGCATAGTCGAAGAACGCCATCACTCCTGATGCGATCAAGGCCACGGCGATAGTCAGCCGCCCCAGAATCGAAGGCGGCTTCGGCTCCTTGGGTGCGGGCGGGGGACTGGCCGGGATGGGTGCCGCCGGTGGGAGCGACGGGGGTGTCGTTTGGTCGCCGGTCTGATCCGCCAGGCGAGCGAGGGTCGTGTCTGCCGGTGTCGGGGGTTCCGGAGCGTCATGCTTCGACCCGCCCAGCTCGCCGCTATACAGCATCACGCCGATCACGCCGATGAACAC
>JBKHXZ010000249.1:0-4743 GCA_046565785.1 Acidimicrobiia bacterium
ATACTGGCTTCGGTATTGTCGGGGAACCGGGTGGGCCACCCCCGGTGACCCCAGACCGCAAATCCTGAAAAAAACATCAGGAATCCATTGCGGACACGTCACTTCGCCTGTAGCGTTCGCGGTGCAAGCACTCAAAGCGGTCGCGCGGCGGCCCCTCTTCGTGAAATTTGGAACGAAGTTGCCGCAGCCCGAAAACGTACCCGCCACCGAAGGATGATCCCCCATGGAGCTGACGCTCACCCAGCCGTGGACCGAGATCGCCGCATGTCGCGATTCGGATCCCAGCCTTTTCTTCCCGGTCGGATCGACCGGCCCCGCCCTCGATCAGATCGCCGCAGCCAAGGCGATCTGCGCCGGATGCGCGGTCATCGACGACTGTCTGCAGTACGCCCTGGAGACCAACCAGGAGGCCGGTGTCTGGGGCGGCTACGCCGAAGACGAACGCCGGCGACTGCGTAAGCGCTGGCTCGCCGAACGGCGCCGCCGAGCACTCTGAACCCGACCATCGAAGGACCGGCCTGCAGGCCGGTCCTTCCGCGTGTGAGGTCACGGCCGCCCGAACCCCACCGCCTGCTTGCCCTCGTCGGTCTCGATCTCGACGTAGGCGACCTTCCCGCGCGGAATTCCCACCCGGCGCTGCTTGGAGTCCTGCACCCACACGAGCGTCTCCTCGCCCTCCAGCGCGGCAGCGAACGCCGATTCGAATTCGGCGGGGTCGTCGACATCGAGTTCCACGACCTTCGACGAATCCGCCACTCCGATTCTCACCTTCACGAAATCTCCTTTGGCTGCAGCCGCATCGTACCGGCCCCACCCAACCGCCTTTCAGGGTGGTTCCCCACGGGCCTGCCTGTCCGTACGTTCCGGCACATGATCTTGCGCTTGTTCGCTCTCGTCGTCGTCTTCATCGGTCTGGCCGCCTTCGACCCGCCGTGGCTGGTGGTCGAGGTGTCCGATCTGTCGAACTGGGTCGCCACCACTCGACCGGAGGAGGCGGCAGCTGCCGTGTTGCGGGTGGTGGCCCTCGTCGGGGTGGGAACCCAGTTGGGTGCCGTCGTCGTCTGCTGGGTGGCGGCGAGCGTCGGCAACGGTGCTGTCGAGCGGGTGGCTCGTCGGGCAATCGTTCCCGCGCTGCGGGCGGCGATTCCGTTGGCTCTTGCAGCCGGGCCGGCCGTCCCGGCGATGGCCGCACCGGTGGTCGCACCGGTCAACCCGCCGCCGATCGCCCGAGACGTCACTGCATCACACATCGTCGTGGCACCGGGTGACAGCATGTGGACCATCGCGGCCGACCATGCGAAAGGCGATGTCGCCGGATATTGGCGACAGGTGGTCGAACTCAACCGGACGCGTTTTGCGAACGTCGACCTCATCCACCCTGGCGATGTCGTGCTGCTACCTGAGTCAGCCCACCAGGGTGATGCGAACCCGTCGCACCCGGTTGTCGACGTTGGTGTCGACGAGTACGACGGACTGCCAGACTCCGAGCGCCAGCCGGCCGTCGACAACCGGAACGACGACGGAGGGAGCGACGAAGGCAGGGAGCACATGGTCCCGCCCGTGGCCGGGCGAACCATGCCGATGATCCCACCGATCGTGGGTGGGTAGCAGGTCGTCGACCGCAGCGAGCAGGTCGACATCCGAACCGGCCCCGGTCTCGATCAATGCCACACCACAGGTGGCATGCGGCGTGAACACGTTCACCAGCCCCTCGTCGCCCGGTCGGAGGAACGAGGCCACCCGATCGGTGATATCGACTGTCACCGGACGGTCCCCGGTGACGATTTCGAATTCGGTGGAGCGAACGGTCAGGTGTTGTCTCCCAAGAAGATCTCGGACACCGACGAATCCATCAGGATGGCTTGCAGGGCTTCGGCCAGGATCGGCCCGATCGACAGCACCTTCAGCTTGTCCAACTGCCGCGCCTCTTCGGACACCGGCAAGGTGTTGGTGACGATCACCTCGTCGATCGGGGCGTTCTTCAGCCGATCGAGCGCCGGGCCCGACAAGACGGCATGGGTGGCGGCGATGCGCACACTGAGCGCCCCACCGGCCCGGAGCAACTCGGCGGCGTTGCACACGGTGCCGGCGGTGTCGATGATGTCGTCGATGACCAGCACGTGACGACCCCGTACGTCACCCGACACCTCCAACGCCTCGGACACGTTGTGTTCGTCCGGTGACCGTCGCTTGTAGACGAAAGCGACACTCGCCTCGAGATGCTTGGCGTACTTCTCCGCCCGCTTCACACCGCCGGCATCCGGAGACACCACCGCCACCGGACCGTCGAAGGATCCCCGCAGATAGTCGGTGATGATCGGCAGGGCGGTCAGGTGGTCCATCGGGTTGTTGAAGAATCCCTGCAACTGACCAGTGTGGAGGTCGACCGAAACGATGCGGTCGGCCCCGGCGGTCATGAACAAATCGGCCATCAGCCGGGCACTGATCGGTTCGCGCGGTAGCACCTTCTTGTCCTGCCGGGCATAGCCGTAGAACGGCATGACCGCGGTGATCCGGCGGGCCGACGCCCTCCGCAGTGCGTCGATGATGATGAGCTGTTCCATGATGGCGTCGTTGATCGGCCAGGAGTGGCTCTGGATGACGAAACAGGACGCTCCCCGAACGCTCTCCGCCGGCCGGGCATACAGCTCACCGTTGGCGAACCGGGAACGCTGAAGTTCACCCAGTTTCACACCGAGCAGATCGGCGACTTCTTCGGCGAGCGACTGGTTGATGCTGCCCGAGAACAGCATGAGACGGTTGCGACTGACGATGTCCACGGGCTTCCTCCACCTACTCCCGGTCGGACCCGCGCGCACGGTAGCGCTCGGCGAGCCGACTCACGAAGCCGGCCACATTCCGTTGTCGCCCGCGGGCGACACCCAGAGCGCCCGGCTCGACGTCGTGGGTGATGGCTGACCCTGCCGCGGTCATCGCCCCGTCTCCGATCGTGACCGGGGCGATGAGCATCGTGTCGGATCCCACGAACACCCCGTCGCCGATCACGGTCTCGTACTTGGCGAACCCGTCGTAGTTGCAGGTGATCGTTCCTGCTCCGATGTTCGACCCTTTGCCGATCACAGCGTCGCCCATGTAACTCAAGTGGGGCACCTTCGACCCTTCGCCGACCACGGTCTTCTTGGTTTCGACGAACGTACCGAGTTTGGCTCCGCGACGCAGCACCGTGCCGGGTCGGAGGGAGGCGTACGGACCGACCTGGCAGTCGGGACCGACCTCGGCATCACGCAACACCGAATACCACACCCGAGATCCCGCTCCGATCACCGAACCCGAGACGAACGTGTCAGGACCGACCGTCGCCGTCGCTTCGACCCGCGAGCCGGCCTCCAGGTGCACCCCGGGGTAGAGCACCACTCCCGGTTCCAGTTCGACGTCGGCGTCGATGTAGGTGGCCGCCGGGTCGACGATTCGGACTCCCGCTTCCATCCATCGCTCGGCGATCCGGCCCCGAAGCACGGCTGCGGCTGTGGCGAGGTGGGTGTGGGTGTTCACTCCGGCCACCCGATCGGAGGGGGCGGGAACCGCGATCACCCGGTCACCGCGTGCCGTCGCTGCCGCCACCAGATCGGGGAGGTAGTACTCACCCTGGGCGTTGTCCGGCCGGATCTGTGCAACGTCGGTCCGCATCCTCGCCGCGTCGAAAACGTACATGCCGGCGTTGATCTCGGTAATGGAACGTTGGGATGCACTGGCATCGGCTTGCTCGACGATGCCGACCACGGCTCCGGTGTCGTCGCGTACGACCCGACCGTATCCATGCGGGTCCACCACCTCGGTGGAGAGCAGCGACACCGTGGCATCGACCGTCTCGTGCTCGTCGAGCAGTCGACGCAGGGTCGCACCGTCGATCAGCGGCGTGTCGCCGGCAAGCACCAGGACTCCGGTCCCGGGCGGAAGATCGTCCAGGTAGTCGAGGGCGACGCTGGCGGCGTGCCCGGTGCCGAGCCGCTCGGCTTGCACGCAGTGTTCGACTCCCGCGGGCAGGGTGGCCACCACCTCGTCGGCACCGTGCCCGACGACGACGACGGTACGTTCCGGTTTGGTCTCGGCGATCGCGTCGAGAACCCAGGCGAGCATGCTGCGCCCGGCAACCGGATGGAGGACTTTGGGGAGGACCGAACGCATCCGGGTGCCTTCACCGGCGGCGAGCACCACCGCCACATGACCCATCAGATTCCTCCCGGCGCCGGTCGTTTGCGTCACTGTTCGTGTTCTGCTGCTGGGGGGACAGGAATCGAACCCGTACTAACGGGACCAAAACCCGTTGTGCTGCCAATTACACCACCCCCCAATCGGGGACGGGCCGAGCTTACCGGCGACGCGCACCCTCGCCTCGGAGTTCGGCGGCGAACACTGCCCGCGCGTGGTCGACCTCGGACACGGCGGCGGTTGCTTCGTCGATGTCGGCGAAGAACGCAAAGTGGGCGGACCCGCTGCCGGTCATCGCCACCGCACGCTCCCACCGCTCCGCCAGGTCGACGGCCCAATCACCGAGTGCCGGCTCGAGGCTCACCGCCGCCGGGGTCAAGTCGTTGCGAAGCTCCATGTGGCGGAGCGGAGGTGGCAGAGCCCGGGTCGGGATCAGCTGCCCGGTCGGCCCTTCCAGTTCGTCCCAGCGACGGTAGGCGGCCGGGGTGGCAATCTCGATGTGGGGGACGGCGACTGCCACACAGAACCCGCCAAGCGGTTCGGCTTCGGTCAGCATCTCGCCGTAACCCTCCA
>JBKHXZ010000250.1:0-30355 GCA_046565785.1 Acidimicrobiia bacterium
GAGCGACGCGCAGTGACTGATCGGACCGGGCGAAACTCACGGCTGCGGCCATGACCAGCAACACGGCTAGTCCACCGATGATGGCGGTCGTCTTCGTACTGGATGTGCCCGCGTCCACGTCGTACCATCGGCAGATAAGAGAGGTGCCTTGAGGTTACGGTTCAAGTTCTGGCGGGCCGATGCCGATCATATCGGCATGGCTCACCGGGGCAGGGTGCGAGTTGTCGTGCTGGCAGCGATGGTGTCGGCGACACTTCTCCCTCTTGTCGCGCGGGCCGATCTCCTCGGCGGAGTCACCGAGGTCGTCGACGACACTTCCGACACCACGACCGACGCGGTGGACAGCACCGTCGACACGACGGAAACCGTTGTGGACAGCACCGTTGGAGACAGCGGTACGGTGGTCGGCGAACCGGTCGACGACCTCACCGACACCGCGGATGAGACCTCTGACCTGCTCGACACCGTCGCTACGCCGGACCCCGATTCGTCGCCCGGATCCACAACCACGACCACCACACTGAGCGGACCGACGACGACAACGACTCTCGCGCCCGCGCTGACTTCTGACGATGTCGAAGCGCCCGACGACGAAGCCGACGCAACGGCCGGGTCCGGTGGCGGGGCAGGAGACGGCCAGGATGGGGCCTCCGGAGCCGACGGACTCACCGTCCTGTCCGCGGCCGGCGGTCTCACCGACCTGACGGTTCTGGAGCCGGTGTCGATCGAGGCCATCGCCGACGAGTCGTTTTATGCGCGGCTGCTCTCATGGCTGTCCGGAGCGGGAACGGGCCTGCTCGGACTGTTGGCCGGACCGCTGCTGGCACTGGAAATCCTGCTGCGGGCGCTGCTGTCGGCAGGTTCAGGTCTGGTGGCGCCGGCATCGTTGCTGGTCTCCTACCTGGTGCGTCTGGTCTGGGAGACCCGACGTCGTCAACCCGCCGTTCCAGCCTGACCGCCCAGGCGCCCCAGGAAGTCGGTCACTGCCTCGCGGTGGGCGTCGGTGCCGTGTGCGATCGCCTGCAGGGCGGCGGTCAGATCCAAGAATCCGTCCAGGTCCATCGTGCGGGCGTGGCGGAGAAGGCGCTTCGTCAGTCGAAGCGAATGGGCCGGTTTCGAAGCGATCCGGTTGGCGAGTTCGTCGACATGTCGGGCAAGGTCGCTCGGTTCCACCACCTCCAACAGCACCCCGTAGTGGAGGGCAGTGGCAGCATCGATCATCCGTCCGGTGAAGGAGAGTTCGGCAGCCCGCTGAGCACCCACCACGCGGGGAAGCAGCCACGCACCACCATCGCCCGGGATGATCCCCAAATCGACGAAGGTATGGGCGAAGCGTGCCGTGGTCGAGCCGATGCGCAGGTCACACCACAAGGCCAGGTCGAACCCGGCGCCGACCGCGGGTCCGTTCACCGCAGCGATGGTCACGAGGTCGGTTGTCGCCAGAGTGCGGGTGAGCCGTTGGATCGACGACCGGTAGTTCTCGTTCAACTGCTCGGGACCGCCGGCGAACATGCCGCTGGCCGTTGCCATGTCCTTGACGTTCCCGCCCGCCGAAAAGGCGCTGCCTTCGGCGTCGACGACCAGCACCGTCGCTGCGGATCGCTCCGCTTCGTCGAAAGCCGAAATCAGCTCGTCGAGGACGGCGACATCGGTGAGGGCGTTGCGGATCTCGGGGCGGGCGAGGGTCAGGCGGGCGAGGGGACCGTCGGTCCGAAAGCGCGTGTGGTGGCGGTCCCCGCTCAGATGTAGGCCTTGACCAGTTCCAGCGCCCGGGCGGCGGCGTCACCGGTGGTCTTCAGTCGGGTCTTCTCCGGGGTGGTGCGTCGCACGGCCAGCCGGGCCCAGTCTGAGGCGTTGCCCTTGATCAGGTTCTCGGCATCCTCCGGCCCGTACACCCACTTGACATAGCCCGGACCGATCACCTCGATTCGAATCGGGGTGTAGTCCTCGCCTGCAACCTTGAAGGCGTACGGAAGGGTCTTCCACCCGAGGAAGCAGACATGGCGGATGCGTTGGGTGTCGGCGACTTCTTCGCCGATGGTGGCGTAGATGTCGAGACCATGCGCCCATGTTTCCATCAACCGCAACGTGGCGAGGGTCTTGGCGCTCATGTCGCCTTGGATCCATTCCACCCGGTCGGTTTCTTTCATGTGGGAGAGCGGTTCGACGACGGTCGCCCGGCCTCCGCGCCACCATTCGATGACATCCTGGGGACGCATGTGCCGGCCCCGTTCCACTGCTTCCTGGCGGAGGGCGTCGAGGTCTGGCGCCGACTTGTACCGGGACAGATCGGCGGTCCCGGCGATGACCTGACTGGCCAACTCTTCATAGTCGGCGAGGTGGGAGATCGTGTCGCGGATCGTCCAGCCTTTCGCCGGGGTGGGCCGATCCCAGTCCTTCAGCGAGATCCGTTGCAGGTACTGATCGAGGAACTGCTGCTCGGCGACGAGGTCTGAGAGGATTTCACGCACGATCCCACGATTTTAGTGCGGGTTTCGCCCTCTCCGTCCAGCGGAACCCAACTTGTGCCAGCTCGTCACCATTCTCGGTCGGCCTGCTGGTCGGTGAACGGTGACGGCGGACGCACTTCTCGCGGGGGTTCGGGTACCTCGTTGAGCCGGTTCACGAGCCGGCGCAGGGCTCCGAACTGCCGCCGATCGAAGTGCAATCCGATCCGAGCCATGTCCAGGGCGTCCTGGTCGCGCACTTCGGCCAGGGTCGGGTCCATCCGTTCGATCCGGCCCGAGACGACGATGTGGGCGAACTCGTCGTTGAGTTGTTCGATGAGCTCGTCGGAGGGCGCCTGCGCCATACGCAGCACCAGGTGTCCGTCCACGTACCGCTGCGAGTGGTAGTTGGCGTAGAACGTGCAGATCTCGTCGGCGGCCACCTTCGGGTCGGTGGTGAAAAGGAACAGGTCGAGGTCCAAAGCCGAGATGAGACCCTTGTCGACCATCACCTCGCTGGCGAAGTCGATCAGCGGTTGCCAGTAGCCGGTTCCTTCGGCTTCGAGCATCACGATCGGATGAAGGTCGCTCTTTCCGGTCTGGATGAGGGTGAGCAGCTCGAAGGTTTCGTCGAGTGTGCCGAAACCGCCCGGGAAAAGGGCGAAGGCGTGGGACTCTTTGACGAAGCCCAGCTTGCGAGTGAAGAAGTACTTGAAGTTGACGGTTCGTTCGGGGAGCAGGAACCGGTTGGCGGACGCTTCGAAAGGGAGCCGGATGTTCACTCCATAGCTGTTCTCCGGTCCTGCCCCTCGATTGCCTGCCTCCATGATGCCGGGACCGGCACCGGTGACCACACCCCACTTCCGTTCCACCATCAGGCGGGCGAAATCCACCGCTAGTTGATAGTCCGGAGTGTCCTCGGTCAGCCGTGCCGACCCGTATATCGTCACCTTCGGCTCTTCGTGCCGGCGGAAGACCAGCATCGAGTAGCGCATCTCCTTGAGTGCAGTGTTGACCAGTTTCAGGTCTCCGCGAGGGGCGCCGTCACGATGCAGTTTCAGCGCGGTCGTCAGCATTTCGGCGATCAGGTCGCCGTTGGCGTTGTCCGAGGATCGTGTGACCAGCTCGGCTACCAGCGCGTCGAGTTCGGGATTGCCCAGGTCGTAAGCCACGGCCTCACGCTACCCCGCGGGGCGGCGGGTCAGTCGAACGGCGCGTCCGCGGGACCCTTCCGCACGACGGCGTTCCACACGGTCTCGTAATGGTCACGGTCGTAGGGGTCGACGTGGGGGAGGACGAACTCCTCCCATGCCCGTCGCAGGGGGTCGGTTGCGGTGCGATGGATGCGCAGCCCGGTGGGGAGACGGTCGAGGACGCTGCGCAGGCTGAGCGGAGTCTCGACCCGTGTTCCCGCATCGGTCGATTCGAAACTGGCGTTGATCTCGGTGGCCAGCCGGGATATGGCTTCTACGTATGGGGCGGTCATGGTCGGATAGCGCCGTTGCAGCATCAGCTGGAGCTGTTCACCCATCGGGAAACGCTTCTCCCAGATCACCCACCGGTCGGCGAAGGCCTTGTTGAGTGTCTGGGTGCCGGCGTAGTCACGCAAGTCGGTCGGGTTCATCGTCCCGAAGACTCGTACGTCCTCTCGCAGGTCGACCCGTTCGCCGGTGGGCAGGTCGATGGCTGCGTACCGGTCGAGCAGGCCATGCAGGGCGAAGAGGGTTTCGGCGCCGGCGGCGTTCAGCTCGGACAGGTTCAACAGGGCCGGACCGCGCAATGCCCGGGTGATGTCCCCATCCTCCCAGCGCGATTCGGTGCCACCGGTGCCGTCGCCGTGCAGCTTGGTCGAGCCGATGAGGGTGACGTCGCGCACTTCGCCGGTGAGAGGAATCCGGTAGTAGGGGAGTCCGAGGATGGCGGCGAACTGCTCGACGTCGTGGTCCTTGCCGGTGCCCATGTGGCCACGCACAGCCAGATGGAGCGGAACGAACCCGTCCGGGTTCTCCCGACGTATCGCCTCCACCTGGGCGAAGCGGTAGAGCATCCCCAGATCGACGTAGTGCGGGTCGGGTTCGGGGATCTTGCCGATGCGGTTCTCGGCGTCGGGGAGGTCGGCGGGAACGGTGAACCGTTCCAACTCGATCGGCGGTCCTTCTCCCAGGGGGTCTTCGAACACGACGATGTCAGGCACTGTGTTGCTCCTTCCAGAGGTTGGTCGTGGGCCGGGCGGACCGCAGCCACCAGGTGTCCATCCCGAACAGCGCCAGACTGCGACGCAGCGACGACCGAACTCCGTCGACCATCGCTCGGGTGAGATCCTCGGGGCGTTCCACCACCTGGTGGCGGCGATAGGCGGTGGTGACGGTGTCGTCGCCGATGCCGATCCCGAGAACCGTGGTGCCGGAGCGCTCCACCTCTTCGACGGTGGCTTCCAACGCACGCAGCGAACCGCGGGTCATCCCGTCGGCCAGCACCACCAGCACCCGCACGCTCGACCCGAGCCTTCCCAGGCGTTCAGCCGCCATCGTCACGTTGTATTCGTCGACATTGGACGCCTTGTCGAACATCGAAACCGGGGGAGCGGAACGGGCGTCGCGCCGGGCGGCGCCGGCGGCCTTGGTCGGCTCGGCGGCGGTGAAGAACATCCCGGCGAGGAGATCCTCGGCTTCCCGCCACCGACGGTCGAACGGCTTGACCAGGTAGTGGTTGACGGTGGCGGTGAGGCGGTCGGCGTGACTCCCCTGGGTTTGACGGAGGCCGGCGGTGGCTTGGCTGCGTCCCCGCGAATAGGACCATTCGGTGTCGTCGGGTCGGGCGGCGAACGAGCGGTTGAACATCGCCACTTCGAAGTCGATCTGCAGTTCGTCACACAGACGCGCCAATGTCCATGCACCCAACAGGGCCGCCGCCATTCCCCACGACGATCTCCGCCCGGGCACCCCCTCGCGCGGCTGGAGCATGGAAGCCGACGCGTCCACCAGCAGGCTGACCGCATAGGTGCGGCGGGTGCGGGCGGCGCGTCGTTCGTACATGCGGGTGTACAGCCCGGCACCGATGAACAGTGCGGCATGCGGTGACACGTCACCCTGGTCGTAGCCGGACCGCAGCCCGCGCCGCTGGTTGGCTGCGAACAACGGGAACAGCTCGCCTGACACCTGACGCTGGGCGACGTCCCAACGCACTGCCGCTGCGCTGAGCGCGGCGCGGCCTTCCGACGCGAAATTGCGGAAGGCGTGCGGTACGGGGGCTACCACCAGTTTCCCGGACTGGCCGGTGGGGAGATAGACGGTGGGGGCCTCGGAGACTCGCAGGAGCTGATCGGTGGTGGCGTCGCCGGCCAGTTCGCTCGCCCCTTTACGGTCAGAGAGCCCGGCGCGGGCCTGGCTCGCCCGTTTGGTGTCCTGATAGCTCTCGGCGTTACGGACCACCGGGCTGGGCAGACGTACCTGTTCGGTGCCCTGGGCAACCGAATCGGCGTCGCGTTCATCGGCTGCCTTCTTCTGGGCGTTGGAGGCGGTTTCTTCCAGCCGGGTGAGGAGTTGGTTGGCGCGGGCGATCTCCAACAGCTCCAATGCCAGTGTCGCCACTTCCCACGGATCGTCGGATCCACAGGTCCGTTCCAAGACGTCGCCGGCGTCTGACAGGGCAACGGCGGCCCGAGCATCCATTCGCTTCTCCAGAGGCTCGCGCTCGCTGTACCCCCCGGCGACGAGGAAACAGGACAGGGCGAACTGGGAAAGGGCCCCGGCGGAACGCATCGCCTCGACATACCCCGCCCGGTAGAGGTCCGCCAGGACGGACCGTGCCCCGGGATACGAGGTCAATCCCTGGAACTCCTGGCGGGCGTCCTCCAAGGTGAAGAACAGGGCCTCGGCGACCGGGCCCCCGGCGGTGGCGAGGGCCGACAACAGATCGACCGGGGTGTCGCCCGGTGCGGTCTCCGAGGGCCAATGGGCCGGATAGGCCCGCTTCTCGTCGAAGTCGGTGGACACCAGATGCACGACTTCGTGCAGCGCCGAGGCGATAGCGACCTCGTCCGGAGTGACCGGGGCGTTGCGGTTGTAGGCGGCCTGGAACAGTCGCGGGTCACAGACGATCTCGTCGGTCCCGGCGGCGGCTTCCGCTCCCAGCCGCACCCGGAGTTGGGGGTTACCGGAGAGCGAACGGGCGAAACGGGTCACCGCGGGCGAAACCCGCTGGTAGCGGGCGACCACCTGCTCGATGGCCGCCTGCTCGGCCGGCAACAGATCACGGAGAACGGTCTCACTTCGAGCGCGCATGAAGCGCCAATTGTCTCACACCGCGCAAGTCGACTCCCGATGGGACACGAATCCGCCTGATCCGTACCATGGCGCCGATGCATTACGACCTCTCGACGCTCCCCAACGGGCTGCGCGTCATCACCGAGCCGATGCCGAGCCTCCGTTCGGTCGCGGTCGGGTGTTGGATCGACACCGGCACTCGAGACGAAAACGCCAACGAGGCCGGCGCCTCTCATTTCCTCGAACACCTCCTGTTCAAAGGCTCAGAGACACTCTCGGCCCGGGAGATCTCCGCGCGGTTCGACGCCATGGGAGCGGAATCGAACGCCTTCACCTCGAAGGATCACACCTGTTTTTGGGCGCGTCTGCTGGACGACGACCTGCCGGAGGGTCTCGGCATCCTCGCCGAGATGCTGCAACGTCCGGCGTTCCGCAGCCACGAGATCGACGCCGAGCGCCAAGTGGTGATCGAAGAGATCAACATGAGTGAGGACGATCCTGCCGACCTTGCGTTCGAGGAGTTCACTCGGGCCGTGTTCGCCGGTCACCCGCTGGAGGCGCCCGTGCTGGGCACCAGGGAGTCGATCCGCGGCATGACTCGTGACGACATCGCCGGTTATTGGAAGCGTCGGTATGGGGTGGGGTCGACGGTGGTGGCCCTCACCGGATCGGTCGACCACGGAACGGTCGTCGACCTGGTCGGGTCGCTCTTCGGGGACTGGTCGGGCGATCCCGTCGATCACGAATTTGCGACACCTGTCCTGCGGCCGGTGGCGAACGTCGTCACCCGGGAAACCGAGCAAGCCCACATCGTGATGGGCGGCGAGGGCCTCGACCGGGCGGACGAACGACGTTGGGCGTTCGAGGTGATGAACCACGTGCTGGGCGGTGGCATGTCATCCCGCCTGTTCACCACCATCCGCGAGGAACGTGGTCTGGTCTACACCGTGTATTCGTTCCGGACGTCGTACGCCGACACGGGAGCTTGGGGTGTCTATGCCGGGACCACGCCGGACCAGGTGGGAACCGTGCTCGACCTGATCCACGCCGAACTGGAGAAGGTGGTGAGCCACGGCATCACTGCAGACGAGTTGGAACGGGCCCGGGGAGCGATGCGGGGTGGACTGGCGTTGGCGATGGAGGACGCCAACAGCCGGATGATCCGCCTCGGGCGGGACGAGCTGATCGGCGCGCCGCACCTTTCGGTGGGTGAGCGGCTGGCCAAGGTTGAGGCCGTCACCGTCGACGACATCCGGGCCGTCGCCGAGACGCTGCTGACTGGGCCGAAGGTGATCGGCGCGGTGGGCCCGTTCGACGCCGCGACGCTGGAGCCGTATCTGCGGTGATCCGGGTCGGCGTTTCCGGGGCGGCGGGCCGTATGGGACGGCTGATCGCCGCTGCGGTGGCCGCCGCCGACGACATGCAGATCGTCGGACTGTACGCGCCGGGCCATGGTGGTGAGGACGTCGCCGGTTACGTGGCGTCCGCTGACCCCGAAGTGGTGTCGGGGGCGGACGTGGTGGTGGAGGTGACCCGGCCGGACGTGGTGATGGAGAACCTCGCCCGCTGGCAGAGTTTCGGGAGTCATGTCGTCGCCGGCACGTCCGGGTTCGATGCGGCTCGCGTGGAGACGCTGGAGCGGATGTGGGGGAGCGGGCCGCCCAACTGCCTGGTGGTCCCGAACTTTTCGATCGGCGCGGTGCTGATGATGCGGTTCGCCGCTGAGGCTGCCGCCCACTTCGACGCCGCCGAGATCGTCGAGATGCATCACGCAGCCAAGGTCGACGCCCCGTCGGGGACCGCAGTGGCGACGGCGGCTCGTATGGGTGGAGATGTCCCCATCCACTCGGTGCGGCTGCCCGGGCTGATCGCACACCAGGCTGTGATCTTTGGTTCGGAAGGACAGACCCTGACCATCCGTCACGACACCACCGACCGCACTTCGTTCATGCCCGGGGTGCTGACCGCTATCCGCGGCGTCCCCACCCTCCCCGGTGTCACCCTCGGCCTCGACCTCCTCCTCTAAAAAAGGGCCCCGCCAACCCAGGGTTCCACGGGCCCTCCAGGGGCCCGGCCAGCCCACGGTTCGTCTGCCCTGGCGAACTCTGGGCTCCCAGGGCCCTCCAGGGGCCCCACCAACCCTGGGTTGGCGGGGCCCTTTTCGGCGTGATCAGGCGCGCTCGATCAGGAACGAGACGACGACACCGAACGCTCCGGCGGCGCCCATGATCCGGACCAGCATCCGGCGTAGCCCCACTCCCGAGCGTTCGCTCCACCGGGCGGCGCCCACCGCCAACACCAGCCAGATGATCAGATCGGTGAAGGGCGCAAGGGGCAGTTCGCCCGCGATGGCGGCGAAGAGCCCGGACACCGGAGCGCCTGCTGCGTAGAAGGCGAACCCGATCTGTTGGACTGCCCGCCCACCCTCGCCCAGCGCCAGCGTGAGTCCGATGGCGGTGGCAGCGACACCAAACGCGACGAGGGCGCCGGAGGAGACCGCCAGCGTCCGACAACCGACGCCGTCGTCAGGCTTCGACGATGGTGATGGAACGGATGACACAGTCCTGCTCCGGCCGGTCGGCTCGATCGGTGGGCACGGCCACGATCGATTCCACTGCGTCCATCCCATCGGAGACGGTCCCGAAGATCGTGTAGCTGTGGGGAAGGCCCACATCGGCAACGGTGATGAAGAACTGGGAACCGTTGGTGTTCGGACCCGAATTCGCCATCGCCACCGTCCCCCGGGCATACGAGCCGGCACCGTCCAGTTCATCTCGGAACCGATAGCCGGGGCCGCCCCGTCCGGTACCCGTCGGATCGCCCCCCTGGATCACGAACCCGGGAATGCACCGGTGGAAGATCACTCCGTCGTAGAAGCCTTCCCGTGCCAAGAACACGAAGTTGTTGACGGTGAGTGGACTGCGACCGGCGTCGAGCTCCAGGGTGATCTCGCCGTGATTGGTGTCCAGCACCGCGGTGTAGGTCTTGGACGTGTCGATGGTGAGTGCGGGGGCTCGATCCCACTGCTTTGCCACGAAGAATCCTTCCGGACGGGTGGCCCAGGCTAGGCCCTCCCCAAACGTGAGAATCAGAACAGCGCCGATGCCAGCTTTCGGCGGTATTCGCCGACCAGAGGATGGTTCTGTCCCAGCAGCTCGAACAGGTCGACGAGTGCTGCACGCGCTTCTTCGGCCAGCTCACCACGCTCGGCGACCAGGTCGACCAGCAGCTGCATCGCCTCGGCGGTATCACCGTCGACCGCCAGGGCCTTGGCATACCGGAGCCGGTCGTGGTCCGAGCCCGAGCCGGCCGTTTCCCGAAGGGCAGCGAGGTCGCCGCCGTCCGCCCACAGCCGGGCGGCAGCTTCCAGCCGGCGAACCTCTTCCGATCGGGGAAGACGGTTGAGAACCTCCAACGCGGCAGCGCTCTCGTCACGGTCCAGCAGGACACTCGCCAGACCCACACCGGCGGCCACGTGTGCGGGGTCTTGCGCGAGCACCGCTCGGAACTCGTCTTCAGCCGCGGTCACATCGCCTCGGGACAGGGCCTCCTCGGCCGCGGTCACCCGCAGGTCGAGTTCGTTCGGTACGACACTCCCGAGAAAGGCCCGTACCTGAGATTCGGATAGCGCGCCGGTGAACCGGGTGACCGCCGCGCCATCCCGGAACGCAACCACGGTGGGGATGCCCTGCACCCCGAACTGCCGGGCGAGACCCTGGTTGCGGTCCACGTCGACCTTGGCCAACAGCCAACTGCCAGCCCCTTCGGCAGCCAGTCGCTCCAGGGTCGGTCCGAGCACTTTGCAGGGGCCGCACCATTCCGCCCAGAAGTCGACGACCACCGGCCGACGCCGGCTCTCCTCGAGGACGGCGGCTGCGAAGTCGGATTCGAAAACGTCGATCACGGTCATGACCGACCGAATGTACCGGTCCCGGAGCCGTACCAGGCCGGCGGTATGCTCGGTTGACGCCGAGCAGCCTCAGGAGTTGGCATGCACCCGTTCGGCCGGGTTCTCACAGCAATGATCACGCCGTTCACCTCGGACGGAGCCGTCGACCACGACACTGCGTTCCGTCTGGCGCGCCATCTCGTCGACAACGGATCCGACGGGCTCGTCGTCACCGGTACCACCGGAGAGTCGCCGACCCTGTCCGCCGATGAGAAGGTGGCGCTCTATGTGACTGTGAAAGAAGCGGTCGGTGAACGCGCCAAAGTGGTCGCTGGGACCGGTACCTACGACACCGCCGAATCGGTTCATCTGTCCGAGCGCGCGGCGGAAGCCGGAGCAGACGGGCTGCTCGCGGTCACCCCGTACTACTCGAAGCCGGAGCAAAAAGGCCTGATCGCCCACTTCACGGCGATTGCCGACGCCACCGACCTCGACGTCATGCTCTACAACATCCCCGGCCGCACCGGTCGCCTGATCGAGATTCCCACGCTGGAGCAGTTGGCCGACCACGAGCGAATCGTGGCGGTGAAAGACGCCGTGATGGACATCGACCACACCTCGGAGGTGTGCCGCCGAATCCCACACCTGACCGTCTACTCCGGTCAGGACTCGTACACGTTCCCGATGATGGCGGTGGGTGCGGTCGGTGTGGTGTCGGTGATCTCGCATCTGGCCGGACGCCGGGTGCGGCAGATGGTGGACGCCGCCCTGGCCGGCCAGCTCGACGAGGCGCGGAGGCTGCATCAGCTGCTGTTGCCGCTGTGTTGGGCGTGCTTTCTCGAATCCAACCCGGCCCCGGTTCGGGCGGCGATGGATCGGTGGTGGGAGCCGGTCGGGTCGCCCCGCCTTCCGGTGGTGCCGCCGTCTGCAGACACTCTGGCAGCGATCGAAGCTGCACTCATCACGATCCAGGAGCATGAATGAGCGTTCGTATCACCTTCCTCGGCGGACTGGGCGAGATCGGTCGCAACTGCGCCGCCTTGGAGATCGACGAGCGGATCTGCCTGATCGACGTGGGTCTGATGTTCCCCGAGGAGGACATGCTTGGGGTCGACCTGGTGTTTCCCGACTGGTCTTGGCTCCTGGAGCGGAAAGAAGACGTCGATTTCGTGGTCCTCACCCATGGTCACGAAGACCACATGGGGGCGCTCGGCTATTTTCTGCGCGATATCAACGTTCCGGTGTACGGCACCGAACTGGCGCTCGAGTTCTGCCGGGGACGGATCGAAGAGCTGGGGGTCGACGCCCAACTCCATCCGGTCGAATACGGCGAGTGGCGCAAGCACGGACCCTTCCGTTTCAAGCTGATCCAGGTGAGCCATTCGGTCCCGGACGCCGCCGGGATTGCGTTCGACACTCCCGAGGGTGTCGTCATCCACTCGGGGGATTTCAAGCTCGATCCGACTCCGATCGACGGTCGCCCGACCGATCTTCCCGCCTTCGCCGAACTGGGAAGGCAAGGGGTTCGGCTGCTGCTGTCGGACTCGACCAACGCCGAGCGTCCCGGGTTCGTCCCATCGGAGTCTTCCCTCGCCGACCCGATTCGTGACATCGTGCGCGATGCACCTGGCCGAGTGATCGCCGCCTGCTTCAGCTCGCACATCCATCGGGTTCAGCAGATCGCCGATGCCGGGATCGCCGCCGGGCGGAAGGTGGCGTTCTTCGGGCGTTCGATGCACCGCAACACCGACGTGGGACTGGATCTCGGAGCACTCGACGTTCCGAAGGGTGCCATGCTGGACATCGAACAACTCCTGCAACTGCCCGACGATCAGCAGTTGTTGATCACCACCGGCAGCCAGGGTGAGCCGTTCGCCGCGCTGTCGCTCATGGCACAGGGCCGCCACAGGTTCGTCGAACTGGATGAGGGAGACACGGTGCTTATCTCGGCGACGCCGATTCCGGGAAACGAGACGGCGGTGTCGAAGGTGATTTCCCGCCTGACTCGTCGCGGTGCTCGAGTGTTCCACGGCCGCAACTCGCCGGTGCACGTGTCCGGCCACGCCGCCCGCGACGAGCTGCTCACCTTCTTGAACGTGGTGCGGCCCGAGGCGTTCGTCCCGGTACACGGCGAGTACCGCCATCTTCACGCCCATGCCGAGCTGGCCCGCAAGATGGGTGTTCCGAAGGTCGATGTGCTGGAAGACGGCGATGCCGTCATCCTCGACGGGGATCGCACGATGGTGGAACGGCGGGCGGTACCGGCCGGCTACGTCTACTTCGACGGTGCGGGAGTCGGCGACGTCAAGCGGGGAGTGTTGCGAGACCGTTCCCAGCTGGCCGACGAAGGAGTGGTGGTGGTCACCGTCGGAGTGGAACGGTCGAGTGGATCCATCGTGTTCGGTCCGGACCTGGACAGTCATGGGCTGATGGACGATCCCGATGCCGTTTTGCAGAAGGCTGCGGAAGCGGTGCGCGCCGAGGTCGAAAAGCGCGCCGCGGACGGCAGCTTCGATCATGCCGCCATGCAGAACGCGGTGCGGCAGGCGGCGGCAACCGTGATCCGCGCCGAGACCACCCGCAAGCCGGTCATCCTCCCCGTCGTTCTCGACGTATGACCCGACGGTGGGCCGGCATCGCCGGCCTGCTGTTGGTGGCCTCCTGTTCGGCGCCGCCGTCGTTGCCGCCGTTCCCGGGCGTGTCGTGGGTGGATGCAGCGGGCCAGGCTGTGGACTCTGATCGGCTCGCCCTCTATGCCGACGACTGCCCTGGTCGGGAGTCGGGCGGATTCCTCGACGTGCGTTGGCCGTTGGAGGACGTCCCCGGGGTGGAACCCGAGTTCCGTCGCTACGTGCGTGATCCGGAGGCGGTGATGCCACCTGCCCAGTTGCTCGCCCCGTACGACGCGGCGAGTTCGTTGCCGCGTGAAGCGCGCTTCACGGGTTTCACCGCCGAGCCGTTCGGGCTGTGGGCGGGAGCCGACGACGAGATCTACCTCTACCTGGTGTACGGGACCCGAGTCGAAGCCCTACCCCGCGCCGCCAACGACACCGTCCCCTGCCCTTGAACTGTTCATCCCGCAGGACTCGCGCGATCTCGCGCGACGAATTCTGCGCCAAAAGGTCGCCTGTTCGCGCGGACCGCGCGAGGAGGCGCGCGGAGAGTCACCGGAACTGGATGGCGGTCTGATAACGTTGCTCTCCACATGGCCAAGAAGACTCCCGCCCGTCGGGGAACCACGGGGCGGAAACGGGTGTCATCGAAGCGCAAGACAACCAAACAGTCTCCCAAGGGAACGCCGACCGTCACGCTGGCGAGTATCCGGACTTTCCTGAGGGGCCGCCTCGGCGGGCAGGCCGACGATGTCTGGGGTCTCGTCCTCATCGTCGCGGCGACGCTCGTCACCCTCTCGTTCTTCGGCCAGGCAGGTCCGGTCGGTCGGGGGATCGACATCGCGCTCACCTGGCTGTTCGGCGTCTGGTCCTACGCCATCCCGCCCCTCCTCATCGCCGTCGGTCTCGTCCTCGCCCTGGGTCGGCGCAGCGACGGTTCGGGTCGGCTGGCGCTCGGGGCGGGAGCCGTGTTCGTCGGATCTTTGGCCATGTTCCACCTCCTGACCGGGGCGGTGTCGCTCGCCGCCAACGTCGATCTGGTGGAGCAGCGGGGCGGTGCGATCGGCGCACTGTTGGCCTTCCCGCTGCGTCGCATGCTGGGGACGTGGGGCGCTTTCGTCATCCTCGCCGCCGTCATCGCCATGGGGGTACTCGTCGTCACCCGCACCAGCGTGCGCGAACTGGTCCTCGCATTCGGAGAGATCTTCTCGGGAATGCGTCGACTGGCCGCCTCGATCCGGATCTCGGCGCTGCCGCGTCAACCGGTGGTCCAGACTCGCCCCCGTCGCCAGGCGCGCCATGTCGCTCCGAAGCCTGCGAAGGAGCCGAAAGCCGAAAAGCCGGCGAAGACCAAGCCGGAGAAGCCCGCAGCTCCTCCGGCAGCGGCCAAGCCGACCGTGGTCGTCAACGGTTCATACACGCTTCCGTCCCTCGACTTGCTCGGTTTCGGGGGTGGGGAGGAGACGAATCGCCGCGCATTGGAAGACACCGCGCGGGATCTGGAGGAGACTCTCCATCAACACGGTGTCGACGCCGCCCTCACCAAGATCGTCCCCGGCCCCACCGTCACCCGCTACGAGGTGGAACTGGCACCTGGGGTGAAGGTCAACAAGGTTTCCAACCTGTCCCACGACATCGCCTACGCCCTGGCGACGCCCGATGTCCGCCTGCTCGTGCCGATTCCCGGCAAGAGCGCCATCGGGGTCGAGGTTCCCAACCGTAAGCGGCGCCTGGTGTCCCTCGGCGACATCCTGCGTTCGCCGGAAGCAGAGAAGGAGACTCATCCGTTGACGGTGGCGGTCGGGATGGACATCAGTGGGACGCCGATGCTGTTGAACCTGTCTGAACTTCCACACGTCCTCATCGCCGGAGCCACCGGCGCCGGCAAGTCGTCGTGCATCAACTCGCTGGTCACCTCACTGCTGATGCGGACCACGCCGGACGACGTGCGTCTGATCATGGTGGACCCCAAGCGGGTGGAACTCGGCCAGTACAACGGGGTTCCGCACTTGCTGACTCGGGTGATCACCAACCCGAAGAAGGCGAACGACGCGTTGAAATGGGCGGTGGCCGAAATGGACCGGCGGTACGACCTGTTGGCGGACGCCAAGGTCCGTGACATCGACGGGTACCGGGAGAAGTTGGACGCCGGCGGACTCGACCCCGAGCAGTTCGATCGGTTCCCCTACATCGTGGTGCTGGTCGACGAGTTGAACGATCTGATGATGGTCGCCGGACGCGAAGTGGAAGAGTCGATCGTGCGTATCGCCCAGATGGCCCGTGCGGTGGGCATCCACCTGGTCCTCGCCACGCAGCGGCCGTCGGTGAACGTCATAACGGGTGTGATCAAGGCCAACGTGCCTTCTCGCCTGGCGTTCAGCGTCGCCAGCCAGACCGATTCGCGTGTCATCCTCGACTCGTCGGGCGCCGAAAAGCTCGTGGGTATGGGCGACATGCTGGTGGTCACTGCCAAGGAGCCTCGCCCTCGGCGTATCCAGGGTGCCTTCGTCCGCGAGTCCGAGATCCACGCCGTGGTCGACTGGGTGAAAGCGCAGCGGGAGGCCCAATACAAGGACCAGGAGGTCCTGGAGGTCGCCCAGGCCGCATCGGCCGCGGCAGCCGATGCGGAGGACGACGAAGAAGAGGCGATCGTGCGTCAGGCGATGGAGCTGGTGGTACGCAACCAGCTCGGGTCGACGTCGATGTTGCAGCGGAAACTGCGGATCGGCTTTGCTCGTGCCGGGCGTGTGATGGACATTTTGGAGAGCCGTGGGGTGGTCGGCCCGTCCCTCGGGTCGAAGGCGCGGGACGTGCTGATGACGGTCGACGAGCTCGACGAGATGCTCGCGGGCGCCGCCAACTGACCGAGTACGCTCCGCCGCGAATGCGCCAGATCCTCACGCCGTCGGGTGGCCTCGTCGGCGATGCCCCTTTCGACCTCGACATGACCTTGCGCCTGTATCGGGCGATGGTTTTCGCCCGGGCTTACGACCGCAAGTCCATGGCGCTGCAACGCCAGGGCCGTCTCGCCACCTATGCCCCGTTCGAGGGTCAGGAGGCTGCCCAGGTCGGTGCGGCGGCGGCCTTGGAGCCGGACGACTGGCTGGTGGCGACCTACCGGGACGCGGCGGCGATGTGGATGCAGGGGTATCCGCTGGAGCTGCTGTTCGCCGGGCGCACCGGCCACGAGTCGGGTGGGAGGCCCCCGGATCACGTCAACGTGATGCCGCCGTCCATCACTGTCGGTGGGCACATGGTGCATGCGGTGGGTTTGGCGTGGGCGGAGCGTTTCCGCGGTTCGTCGCGTATCGCCATGACCATGTTCGGCGACGGGGCCACCTCGGAGGGGGACTTTCACGAGGCGATGAACTTCGCCGGCGTGTACGGAGTTGGAGTGGTGTTCGTCTGCCAGAACAACGGGTGGGCGATCTCGCTTCCGAGAGAGGAACAGACCGCCTCGGAGACCATCGCCGAGAAGGCCATCGCGTATGGCATGCCGGGGATACAGGTGGACGGCAACGACGTGTTCGCCGTGTATCAGGCGGCGCGGGAGGCGGTCGATCGGGCGCGGGAGGGCGGCGGGCCGACGCTGATCGAAGCGGTCACCTACCGGCTGGGACCACACACCACGGCAGATGACCCGAACCGCTATCGCGCGCCCGATGGCATCGCCGAGTGGGAGCGTCGTGACCCGTTGGAACGGGTGCGGATTTTCCTTTCGGAACGTGACCGGTGGACGCCTGAGTGGCAGGCGGAGGTCGAGGCGCGTACGTCGGACGAGGTGGAGCGGGCGATCACGCTCGCCGAGTCGCTCTATCCACCTGATCCCGTCCACCTGTTCGGGGCGATGTTCGAGTCGCCGACCGCCGTTCTCGAGGCGCAGCAGGCCGAGTTGGAGGCGCTGTTGGACGGTGACGGCTGATGGCCGAGATGACCATCGCCCAGGCCCTGAACACCGGACTTCGCTTGGCACTGGAGGAGTGGGACGAGGCGCTGATCATGGGTGAGGACGTGGGCCGCACCGGCGGGGTGTTTCGTATCACCGACGGGTTGCGTGACGCGTTCGGTCCTGACCGGGTGATCGACACCCCGGTGGCGGAGTCAGGCATCGTCGGTGTCGGGTTCGGCATGGCGGTGGCGGGACTCCGTCCGATTCTCGAAATGCAGTTCATGGGCTTTTCGTATCCGGCGTTCGATCAGATCATCAACCACGTGTCTCGCATCCGGCATCGGTCGCGGCATCGGTTCACTGCGCCGCTGGTCATCCGTATCCCGTATGGGGGTGGCATCGGGGCCGCCGAGCATCATTCCGAGTCGGCGGAGGCCATCTACGCCCACACTCCCGGTTTGAAGGTGGTGGTGCCTTCTCGCCCGCACGACGCCAAGGGTCTGTTGCTTTCCGCCGTGGAGGATCCCGACCCGGTCATCTTCCTCGAACCGATCCGGCTCTACCGGTCGGTGAAAGAAGATGTGGGTGAGGGGCCGATCCGGGTGACGATCGGGAGCGCGGCGGTGGAACGGCGGGGGACCGACGTGACGCTGGTCTCGTATGGGGCGATGATGAAAGAATGCCGGCAGGCGGCGGCGCAGCTGGCCGAGGTGGGTGTGTCGGTCGAGTTGATCGATCTCCGGTCGTTGGTGCCGCTCGACGCTCCCACCATCGTGAGCAGTGTCGAGAAGACCGGACGGGCGGTGGTGGTGACCGAATCTCCCCGCACTGTGGTTTTCGCCTCGGAGGTGGTGACGGTGATCCAGGAGAATGCCTTGTACTCGCTGGAGGCGCCGGTGGTGCGGGTGACAGGCTGGGACACGGTTTTCCCGCTGAAGCGAGGCGAGTCGCTGTATCTGCCGAGTGTCGATCGGGTGGTGAGGGCGATCCGTTCCACGTTGGAGACCTGAGATGGCGTTCGAGTTTCGTTTGCCGGATATCGGCGAGGGTCTGGTGGAGGCGGAGATCGTCGGGTGGCGAGTTGGCGTCGGTGACACCGTCGAGCGCGATCAGGTGGTGGTCGACGTGGAGACGGACAAGGCGGTGGTGGAGATTCCCATCCCGGTGGCGGGGACGGTGTTGCATCTCGGTGGGGCCGAGGGAGAGACGATCGAGGTGGGCGCCATCCTGGTCGTGGTCGGTGAGGCCGACGAGACGTGGCCTGCCGGCGATGCGGGCGAGGGGGGCTCGGGGGAGGGGGACGTCGACGACGAGCCCGTCGACCAGCCGGGAATGCCAGAGTCAGGGGTGTCTGAACCTGCCGAGGTGGCTCCGATCGTCGGCACGCTGGATTCGGAGGTCACGATGCTTTCCCGCGACGCCATGTCCGGGGGCGGCGGCGATGACCGACCCAAGGCCCTGCCGTTGGTGCGCAAGTTGGCCCGGGAGTTGGGCGTCGACTTGCGCCAGGTGACCGGTACCGGCCCCGACGGCCGGATCACCCGTGACGACGTCACCACCGCCGCCGAAGGGCCCCGCGAACCCAGGGTTGGTGGGGCCCCTGGAGGGCCCCGCCAGCCCACGGTTCGCAGTCATGGGGGCGATGGGCGAAGGATGTCGGCGACCCGACGGGCGATTGCAGACCGTATGAGCCGCTCGTGGAGCGAGATTCCCCATGTGACCTCCTTCGACGAGGTCGACGCGAGCCGACTGCTCGAGGTCAAGCGTGCTTTGGAACGGCGGACGGGTCAGCCGATGTCCATCGACGCGCTGTTGGTGAAGGCGGTCGTCCCCGTTTTGGAATCTCATCCTGATTTCAACGCCCGGTTGGAGGGAGACACCTTGTTCGACCCGCCGACCATCGACGTTGGTGTGGCGGTGGACACTCCCGACGGCCTGTTGGTGGTGGTGGTCCGCGACGCTGCGTCGGCCAGTCTCAGTGAGGTCAACGGTGAGATCACCCGTCTCGCCCAGGCCGCACGTGAGCGAAAGGCTGCTCCTTCGGATCTCTCCGGGCAGACATTCACCGTCTCCAACATCGGGGCGGTGGGTGGTGGGTTCGGGACACCGATCGTCCCTTACGGCACGGTCGGCATCCTGTCGGTGGGGAGGGCGAAGGAACGCCCGGTGGTTCGTGACGGATCGGTGACGGTGGCGCCAGTGATGCCGCTTTCGCTCTCCTACGACCATCGGGTGATCGACGGTGCCGCCGGGCGGCGATTCCTGGCGGACGTGGTGGAGAACCTGAGCGAGCCGGCACTCTTCCTCGCCGACTGACGCGGCCGTTCCGATCGAACCGTGGGCTGGCGGGGCCCTCTGAGGGCCCCCTGAACCCTGGGTTGGCGGGGCCCTTTTACTCGGAGCGGAGGAGTTGGGCCATGCGACGGCGGAGGAGCGGTGGAGCTTGTCGCAGGCCGACCTCGACCGCGAACTCGGCGTCCCGGGTGAGGTCGAGCACGACTTCTTCACCTTCGGCCCGCAGGTGGATGCCGTCGACGTCGGCGTTGATCCGCACTTCGTCACGTGACCAATCGCCGATTTCGATGTCGCCTGCCCGGATCTCGAGACGATCGTCGCGCAGGTCGACGACGACCGGCAGCCCGGGCCCGTTCTCGCCCAGCATCCTCAGCGATGCCTCATACGTGCTCATCGTCGTTCCTCCCGTTCCGTGCCTCAGCGTACGCGTCGACCGCCGATTCGGAAGTCCTGTCTTGTCTGCGTTGCCGCAGCACGAATTCTGCTACCTCGGCCGTGTCGAGCGGTGTTTCTCCACTCAGCACCGTCACGAGATGCGACTGCTGCCGTTGGCCCACCCGGATCCTCGGCATCGCCGACGGAGCGACCCGGCAACAGTCTGAAGATGGGCAGCGCGACGTTTCCTGTTGGGAGGTGCGTCGCCCCCGGAACCAGCGGGCATCGGCGTACTGCACGCCGGTGGTCAACGCCCGGGATTCTCCGTCCGGCGTCAGGTGCGTGGCCGACCAGAACGAACCCGCCGGGGTGTCGGTGAACTGGTAGTGGATGTCGAAGCGGTCGGCCGAGGCATACACCGTTCTGGCCCCGAGGAACCGACACAGCTGGCGACCTTCGTGGGCTCCGGCCAACTCGGGCAGTGGGAATCCGTCGTTCTGATAGGCCTTCCACACGATGCCGTCGGCGTCGGAGTGGATGAAGTGGGTGTGGATGTCGAGGTGACGGGTGGCCAGGTTGCAGAACCGCTGGGCGGCCATCTCGTAGGACACGTAGAACCGCTCCTTGATGTCTTCCACACTGAGATCCCGTTCCCGCTTGGCGGCCTGCAGAGCGGCGACGGCCGGCTGCTCGGGCACCAGAACGGCCGCAGCGAAGTACGCCTCCTCTACCCGTTGTCTCAGCCGATCGAAGGCTGAGGTCGGGGCGCCATGACCCAGGACACGGCCGGCCACCGTCTGCAGGATGGCCTTCCGTGCCTGGCGGGTGCGCAATGAGTTGCGCTGTCCGACATAGATGACACCGGTGTCCTCGTCGGTGACCGAGCGGAGTTGGGATGGGATCTCGTCGACGGTGACGACTGTGTATCCCACATGGGTGAGGATGGCGTTGAGGTGACGACTGGTGACTGCACCGGCACCGTCGTGGCCGGAGGCCTGCAACAGTCGACCGGCGTGGGTCTCGACAGCTTCCAGGTAGCCGTTGGTCGAGGTGAGCCAGCGGCTGATTTCGGCGGCGGCGTGCCGTACGGCATCCACGCCGTCCTCCTGGCCCGACTGGGTCCAGGCGTCGTACAGAGCCACGACGTGTTCCAGCGCCTCGTCGGGAACTCGGGCGGACGCGCGCAATTCGCGTAGGCCGAGGCTGTGGAACCGGGGATCGTCCTTGATGCGGTCGAGGGCCAGTTCCAGCGCCGCTCTCCGGTTGGGGGGTTCGTCGGACAGGAGATCTTCGGCGGTGACACCGAGCGCGTCGGCTAGCCGGTTGATCTGGCTGAGGGTCGGCTCCCGCTTGCCGTTTTCGAGCAGCGAGAGGTATGGGGCGGGTCGTCCGATACGTTCTCCGAGGGCCTCCAAGGTGAGACCGCGGTTCTTGCGGTGATGACGTAGGCGGTGACCGAAGACCGAGGGGTCCATACGAAGATCGGTTCTGTCGACGGAAATGCGAAAGTTCGACAGAACTTACCACCTGGATCCCGGCGCTGTCCTCCTGTCCGGTGCAAAGAATGTGAGAAGTACGAGAAAGGGACGGTCACATGCGAACCACGGTCCACCCCCCACCGGAGGGCACCGAGCACATTCTCTCCCCGGAGGCCGTGGCGTTCGTCGTAGACCTGCACGACCGGTTCGAAGGGCGCCGTCAGGAACTGTTGGAGCGGCGCACCGAACGTCGTACCGCACTCGCCCACGGTGCCCGCATGGGGTTCCTTCCCGAGACCGCCGCTGTCCGCCGTCAGGCCTGGACGGTCGCCGACGCTCCGCCAGACCTGACCGATCGCCGGGTCGAGATCACGGGGCCGGTCGACGCCAAGATGATGATCAACGCCCTCAACTCGGGCGCCAGCGTGTTCATGGCCGACCTCGAAGACGCCACCTCGCCCACCTGGGAGAACGTCGTCACCGGACAGGCAAACCTGGTCGCCGCCCACCGGGGGACCCTCCGGCTGGAAACCGACGCCAAGACCTACGAACTCGCCGACGAGCGAGCCACGCTGGTGGTCCGCCCTCGGGGCTGGCATCTGTCGGAGAAGCACTTCGAGGTCGACGGCACGCCGGTGTCGGCTTCGCTGTTCGATGCGGGGCTCTACCTCTTCTGGGGCGGACGGACCGCGCTCGAGCACGGGTCAGGTCCGTACTTCTACCTTCCCAAGCTGGAATCCCATCTCGAGGCGCGGCTGTGGAACGACGTCTTCACCTATGCCCAGTCGGCGCTCGGAATCCCGCACGGCACGGTGCGGGCCACCGTGCTCATCGAAACGATCTGGGCGGCTCACGAGATGGACGAGATCCTGTTCGAACTGAAGGATCATGCGTCGGGACTCAACGCCGGACGATGGGACTACATCTTCTCGGTCATCAAGGCGTTCCGCCACGATCCCGCCTACATCCTTCCCGACCGTGCCCAGGTGGCGATGACGGTGCCGTTCATGCGTGCCTACACCGATCTCCTGGTCCAGACCTGTCATCGTCGGGGGGCGTACGCCATCGGGGGCATGGCGGCGTTCATCCCCAACCGCCGCAACCCGGAGGTCACCGCCAACGCCCCGGAGAAGGTGGCCACCGACAAGCGGCGGGAAGCCCAACAGGGCTGTGACGGAACCTGGGTCGCCCATCCGGACTTGGTGCCGGTGGCCCGGCGGGAATTCGATCAGGTGCTCGGCGACCGTCCCAACCAACTCGACAGGACGATCGAGTACACCGTCGAGGCGAGAGACCTCACCGATGTCAGGATCGACGGATCCACTATCACCGAGACAGGCGTCCGCACCAATATCTCGGTAGGTATTCGCTATGTGGCTGCCTGGCTCGGAGGCCAAGGGGCAGCTGCCATCGACGACCTGATGGAGGATGCGGCCACCGCCGAGATCTCCCGATCGCAGATCTGGCAGTGGGTCAGGCACGGTGTCGCCCTCGCCGACGGACGGGTGGTCACCGAGGCCCTGGTCCGTCAGCTCATCGACGAAGAGTGCGCCGGACTGGACATCCCGCACCTGGCGGACGCTCGCAAGGTGTTCGAAGATGTCGCCCTCGGTGGCGACTTCGTCGACTTCCTCACCCTCCCCGCATACGAACTCATCGACTGAAACGGAGACCACCATGCCTGCCACCCGAGCCGAACAGATCACCGCCCTGCAGACGAGTTGGGACACCGATCCCCGCTGGCAGGGGATCACCCGCACCTACACCGCAGACGAGGTCGTCGCCCTCCGTGGGTCGTTCCCCGAAACCCACACCTTGGCGACCGCCATGGCGGAACGCTTGTGGGAACTGATCTCGACCACCGACTATGTCAACGCTCTCGGGGCGATGAACGGAGGACAGGCCGTGCAAATGGTGAAGGCCGGGTTGAAAGCGATCTACCTGTCGGGATGGCAGGTGGCGGCCGACGCCAACCTGGCGGGTGAGGTGTATCCGGACCAGTCCCTCTATCCGGCGAACTCGGCCCCGGCTCTGGTCGAGCGCATCAACGCCGCCCTTCGTCGTGCCGACCAGATCGCCTGGAGTGAGGGCGACGAGTCGACCGAATGGTTCGTGCCGATCCTCGCCGACGGCGAGGCGGGCTTCGGTGGTGCCCTGAACGTCTTCGAACTCACCCGGGCGTTCATCGAGGCCGGGGCGGCAGGAGTCCACTTCGAAGACCAACTCGCCGCAGAGAAGAAGTGCGGTCACATGGGAGGCAAGGTGCTGGTGCCGACCAGTCAGCACATCCGCACCTTGACCGCCGCCCGGCTGGCGGCTGACGTGGCCGGTGTACCGACGGTGATCGTGGCTCGCACCGACGCCAACGCCGCCAACCTGCTCACCAGCGACATCGACCCCCGAGATCAGGAGTTCTGCACCGGCGAGCGCACCCCGGAAGGATTCTTCCGGGTTCGCAACGGGCTCGATCAGGCGATCGCTCGCGGGCTGGCGTACGCCCCGTACGCCGACCTGCTCTGGTGCGAGACGGCCAAACCCGACCTGGACGAGGCGGCCCGCTTCGCCGAGGCGATCCACGACCGCTTCCCCGGCAAGCCGCTCGCCTACAACTGCAGCCCGTCGTTCAACTGGAAGGCGCATCTCGACGACGACACCATCGCCCGGTTCCAAAAGGAGTTGGGAGCCATGGGGTACAAGTTCCAGTTCATCACCCTCGCCGGGTTCCATGCCTTGAACTCGTCGATGTTCGATCTAGCCCGGGGGTATGCCCAAACCGGCATGTCCGCCTATGTCGACCTCCAGCAGCGGGAGTTCGCTGCCGAGACCTTCGGATACACCGCCACCCGGCACCAGCGGGAAGTCGGCGCCGGATATTTCGATGCCGTGTCGAATGCGGTCGCCGGCGGCGAAGCGTCTACCTTGGCACTGGTCGGCTCCACGGAGGCCGAACAGTTCTGAATCACGGAGGCGCCAATGTCGAAGATCGTCCATGTCGTCGGGACCGGGACGATCGGCGAACCCCTCATCGGGATGCTCGCCGATCACCGTGACGACTTCGGGATCGACGAGGTCACATTCCACAAGCGGACACCGCTGCTGACCGAACGGGGCAAGGTTGCGGATCTGGAGCGACGGGGTGCGGTGCTCGCCACCGACGCCGAACGCCGAGACGAGTTCGAACAGCTCGGCCACGCGCCGAAGTACGAGGCACGGCAGGCGATCGAACGGGCGTCGGTGGTGATCGACTGCACCCCGGTGGGGAATGCGATGAAAACCGAGTTCTACGACCACGCCGAAGGGCCGATCGGCTTCATGGCACAGGGCTCAGAGTTCGGGTTCGGCAAGATGTACGCCCGCGGGATCAACGATTCGGCGTTGAGCCACGACGACGACCGTTTCCTGCACATCGTCTCGTGCAACACCCACAACATCGCCGTGCTGATCAAGACCCTGGCGATGGACCCGGACGGGACCAACCATCTCGAAGACGGACGCTTCCTCTGCATCCGCCGGTCCAACGACATCTCCCAGGATTCCGGGTTCGTCCCGTCTCCGACCGTCGAACGGCACAAGGACGAGCGGTTCGGCACCCACCACGCCCGGGACGCACACGGGTTGTTCGAGACCATCGGCTACGACTTGAGCATGTATTCGTCTGCGCTGAAGATGAACAGCCAGTACATGCATTCGATCCACTTCAGCCTGAAGCTGGATCGTGACATCGACCTCGACGAGGTACGTGACCGGCTGGCAGCCAACACCCGCGTGGCGGTGACGCACAAGCGGTCGGCCAACTCGGTGTTCAGTTTTGGGCGGGACCACGGGTATTACGGGCGGATCCTCAGCCAGACGGTGGTGGCGTTGGACACGCTGGCGGTGCGGGGCGGAAACGAGATCGTCGGGTTCTGTTTCACACCCCAGGACGGCAACCCGCTGCTGTCGACGGTCGCCGGGATGCTGTGGTACCTGGACGAATCGTCGATGGAGCGTCGTCTCGACGTCCTCCGCCCCTACTTCTTCCGCGAGGTGTGACGACGCAGCGAACCCAGAGCTAGATCCGTCGTATACGACGGAGTTCGGACTGTGGTTCGGACGGGAGGGACGACATGGACGGCCAGAAACAGCGACAGGCGTTGACCGCAGCCGAGCGTGCGATCGAGGCTCTCGGGCGTGGTGATGCGTCTGCTGCCCGCATGGCGATCGCCACCGCGGTCGAACGCGACCAAGTAGGCCTCTTTTCGGCACTGGCCGATGCCGTGTACCTGGCCGCCTCCGAACTCGAAACGGACGGCGAGGTCACCGCGGCGACATGGAACCACGTCGCCGATGCGGTCGGTCCGGGTCCGTTGCAGGCCCTGGTCGAGCAGTTTCGCTGAGTGTCCGACTACCACCTCCACCTCCATCCGCATGAGCCGACCGACGTCGGACCGCCACCTGGGACGTATCCGCCGGGTCACATCGAGGCTTATGTGGACGCTGCGGCCGCCCGGGGTGTCACCGAACTCGGGTTCACCGAACACCTGTATCGCTGTGTCGAGTCGCGGGGGCCGCTGGGTGAGTTCTGGGAGCACGAGGACGACCGGGACCTGGCGGAGCATTCACGCCAGATGGTCACCGACGACTGCAACCTCTCACTCGAGTCGTACGTGGAGGCGGTGGTCGCCGCCAAGGACCGTGGACTGCCGGTGAAGTTGGGTCTGGAAGTGGACTTCTTTCCGGAGACGATCGGGCCGGTGATGGAGTTGCTGGCTCCGTATCCGTGGGATTTCCTGATCGGCTCGGTGCACTGGATCGGAGGTTGGGTGATCGACTCGTCGTCTGCCCTGTTCGGTTGGGATCGGAAGGGACTGGAGTGGGGCTGGTCGACCTACTTCGATCTGGTGACCGACCTGGCGGAGAGTGCCACCGTCGACGTCCTCGCCCATGTCGATCTCCCCAAGAAATATGGGAAGCGACTACCGGCCGAACCGCTCGAACGCTACGACGGGGTGATCGCCGCCGCGGCCCGGTCGAACACTGCGGTGGAAGTGTCGTCGCAGGGCCTGCGCAAGCCGGCCGCCGAGGTGTATCCGTCGCCTGTGTTCCTCCGCCGGTTCTTCGAGGCGGGGGTGCCGATCACGCTGGCCTCCGACGGCCACTTTCCGCATGAGGCGGCGGACCGCCATGCCGAGGTGGTGGCCGCGGCGCGGGCGGCGGGGTACACGACGCACCTGCGGTTCGACCGTCGGCGGCGGATCGAGGTTCCGCTCGGCTGAACCGGTGCACGAAAAGGTACCAAAACGGTACCCCTGAACCCTGGGTTGGCGGGGCCCTTACACTCAGCGGCGATGTCCGCTCCCACCGTGTGGTTGACCACGCTCGGCTGTGCCAAGAACCAGGTGGACTCGGAGAAGGTGCAGATGATGCTCGGCGATGCCGGGTACACCCTGGCGACCGACCCGGAGTCCGCCGATGTCGTCATGGTCAACACCTGCGCCTTCATCGAGGAGGCCCGCCAAGAGTCGGTGGAGACCATCCTCGAAGCCCAAGACCGCAAGAAGCCGGGCGCTCGCACCGTGGTCATCGGCTGCATGGCGCAACGGTTCGGGGTGGAGGTCGAAAAGGCGCTGCCCGAAGTCGATGCGGTGATCGGACTGGACCGATACTCCCAACTGGTCGACACCCTCGACGGACTCACCGGGTTCGGACCCGACGGCGGCGAATCCTGGGATCCGGTGACGGTCCGGCGCCGTCCGGTGATGGACATCCTCGACGCCGTCAACCGGCCTCGGCCCACCGTCCCCTACGCCTACGTGAAGGTGGCCGAGGGCTGCGACAAGCCATGCACCTTCTGTGCCATCCCCTTGATCCGTGGGGCCCAGCGTTCCCGCCGTCCCCACGAGATCCGCACCGAGATCGCCAACCTGACGGCTGCCGGCGTCCGCGAGGTCGTACTCGTCGCCCAGGACCTGGCCGCCTACGGCCGAGATCTGGGTCGGGTCACCGGCGGGTCGGGTGACGGGGGTGCGCCCGGAATCGTCGATCTGTTGGCTCATGTTTCCGATGTCGACGGACTCGACCGGATCCGCCTCCTCTACCTGTATCCGAAAGAGATACGCGACAGCCTGATCGAGGAAATGGCCTCCAACCCCGTCATAGCCTCCTACTTCGACCTGTCCCTCCAGCACGCCACCCAGCGCCTCCTGCGGGGGATGCGGCGACCGGGGAGCGGTGACCGCTATCGGGAGTTGATCGACCGCATCCGGACTGCCGACCCGGCCGCCACCCTCCGCTCGTCGTTCATCGTCGGGTTCCCCGGAGAGTCCGACGAAGACGTGGAGGAACTGGCCGAATTTCTCGAGGATGTCCGTCTCGACTGGGCCGGATTCTTCCCGTATTCGTCCGAGGACGGCACGCCCGCCGCCACACTGGACGGACGGGTTCCCCGCGCCGAAATCGACGAGCGGCTCCGGTATCTCAACGGCATCCAGGAGGAGATCACGGCCGAGGCCAACGCCGCTCGAATCGGGGCGTCGGTCGAGGTGCTGGTCGATCAGGTGGAAGACGGTCTGCCGGTGGGCCGCAGCGAGTGGCATGCGCCGGAGATCGACGGGATGATCCTGCTCGACCGGGGAACGCCGGGGGAGTGGGTCACCGCCGAGATCACCGCCGCGGTCGGCACCGACCTCGAAGCCCGGGTGGTGGCGTGATCGTCGAAGTGGTGGCGGTCGGCACCGAACTGCTCTTGGGCCAGATCACCAACCGGAATGCCGCCACCATCGGATCGGCGTTGGCGCTGGGAGGCTTCGATGCCCACTACCAGCAGGTGGTGGGGGACAACCACGAGCGGATGGTCGCAGCCCTCGCCTTGGCCGCCTCCCGGTCTGACGCGGTGATCATCACCGGCGGGATCGGACCCACCCAGGACGACATCACTCGAGAGGCGCTGTGTTCGGTCACCGGGCGTCCGATGGTGCGCAACGAGGAATACGCCGAAGCCCTGCGACGACGTTTCGAATCGCTGGGCAGGGTCATGCCGGAGAACAATCGACGCCAGGCTGACCATCCGGAGGGTGCCGAACAGCTCCCCAACCCGAAGGGAACCGCCCCCGGCATCGCCCTCCTACACCACGGGGTCTGGTTCTTCGCCCTTCCCGGAGTGCCCGAGGAGATGGAGCTGCTTCTCACCGACCATGTACTGCCCCGGCTGCGGGCGGCGTCGGGGGACGACCGGACGCTGCACAGTCGAGTCCTGCGCACCTGGGGGATGTCCGAATCCCAGGTAGCGGACATCCTCGATGATCTGTACACCGCATCCACCAACCCGTCGATCGCGTTCCTCGCCTCTGCGGGCGAGATCAAGATCAGGCTCAGTGCCAAGGCCGAGAGCCTCGACCGAGCCTGGGCGATGATCGAACCCGTGGAACGTCAGATTCGAGATCGGTTGGGGGCCACCGTCTTCGGGGCCGACGACGACACGATCGAACCCGTTCTCGCCGCACTGTTGATGGAGAGGAGCTGGACGATCGGTTTTGCCGAGTCGGCCACCGGCGGCTTGGTTGCCGCCCGGATGACGTCGGTCCCCGGGGTATCCAGAGTCCTGCGCGGGGCTGTCGTCGCTTACGCACCGAATGTCAAGGAGCAATTGTTGGGAGTCGACGCGTCCGGTGGTCTGGTCAACGAGGACGTGGCGCTGGCGCTCGCCCGCGGGGCCCGGCTGCGGCTGGGGGCCGACGTCGGTGTGGGAATCACCGGTTCGGCGGGGCCGGAACCTCTCGACGCCGATGTCGGCACGATGATCGTGGCGGTCGTCACTCCGGAAGACGAAGGGGTGCGAACCCTGCGGCTGCCCGGCGACCATGAGCGCGTCCGCACCTATGGCTCGACCGCCGCACTCCAACTCACCCGGTTGGCGGTGTCGGGACAATGGTGGAGTCGGTAGGCAGGGTCTTCGTCGCCGTCGCGCCGCCCGCCGAGGTGCGAGCGGCCGTCACCACGCACGTCTCCGCCCTTGCCCTGCCCACCCCGAGCGTGCCGCCGCAGAACCTGCACATCACGCTGCGCTTCTTGGGGTCGATCGATGGGGTGTCCTTCGATCGGCTGGTGGCCGGTCTCGATGAGGCGGTGTTGCCAGCACCCTTTCGGCTCGAGGTGGGTAGCTTGGGGGCGTTCCCCTCGCCGCGCAACGCCACGGTTGCGTGGCTGGCGGTGGAGGATGGGTCGGGTGCTCTCCACCGGCTGTGGGAGGCGGTCGACGACGTGTGTGTCCAGGTCGGCTTCGGTCGGGAGGAACGTCCATTTCGACCGCACCTGACGGTGGCTCGGCTGCGTCCTCCGCAAGATCTGCGCACGCTGATCGCTTCCGCGCCCCCGTTCTCGGCGCGATTCAGGGTCGACGCGCTGACCGTGTTCCGCTCGGATGCAGGCCCCGGCGCACCCCGGTATCACCCGCTCGAACGCTTCCCGCTGGCCGGCGGTTCTCGCTGACTGTGTCGCTCGCGCAATGTTGCGGCCGCTCCGAACGTCCTCATCACTGAGGACACCGACCATCGGTGTCACGACAACGGAGGGTGCAATGGATACGACGACCAATCTCGGGCGTGGAGCGCTGCTCATGGCCGTAGCCGGGGTGGCGTTCATCGGCTACGGGATCGTGTTCCTGATCTGGAACTTCGTCGCCGGGGGATTCGAACTCGGCGTCGACACGCTGAACGGCGTGAGCCGGGCCGACCTGAACGCCATCGAGCCGGGAATCGCTCACTACATCAGCCACCTGCATGTGGCCACCGCCGCCTTCATCATCACGACCGGAATCGCCGTCGCCGGACTGTCGTGGTTCGGCGTTGGGCGCGGCGAGTGGTGGGCATGGGTGACTGCGGTTCTGTCCGGGGTGTTGGGGCTGGCACTCGCTCTGCCCATGCACTGGATGGACCTGTTCGAGCACGAGTGGGTCACCCATCTGGGTCCGATCTATCTCGCCGCGGTCGTGTTCGTGGTGGGTGCCGCCTACGCCTATCAGGCGATTCGGTTCACCACGACCGCTGTCAGCCGACCCGCAAGCGAGCGCGCAGCCGGTCGCTGACCGGATCTCGGAGGCGGGCGAGCAGCACCGCGAACCTCGGTTGC
>JBKHXZ010000251.1:0-6122 GCA_046565785.1 Acidimicrobiia bacterium
ACGATCAGCAGTGCGCTGCCGAGCTGCGCCGGGCACGCAAACGCGGACTGGTGCCCACCCCGCGGCGCCGGATCGTCATCAACCACCGGATCTGTGAAGGATGCGGTGACTGTGGCGACAAGAGCAACTGTCTCTCGGTCCAGCCGCTCGACACTCCCTTCGGCACGAAGACGGCGATCCACCAGGCGTCGTGCAACTTCGACTACTCCTGTGTCGAAGGTGACTGCCCGGCGTTCATGGAGGTCGAGGTCGTCGAAGGTGACGAGCGCCAGCTGCTCGTGCCCCCGGCGTTGGACGAACCACCACCGGCCACGATCTCCGGAACCGTGCCCATCCGCATGGCCGGCATCGGCGGCACCGGGGTGGTGACCGCTGCCCAAGTCCTCGCCACGGCTGCCATGTTCGACGGCTGGCAGGTGGCCGGTCTCGACCAGACCGGACTGTCGCAGAAGGCCGGCCCGGTGGTGAGCGACGTCGTGGTCGCCGACCGGGACATCACCACCAACCTGGTCGGCCAGGGCGAGGCAGCCGTGTTGCTGGCCTTCGACCAGTTGGTTGCGGCCAGCGATCCGGTGATCGGAGTGTGCGATCCGCATCGCACGCGGGTCGTCGCCTCGACCGAACGGGTGCCTACCGGTTCGATGATCGGCCATCCGGAGGTGGCTTTTCCGGCAGCCGAGGCCGTGGGACGTCTGCAGGCCGCGGCGGCCGAGGTGGTGGCGGTCGACGCCGCTGCTTTGGCCGAGGCCACCACCGGCACCGCTGCTCCCGCCAACATCGTGGTGCTGGGGATGGCCTGCCAACTGGGCGTGGTCCCGGTCCGGCCCGAGTCGGTGCGGCGGGCGATCGAACTGAACGGGGTGGCGGTGCAAGCCAACCTGGCCGCGTTCGAGTGGGGTCGGGCGGCGGTCGACGCGCCGTCCCGGACCCAGGCGGTGCTCGAAGACCATCGCCTGGCGACCGGCGCACGAGTGACGGTCGACGACCCCGGTCCGGAACTGATCCGACGTATCGACGGCTGGCGGCTCGAGGCTGACCTGGCCGCCGAGTTGGTACGACTCACCGGAGACCTGGTCGGTCATCAGAGCCACAGGTGGGCGGCCCGCTTCCTCGACACCCTCGAGCCACTCGTGTCCGCCGACCCCGGCTCGGAACTGACTCGCCAGGCGGCCCGGTCTCTACACAAGCTGATGGCCTACAAGGACGAGTACGAAGTTGCCCGGCTGATGCTCCTCCCCGAGGCCACCGCGGCGGTTCGGTCGGCGGGAGGCAAACCCGGCCGGGCACGCTGGCTGCTCCACCCACCGGTGCTGGCCGCCCTCGGCGTACGCCGCAAGGTGCGGTTCGGATCCTGGTCGCGCCCGGTCTTCGCACTGCTACGCCACGGCAAACGACTGCGTGGCACCTGGGCGGATCCGTTCGGCAGGCCGGAGGTGCGTCGAGTCGAACGAGCGATGATTCCCGAGTTCGCCGCTGCCCTCCAGCTCTTGACCGCCGGGCTGGATCGGGTCGACTACGCCGAAGCCGTCCGCATCGCTCGGTTGCCTCAACAGGTGACCGGGTACGAGGAACTGAAGTTGCGAAGGGCCGCGGTCTATCGGGAGGAACTCGCCCGATCGCTCAGCCTTCTTTCGTGACGTCGATGAGGGCGTCGGCCACATAGGCGGCGTTGGCGTCGCTGATTCCGGCGACGTTGATCCGACCGTTGCGCGGCAGATAGATGTGATGGACATCGGTCAGGCGGGCCGCCTGGCCCTCGTCGATGCCGAGCAGGGAGAACATCCCCCGCTGGTCGGCGATGAACTCGAATCGGCCGCCGCCGCGTTCGATCACGGCGTCGACCAATCGCCGGCGCAGCGCGATCAGCCGGGTTCTCATGTGTTCCAGCTCCGACTCCCACCGGCCGCGCAGCCCGTGCGAGGTCAGGATCCGGGCGACGAGCGCCGGACCATGGTCGGGAGGCACGGAGTACATCGTCCTCACCAATCGCAAGGCGTTGCTGTACGCGGCTCGGGTGGTGCTCGACGAGGGCCCGGCGATGGTGAGCGCCCCCGCCCGATCGCGATAGAGCCCGAAGTTCTTGGAGAACGAGGTGGCGACCAGGACCTCCAATCCGGCTTCGATCAGGAGGCGGGCTCCGGAGGCGTCTGCTTCGAGGCCACTGGCGAACCCCTGGTAGGCGCTGTCGACCAACACTGTCACCCCCCGGTCGATGCCCAGCTCCGCCACACTGCGGAAGTCGTCGGAAGTGAGGTCGGCGCCGGTCGGATTGTGACATGAGGCATGGAGTAGGACGACGTCCCCTCGTCGGGCGGTGGACAGCGTTTCGAACATCGCGGTGCGGTCGATCGTCGCCGTCTCCTGGTCGTAGTACGGGTAGGGCACGAGTTGACATCCTGCCGCACCGATGAGCGGAGAGTGGTTCGCCCAGGTGGGCGACGGCACCCAAACCCGAACGTCGGGATCGGCGGCCAGCAGGAGTTCGGCGGCCACCCGAAGCGCCCCGGAGCCTCCCGGTGTCTGCAGCGTGAGAGCCCGCTCTGCCGAGGATGCCGGATGACCCTCGCCCAGGACCAAGTCCTGGATGACAGGGTTGATCTCCGGATTACCGGCCTGACCGAAGTAAGCCTTCGACGAGGCGGACTCGATCTCGATCCGGGCGGCTTCCCGCACGGCGCCCATGATCGGGGTGCGTCCCGACTCGTCTCGGTACACGCCGACACCCAGATCCACCTTGTTCGGGTTGGGATCGTCGCGGAATCGTTCGATCAGGCCCAGGATCGGATCGGGTGGAACTGTCTCGTATCGCTCGAACACGACCTCCAGTTTGGTCGATTCGAACAGGCACCGGATCGACGCCGACTCGGGGAGGGATCCGCTCGTATGCTCGGCGGATGCCGAAGCTCGATGCCACCGACCGTCAGATCGTGATGGAGTTACAGCGCAACGCCAGACGATCCAACAAGGATCTCGCCGATGCCGTCGGAGTCGCCCCGTCGACGATGCTCAGTCGGGTGCGGGCCCTGGAGGAACGCGGGGTGTTGCGCGGATACCACGCCGACGTCGATCCCAACGCCATCGGCCGACCGGTGAGGGCCACGGTGTCGGTTCGTCTGCAGCCCAAGTCCCGGGACGTGGTGGAACGGTTCGTCCAACATGTGTGGTCTTTGGAAGAGACCGAGTCGATCAGCCTGGTGACCGGGCCGTTCGACGTGGTCATCGACCTTTCCGTCGCCGACGTTTCCACGCTAGGGAGCCGGGTGCTGAACGAGATAGCCACGTTCGACGCGGTGGTCGACGAGCAGACCACGCTGGTCCTCGAACGTCGACGCAAGGTGGTCCTCAACCCCTTCGGCTGAGTCACCAGGCGCCGCCGCCCCGCCTCCTCCGCCGCCCCCGCCTCCGCCGGAAAAGCCGCCGCCTCCACCAGAGGAGGGCGGCGTGAAGGCGCCGCTGAGGGCACTGGTGAGGCTGGCGAAGGCGTTTTCCGACGGGCCTCCGCTGTACCCGTGAGATCCGTACCAATACACCTGCGAAACCTGCTCCAACTCGGCCGGTGCGTGCAGGCGAGCTGCGGCCAGCACTTCCTCGGCGACTCCGAGAGCGATGGCGTGGCACAGGAAGCGGTCCCACAAGGCGAGAGAGATCGGAGGCGCATCCTCCAGGCGGCTGAAGTCCCGCAGATAGCGGGCAAATGCCTGCCAGCGTGCGGCGAGCAGCGCTCCCTCGGGTGTTCGTCTCACCCAGGTGCGGCGGAATGCCGCGAATCCGACGAATCCAGCCATGTTGAGGAAACCGCCGAAGACGAAAAGCGGGATGACGGCTCCCGCTTCGACTCCGCCGATCGCGAGGGCGAGGACGGTGAGCGCCGAGAACAGAACTCCGAGTCCGATGCCGGTGAAGACCAGAGGTCGAATCCCCGATCGGTCCACCAGTCGCTCCGACACCACTGCCTGGCCCGCATGGTTTCGGAACTGGCGGTAGGTCTCGGCGTTGGCTGCAGCATCTTCCCTGATCCGTTCCCGGAACTCTGCGAGGGGTTGCGGGCCTTCGTCCAAGACACGGTTCATCACATGCATCACAGATCGCTCGTGGGCGCGCAACGACCGGCCCGGATCGGCGACGGAGATCTCGAGATCGGTGATGTCCTCGGTACGAAGTCCCATCCACGTGCTGCGTTCGACGCTGACCGGTCGGGCAGCGAGCACGCCTTGGCGGATGAGGTCGAAGACGGTGGCGGTGAAGCCCTTCTCGTCGACGCCTCCTTGGGTGAGGAGCGCTTGGACGAGGGCAGGGGAGTGGTCCGACGGTGGCTCCTGTTCGTACTCGCGGTCGTAGGCGGTGCGTGGTTCACGGCCGTATCGGAGATAGATGAAGCCGATGGCAGCGAGCACGGGAAGGAACAACGAGAGCCCGCCGATCACCCACAGGGTGCGGATGCGGGAGGCGCGAGCGGCCGTCACCTCGGAGAGCTGGTTCTCCTCGGCGACGATGTCGTCGCGACCCCGACCTCCCACCACGGTTGCTCCCGAGGTCGAGGACAGCACCGAGCGGGGTAGGACCACCCGGAACTCGGCGAAGCGCCCGGCGGGCACCGGACCGGCTTCCAATGACGGCGAGACCCCGTCAGGACCCAAACTCACCGTGCCGGTCACCTCGGCAGGATGCCCCCACACCAGGATCTCGCCCGGCTGGACGCTACCGGGGTAGACCAATCGGGCGGTCAATCGATCGACGCTCACCTGCCACTCGTCGCCCCACACCTGAATTTGGACGTCGACGACGTCGTCGTAGACCTTGGTAAGTCCCTCGAGGCGGTAGGACAGCTCGAAGGTGCGCCTTTCCGTCTCGGCCGCGTAGTGCCACACCACCCGCATCCGGCCGCCCAGATCGCGAGTGCCGAACGTCCCGGCCGGGCTACTGCACCCCAGGTCGGTACATCCTCCGTCGCGATAGGAGGATCCCGCTTCGGACACCGACACGTCCGAGATCGACTCGCCCGCCCTCAGCGGGATTTCCCGGTACGCCCCCGAGAACTCCCCGTCGAAGGAGTACGTGATCCGTTCGGTCACCTGCAGCGAGCCGTCGGGCGTCAGCACGATGACGACCTCGGCTTCGGGAAGGGTGTACGACCGCGCCTGGGCGGGGGTGGCCGCCAACATCAGTGCCGCCACCACGGCGGCGACGGAGAGGCTTCGTCCGGTCAGAACTGCACCCGTGGCGGCTCGGCTGCGCCTTCCGGCGCCTCGAAATACTCCCGCGTCTCGAACCCCGTCAACGAGGCGACCAGGTTGGACGGAACGGTCTGACACCGGTTGTTGTGGGAGAGAACGGTGTCGTTGTAGATCTGGCGGGCGACGGCGATCTTGTCCTCCGTCTCGGTGAGTTGTGCCTGCAAGTCCCGGAAGCCATCCGACGCCTTCAGGTCCGGGTACGCCTCGGCCAACGCGAAGAGCTGACGCAGAGCGCCGGTCAACAGATTCTCCGCCTGCGCCGCCTCCGCCGGGGACGAGGCCGCCTGTGCACGGTTCCGAGCCTGGATCACCCGGTCCAGCGTCTCCTGTTCGTGGGAGGCGTATCCCTTCACCGTCTCCACCAGGTTGGGGATCAGATCGTTGCGACGGCCCAGTTGGACGTCCACCTGACCCCAGGCGTTGTCGACCCGGTTTCGCCCCACCACCAGCCGGTTGTAGGTGACCACCACCCACCCGAGGACGACCAGCACGACGATGACGAGGATGGGGACTGCCGCTTCCATCGCGTCCACTCTACGAATGCCGGTGCGGCCCGGTGCCCGATAACCTCGTTCTCACCGCATGAAGTCCGTCGACATCGCCGTCATCGGTGCCGGTCCGGCCGGCACTGCCGCCGCCATCGAGGCTGCCCGCCTGGGCGCTTCGGCCGTGGTCTTCGACAAGGCGCCACACGGCCGGGACAAGGTGTGCGGGGACGGGCTCACCCCGCGGGCGGTGGGGGCGCTCAACGAGCTGAAGATCGATCTCGGTGATGCTCACCACATCGACGGGCTGCGGATGATCGCCGGAGCGACCCGACGAGAGCTGCCCTGGCCGTGGACCAGTCGATTCCCCGCCCACGGTGCGGTGTGGCCTCGCCGCCGCCTC
>JBKHXZ010000252.1:0-2596 GCA_046565785.1 Acidimicrobiia bacterium
GCCACCGCCAACCCGGAGGACTACACCAACCGGGGTCGGATCATCACCCCGTTGAAGGACCGCTTCGGTTCGGAGTTGCGCACCCACTATCCGCTCGATCGGATCCAGGAGATCGAGATCATGGGGCAGGAGTCGAAACCTCCGGCGCCGGGTGTGGACGTATGGGTGCCTGACTTCTTGGAGGACATCGTCGCCGAGTTCACTCATCAGATCCGTCGTTCGGGACATGTGAACCAGCGTTCTGGGGTGTCGGTGCGGCTGTCGATCTCCAACCTGGAGACGCTGATGGCATCTGCGGTGCGCCGGGCCGTTCGAACCGGAGCCGGTCGGGCAGTGCCGCGCATCTCCGACCTCGAAGGACTGGCCCAGTCGTCCATGGGGCGGGTCGAATTCGAAGGCTTCGAAGAGGGTCGAGAAGCCGAGATCCTGCGCCGCCTGCTCAACCAGGCGGTGCTCGAGGTCTTCCGTGAGAACCTGATGGGCTTCGACTTCACGCCGATTCTCGACGCCTTCGACGGAGGATTGGAGGTGGAGGTGGACGAGCTGAGTCCGGCCTCCGCCATTCTCTCCCAGTTCGGGGAGTTGGACGTGACCGACCTGCTGCTGCGCCTCGGGATCACCTCCGACGGGGAGGAGGAGACCGCCTCGGCCCTCGAATTCGCCTTGGAAGGGCTGCATCTCACCCGCAGGCTCAACAAGTCCGAACGGACCTACTCGCTCTGATGTCCCGTCCGGCCCGCTACTCGCGTTGGGACGGCACCCAGAACCCGCTCGGGCCCGAGCTGCCCATCGACGAGCTGGCAGACCAGCTCGCCGAGGACGTGCTGGACGGATGGGGCATCGACAACGCCCTGCGCCGGATGCTGAACGAAGGAATGCAAGGTCGGTTTGCCGGATTGGCTCAGATGCGGGAACGACTCCGTCGACTACGAGAAGAGCAGGCGAGACGCACTGGGCGACCCGACCCACTGGGGGAGTTCCGTGAACGTCTCAGCCGGATCGAAGCGACCGAAAGGGCGCAACTGGCGGGCGACCCCTCAGACGAGGCACGTTTCGCCGAACTCGAGCTCGACGCGCTGGCCGACAACATGGCGGCTCGGATCCGCCAGCTGCGCGAATACGAGTGGACCTCGTCCGAGGCGCGTGAGCAGTTCGAATCACTGCTCGACGACATTCGTCGGCAAGTACTCGACGCTTCCTTCCGCCAGCTTTCCGAAGGCGTGCAGTCCCTCGACCCCGACGAGCTGGCAAGGCTCAAAGACATGCTGGCCGACCTGAACGCGCTGATGGATGCCCGGGCGGCGGGCCTGGGTCCCAGCCAGGAAGAGTTCGACCAGTTCATGGGCCGTCACGGCGGGTTCTTCCCCGAGAACCCGCGGACCTTCGACGAACTCCTGGAGGTGCTGGCTCGCCGGGCGATGGCGATGTCCCGCTACATGGCGTCGCTCACTCCTGAACAGCGCGCCGAGTTGCAGTCCCTGATGGAAGATCTGATGGGCGACATGGACCTGGCCTTCGAAATGGATCGGTTCGGGGCCAACCTGCGAACCCTCGCCCCGCAGATGCCGTGGGACCAGCCGATGGACGGTTCGGGAGAACCGATGGGGCTGGGAGAAGGACTCGACGCCATCGACCGGGCATCCCGGTTGGAAGAACTCGACCAGGCGCTCGCCCAGGACTATCCAGGGGCGTCGCTGGAAGACATCGACACCGAGCAGATCAAAGAGTCGCTGGGAGAGGACGCCGCCCGGGATCTGCAGCGGTTGCGTGCCATCGAGAAGATGTTGGAAGAGGCCGGAGTCATCACCCGCACCGAGGGCAAGCTCGAACTGACCGCCCGTGGGGTCCGCAAGTTGGGGGAGCGGGCGCTCACCAGGGTGTTCGAGCGTCTCAAGATCGCCCAGGCCGGTTCGCACGAGGTGGTCGATGCCGGGGGGTTGGATGAACCGACCGGGAGTACCCGTCCATGGCGGTTTGGTGACCCGTTCCGGCTCGACTTGGGACGGACCGTGCACAACGCCGTGGTCCGTTCCGGGCCCGGCAAACAGATCCGACTGCATCCGGACGACTTCGAGATCGCCGAGGCCGAGCACCGCACACGTACCGCTACCGTGCTCTTGTTGGACATGTCACGGTCGATGCCGCTGCGGGGCCACTGGCTGCCCGCCAAGAGGATGGCCCTCGCCCTCCATACCCTCATTTCCACCACCTATCCGGAAGATCATCTGGAGATCATCGGGTTCAGCGACTACGCCAGGCCGATGTCGCCCCGTGACCTGGCCGAGGTCGACTGGGAGCCGGTGTACGGAACCAACATGGAGCACGCCTTCAACCTGGCCGGGCGGGCGTTGGCCAAGCACCGTGACGCCTCCAAGCAGGTGCTGTTGGTCACCGACGGCGAACCCACCGCCCACCTCGAAGGCGAGTACGTGTTCTTCAACTGGCCGCCGGTGCGGGAGACGTTGGAGAAGACCTACCGGGAGGCCATGCGTCTCGCCCGTTCCGGGGTGACGATGAACATCTTCATGCTGGAACAGTCTCCAGGCCTGACCGGGTTCATCGAACGGCTTGCCCGCCTGGTGCACGGTCGGGTGTT
>JBKHXZ010000253.1:0-6108 GCA_046565785.1 Acidimicrobiia bacterium
TCCACCTATGCACGCGGCGATGTCGACGACGCCCTCGCTGCTTCTGCACACACCGTTCACGAGGTCTTCCAGACCCAGCGGGTCGAACACGCCTTTCTCGAACCGGAGTCGACGTTGGTGGTTCCGAACACCGACGGCAGCCTGCACGTCTATTCGGGTGGCCAGGGAGTGTGGGACGATCGGGACCAGATCGCGGCGGTGCTCGGCCTCGACAGGAGCCGCATCACGGTGGAACTCGTCTCGAACGGGGGAGCGTTCGGCGGGAAAGAAGACCTCTCCAACCAGGCGCACACCGCCCTGGCGGCGTTCCTCACCGGGCGGCCCGTCAAATGCACCCTGACCCGCGAGCAGTCCCTCCACATGCATGCCAAACGGCATCCGATCCGTATCGAACTGTGGGCCGGCTGTGACGAAGAGGGAACGCTCACCGCGCTCAAGGCGCGCATGGTCGGCGATTCGGGTCCATACGCCTCGGTGGGGATGAAGGTGCTGGAACGAGCCGCAGGACATGCTTCCGGGCCGTACGTCGTGCCCAACATCGACGTCGAATCGATCGCCGTTCGCACCAACAATTCGGTGTGTGGTGCCTTCCGCGGTTTCGGTGCCAACCAAGCCCAATTCGCCATGGAAGGGGTGATGGATCGTCTCGCCGAAGCCGTGGGGATCGACGGCTGGGAGATGCGTTCCCGCAACGTGGTCATGCCAGGCTCGGTGTGGGGCCCAGGCCAGATCATGGACGACGGCTGCCTGGGTGCCCGCCAGTGCCTCGACGCGGTGAAGCCGCACTACGACGCGGCCCGTGCCGCTGGCAAGGCGGTCGGACTGGGGCTTGGGCTGAAGAACTCCGGGCTGGGCAACGGCTTCCACGAGATCTCCAAAGCCGTGGTCCGCTTCCGATCAGACGGCCGGGTCGAGGTCCGTCACGGCTGGACCGAGATGGGCCAGGGGGTGCACACGGTGGCCTTGCAGGTGGCGGCCGAAGAGCTCGGCATCGACCCCGGCTCGATCGAGGTCATCGTCGATACCACCCGGGAGATCGGGTTCGGACAGACCACCGGGTCCCGCGGCACGTTGATGGCCGCCGGCTCGGTGAGAGAGGCGTGCCAAGCGGCAGACGCCGGTGGTCGCCAACCCGACATCGACTACGAGGGCACCTACGAGATCGACTGGACCGACTCGCTGTCCTCCGGCAAGCCGAACCCGGTGATCCATTCCACCTTCAGCTACGCCGCCCAACTGGTCGTTGCCGACAAGGACACCGGTGACATCGAGAAAGTCGTGGCGGTTCACGATGTGGGTCGGGCGGTCAACCCGACGCTTTGCGAAGGACAGATCGAAGGGTCGGTGCACATGGGTCTCGGTTACGCCCTCACCGAAGAGTTCCCCTGTGGTCCCGACGGCAAGCCCGAGCACATGACCCTGCGTCAACTCGACATCATCCGTCCGCGCAACATGCCCGACGTCGAGGTGGTTCTGGTCGAGGCCCCCCAGCCCGACTCCCCCTACGGGATCAAGGGCATCGGTGAGATCGGCCTGGTACCCACTGCTGGTGCGGTGGCTGCCGCCTTCCACGAGGTGGACGGCAAGTGGAGGACTCACCTGCCTTTCAACCGGCACGAACCGCTCCAGACCGGATGAGCGGACCTGTCACCCCCGGGCTGGTCTGCGCACATCACCACATCTATTCGGCCCTGGCCCGCGGCATGCCGCCCCCGCCCAAGACCCCCACCTCGTTCGGTGAGATCCTCGAACAGATCTGGTGGCGGTTGGATGCAGCACTCGACCTGGAAATGATCGAGTGGTCGGCCAAACTCGCCGCACTCGAGGCGCTCGAAGTCGGGACCACCACCATCATCGACCACCACGAAAGCCCGAACGCCATCGAAAACAGCCTGTCGGTCCTCGTGGAGGCTGCCGCCGAAGTCGGTGTTCGGGTGCTTCCCGCCTACGGCGCCACCGATCGACACGGGCCGGCGGGCGCACGGCGCGGAATCGAAGAGAACCGGCGCTTTCTCGCCTCGGGCGGACGTGGATGGGTCGGCCTCCACGCTGCATTCACCTGCAGCGACGAGACAATCGCGGCGGCCGCCGCCCTCGCCGAGGAGATGGGTGTCGGCGTCCATGTCCACGTCCACGAGGGTCCGGAGGACATGGGTGCCGCCGAAAGGTTGGCTCCTTACGCCCGTGACGATTGGCTGTTGGCCCACTGCGTCTATCTGCCGACCGGTCACGGCTTGGCAGGCACCATCCTCCACAACCCCGCATCCAACTTGAACAATGCGGTTGGTTACGCCGATCCACGCCGGTTCGACAATCCCGTCGCCCTGGGTACCGACGGCATCGGCGCCGACATGCTCGGCATCTTCCGTCTCGCCTACTACCTGCACCGTTCAGTCGACGTCACTGCCTCCCCGGAGTCCGCCTGGTCCTGGCTGGAGACCGGTTGGAGTCTGGTTCCCGAGGCCCGCAACGACCGGGTGCTGTGGTCGTACGAGCCGATGGAACCGTGGCACCTTGCCTTCACTCCTGGTCCTCGCCCGATCGAAATCGAGGTAGACGGAACCGTGGTGTGGAACGAGGGCGGCCCCACCCGGGTCGATTCCGACGAGATTCGCGCCAAGGCGGCCGAGCAGGCGAACCGACTGCACGCCCGACTGTGAGGAGAGACCGATGATCGCCCCACCGCTCACCCCCTTTCCGATGCGCATCCTGATGGGAAGGATCGCCCACGAGTGGGGGACTCGGAATCGGATCTTCGACCTGCCGATCGCCCGCTTCTGGTCGCCCGAACCCGATGTCGACCTGTCGATGAGCTTCTTGGGCCGTCCCGCCGCCACGCCGCTCGGCCCGGCCGCCGGACCACACTCGCAGATGGCACAGAACATCGTCCTCGCCTGGCTGGGCGGCGCCCGCATGTTCGAGTTGAAGACCGTGCAGATCCTCGACGATCTCGAAATCAGCCGCCCATGCATCGACATGCAGACCATCGGCTACAACATCGAATGGTCTCAGGAGCTGAAGGTCCACCAGTCGCTGGAAGAGTATGTGAAGGCGTGGATGGCGATCGAGATGCTGCGCCGGTGGGATCCGATCTCCGAGCACATCGGTGATGCCGGTCCGCATGTCTTCGACATGAGTGTCGGCTACGACCTGGCAGGCATCAGTTCGGACAAGATCGCCGCGTTCATCGACGGTCTGATGGACGCCTCGGCGGAGATCGATCGGCTACGTCCCGAGATTCCTGAACCATTCGCACAGTGGCGCGATTTCGAGTTCCCCACCCGCATCGCCGACACCGTCACTCTCTCCACCTTCCACGGCTGTCCGCCAGAGGAGATCGAAGGGATCACCAAGCACCTGATGACCCGGCACCAGGTCGATGTCGTCGTCAAACTCAACCCGACCCTGCTCGGGCACGAACGCGTGTCGGAGATCGTCAACGACATGTTGGACTACGACTTCGTCCAGCTCGACCCCAAGGCCTTCGACGACGACCTCCAGTTCGAACGCGGGATCCAGCTGATCGGGGAGTTGCGCGACTTCGCCCGAGTCAATGGGCGTCGCTTCGGGATCAAGCTGACAAACACGCTGGTGGTTCGCAACCACAAGGGGTTCATGCCGGACGACCCGATGTATCTGTCCGGGCCGCCGCTGCACGTGCTGGCGATGACGCTGCTCGACCGTCTGTCGGCGAGCCTTCCTGGCGTGCTGCAGCCGCACGGCGGCGACGTCCAAGTCAGCTTTTCGGCGGGAGTCACCCGGGACAACGTGTCAGAGACGGTCGGTGTCGGAGTTGCGCCGGCGACCATCTGCTCGGATCTTCTCAAACCGGGCGGGTACGGCCGTCTCGCTCCGATGCTCAAGCGTCTGGCCGAGGACATGCGTGCGGTTGGTGCAACCAGTCTCGACGAGTGGCGCACCCATGCTGCCCGCACCGCTGAGCGGGACGGATATCGCAGCGCCGCCCAACACCACGTGGCACGCATGCTGTCCGGTGACGAGCGGAAGATCTATCACCGAGAAGCAAACGAGAAGTTGCCGCGGGAAGTCGACCACACCCTGCAGATGTGGGGATGTGTGGCGTGCAACTTCTGTGTGACGGTGTGCCCGAACGACGCCTTCTTCCGGCTTCCCACCCCGGAGGACAGCGGGTTGGACGGACGCCAGCAGTATCTGGTGTTCACCGAGTTGTGCAACGAATGCGGCAACTGCATGGTCTTCTGCCCCGAGGACGGCGATCCGGCGATGATCAAGCCCCGTCTGTTCCTCGACCGTGAGCGGTTCGACCTCGTCGAGGGCCAGGCGTTCTTCGTGAATCACACCAACGGCGACCTGCGCATCGAGGCCAAACCCGGATGGAAAGACGAGGTCCCCATGCTCACCCGCCTCCTCACCGCTTCCGAGGGCCTCCCGGTGCGGATTTCAGACTTGGGGTGAAGGCTCTGTCGACGTCCGGACCCCGGGCATGGGCGCTTCTTGGGTGGATGCAGCGCCCATGCCGGGCGAACAGGCAGATGTCGCGATCAGGGAGTCGGCTTCCCTCGGTCGTTCGACCCTCGTGTTTCAGCAACCGCCGTGCCAGAGGCCCCTGGTCGGCCCCGACCTCATACCGGCATTGTGCAGCCCCGCCGGTTCAGCGTCGAACAGGACTGCATCGATCAGGACACATCCGGCTGGCGTGTCGACGTGATGTGGATGAGGGTTCGAGTCGCCATCCACCGGGGTATCGGAGGCAGCCGCAGTCGTCGGGAACGTCAGCGCTGCCACCACCATCACAACGGCGATTGTTCGTCGGTGCTTCATATCCTCACCTTTCTCGTGCCTCACGAGCACTTGCGATCCGCGATTCGTAGGAAGCGTTCAGGGCATTTCCACGGGGCGGCCGGACTCCATCCATGCCTGCAGGCCCCCTTCGAGATGGGCGACGTCGGTGTAACCCAGGTCGGTCAGGGTCGAGGCGGCCAGGGCCGACCGTCCTCCCGAGGCGCAGTACAGGATCACGCGGTTCGATGGTTCGAACTCCGTCCGGTGGTACGGGCTGTCTGGGTCGGCCCAGAACTCGAGCATTCCTCGAGGTGCGAAGACCGCACCGGGTATTACTCCGCGCGAATTGCGCTCTTCCGGCTCTCGAATGTCGACCAGAAGCGCACCGGAGTGCGCCTCTCGTTCGACCTGTGCGGGGTCTAGCCCTTCGACGATGGCCCTGGCCTGCGCGAGCAGGGCGGCAAGACTGGGCACGGTGTGGCTCCTTTCTCTGGTAGCAGCCACGATGCGTGCTCGATGGGCAAAATGTCATCCGTGGAGAACACGGAAATCGCCCTCAGTGCCGATGTGACCAGGCGAGAGTACGAGGTACTGGGTCTACTGTCCCAGCGCCTCTCGAACCGGGAGATCGCCGATCGTCTCTACATCTCGGTGCGCACCGTGGAGAGCCATGTTTCTCGCTTCTGACGAAACTCGGCGCTCGCTCCAGGTTGGAGCTGATCGCCGTGGCTCAGGCCCACAGGGTGCCGAGGCCGGTACACAACTTGAGCCGTCGCACGGACAGTTTCGTGGGACGGGAGGACGCGGTAACAGCCGTCGCCTCGGCGTTGGAGCACCATCGCCTGACCACGATCGTCGGTCCGCCCGGTGTAGGCAAGACCAGGTTGGCCGTGGAGACGGCTGTTCGGATCCTGGAACGTTGGCCGGGCGGGGTGTGGGAAGTGGAACTCGCCGGCGTCTCTACGCCCGATCTAGTCGTATCCGCAGTCCTCGCCGTGTTGGGGGTTACGCCCGGTCCAGGCGTCGACCCCCTCGAGGCCCTGACCGCATCGGCACCGATCCAGCCGACGCTCGTGCTCCTCGACAATTGCGAACACGTCACACCCGGCGCCGCGAAGGTGGCCGCCGCCTTGGTCACCCGGACCGACACCGTGTGGCTCCTGGCCACCAGCAGACACCCGCTTGGCGTTCCTGGGGAGCTCGTGTTCGGCCTCGACACCCTGCCCGCCGACCAAGCATCGATCCTGTTCTGTGACCGCCTCCGTTCCGCGGTCAGGGGACTCGATCTCGATCGTGAGGACGAGACTGCTGTGACGCAGATCGTGGAGCGACTGGACGGGATTC
>JBKHXZ010000254.1:0-22568 GCA_046565785.1 Acidimicrobiia bacterium
CGCCAGACGGTCACGAGACTCCTCGGTGGGTGCCTGGCCTACTGATCCGGAGCGGACTGCACGTCGCCGGTGACCTGCTGGCCGGGATCCTCCCCGCGGCGGATCGTGTCGATGGTCTGGCCGAGGAGGAGTGCGGTCGACTCGCCTTGAATCTTGCCGACAACCACGCCGTTGGCGTCGATGAAATAGGTTTCCGGTACTCCGAACACACCGAAGGCGATCGCTGCTCGTCCGTCGGGGTCGTCCAGGTAGGTGGTGACGTCGCTGCGCCCCAGTTCGTCGAGGAACCGGTTGGCATCGGCCGGGTCGTCTTGGAATGCGATCTGCACCATCGCCACACCCGAATCTGCGAAACCCTCGGCCACGGCGATGAGGTCGTCGTGTTCGGTTCGGCATTCGAGACACCACGAGGCGAAGAAGTTGACGATCGTGATCTCGTCCTCCGGGTTGGGAACCTGGATCAGGCCCGAACCGTCGAGTGCCGGCAGCATCAACTCAGGTGCCGGTCGGCCGATCAGTGGCGACGACACCAGATTGGGATCCGACCCGAACCGTGAGGCGAACACCACGGCGAGGACCACGGAGAGCCCGACGACCGTCCAGGCGCCCCTTCGTACCCACGTCATCTGCATGCCTCCCCAGCGACGGCGGCCGCCAGATCTGCTTCGACCTGGGTTCTGATCTCCGGATCGAGCTCGGAGGAGGAAGCAACGGTCTCGAACAGTCGCGCAGCACGGATCGGATCGTCTGCCCCGCACCACAGGATCTGTCCTTTGACGTACATCGCCTCGGTCGAGCCGGGGGCAGCCTCCAATGCTCGGTCGATGACCTGGAGGGCCAGGTCGACTTCGCCGTTCCCGATAAAGGTGATCCATGCGATCCGAGTCATCGTCGCGGCGAAAAGGTCGGCGGGGGGTTCCGCAGCGAGGATCGCCTCGTAGTGGGTGAACGCGCGTTGATATTCGGAGCGTTCGAAATAGCGCTCGGCGAGGGCGAAACGCATGAACGGAAGCTGGCCCGCCACTGCAGGGTCGTCGGCGTTGGCGGCGATCACCGCTTCGAGTGTCTCATCGGAATAGTCGGTCGGGTCGAAGGTTCCCCCGGCGGCGACACCCTGCAGGGTTCCGGTGTCGCCCGTGTCCGCAGTCGCTCCGAGTACGGCGATGGTGACTGCGAACCCGGTGAGAAGGATTGCGCCGCCGATGATCAGCCGCGGCCGGGAGCGGGAGGTCTCCGATGACGCCTCAGGACGAGATAAAACGGCGTCGAGTTCCGCCTGATAGATGGCACGCAGGCGTTCGGCGGTGGTCGCGTCGATCTCGCCGGCTGCAACCTGGACCTCCAGTTCTTCGAGGTCGGTGAGGATCTGCCGACGGTGTTCGTCCTGCTGCATCATGTTCTCGTTCTCCGCAGCGCCACACCCAACCCCATCACCGCCACCGCCGCCGGGATCAGCCAGAGGGCAGCGGTTTCCCAGTTGAATGGCGGGTCGAGGAGTTGGGCACCGCTGTACGAGGCGATGAGCTCGTCGATGATCTGCTGGTCCGACCAGCCTTGTTCGATCCGTGAGCGGATCAGCGCCATCATGTCCTCGGCCAGCGGCGACGGGGAGTCGGCGATCGCCTCCCCCTGACAGACCGGACATCGCACCAGGGATCCGATCTCCCGGGCTCGATCCTCAGCCGGAGGGTCGGCTGTGACGGTTCCCACCACGACGAACACCGCCAACGCCAGAGTGACCAGCACCCGGAGGCGAGGCAACCAGTCAGACACCGGTGGTCACCTTCGGCGTCACCCTTCGTCGCCCTCGCAGCGCAACGAACCCACCGGCGGCCGTCAGTAGACCGCCAAGCCATACCAGCCACTGCATCGGGGAGCTGTCGAAGGTGACGACGATCTCCCGGGACGGTGGGTCGATGGTGCGCAGCGTCGAATAGAGGTCACCGGTGAGGGTGGTGTGGACCGATGGCGTCAGGATCGCCTGTCCCGAGTTGGGGAACGTCGCCAGTCGAGGGCTGAGCGTGGTGACCGGCTCGCCGTCGCGACTCACCGACAGCCGGGCACCGACGATGGTGCGGTTGGGCTCGGCCCGGGTGAAAGGAGCGTCGTAGGTGATCTCGTATCCGTCGAAACGGACGGTGTCGCCGGGAAGCATCGTCACCTGGTCGTGGACTGCGAGGTTGGAAGCAAAGGCGATCCCCAACGCTATGACTGCAACTCCGACGTGGGACACTTGCCCACCCCAGTATCCAGGGTCACGGCCGAACAGCCGACCGGCTTCAGCTACCAGGCGGGTTCCCCGTGACTCCGAGGCGGCCCGGGCCTGGACGAAGAGGTGACGGACGACGACCGCCACCACGAAGGTGGCGAGCACCACCGCCACCACCACCCACCCGATGGCAGTGGTGGCGATCAGGGTCACTGCGCCGGCGGCCAACGCCACCTGGAGCGGTCCATGCACACGAGACCAGACCAGGTCGGGCCGGGCGACCCGCCACGGCATCACCGGACCGACCCCCATTCCGAGCAGCAGGGCGAAACTGAGGGGGACGGCCAGCCGGTTGTAGAACGGTTCACCCACCCGCACTGTCGACCCGGCGATGGCCTCCAGGAAGAGGGGGTAGAGGGTGCCGACCAGCACGACGAAGGCGTAAACGGTCAAGACGAGGTTGTTGTAGAGGAAAGCCCCTTCCCGGCTGGAGAGCGATTCCATTCGCGAAGGCTGGGCGACATCATTGGCCCGGAGAGCGAACAGGCCGAACGAACCGACCAGCACGACCACCAGGAATGCCAGCAACACGGGTCCGATCGCCGACTGGGTGAACGAATGGACCGAGGCGATGGTGCCCGATCTGGTGAGGAACGTGCCGAGGATGGTGAGGGCGAAGGCGCCGATCACCAGAACGAAATTCCACGACTGCAGCATTCCCCGCCTCCGTTGGACCAGGGCGCTGTGCAGGAAGGCCGTTGCCACCAGCCACGGCATGAACGAGGCGTTCTCGACTGGATCCCACGCCCAGTATCCGCCCCACGACAGCACCTCGTACGCCCACCATCCGCCCAAGACGATGCCGAGAGTGAGGAAAGTCCAGGCCACGGTGGTCCAGCGTTGAGAACGGTCGAGCCAGGCAGGCCCGGAGATTCGTTGGGCAAGGGCCGACATGGCATATGCGAACGGGACGGTCAGGCCGACATAGCCGATGTAGAGCATGGGCGGGTGCACCGCCATGAGCAGATGATTCTGCAGGAGAGGGTTCGGTCCGGCGCCGTCGATGGGGGCGACCGCGCCCACCAGCGGAAGCGGCGAGGAGTCGAGGCACCGGCTGACGCCCTCGGCCACGGCAACACAGGTCTCGAACGGGTTGGACACGGTGGCCATCAGTCCGAAGAAGAACACCGACACGCCGCCCATGACCGCTACCGCCCCTGCTCCGAGACGGTCAGGCTGGGCGAGTTGGTCCCGGACCACGATCCAGGTGAAGCCGGCGAGAACCAGGCCCCAGAGGACGATCGAACCCTCCAGCGCCGCCCACGCGGTGGCGATGTCGAAGGGGAACGGGGTGGCAACCGAGTGATTGTTGGCGAGGTAGGCGATGGTGAAGTCGTCGACCTGCAGGCCCACCTGGAGGACCGCCATCGCGGCGAGCGACGACCAGAGCAGCACCCGACCAGGTCGGCGCACATCGGGGGCGGCATCCGGGTGAAGCGCACCGCGCACGCCCGCGACTGTGAGCGCAACTGCTGCGCCCAACCCGACGAGGACGGCGAGGGAACCAGCCAGTGCCAGCATCACTCGTCGTCCGGGGCGTTGCCGCTTTCCGGAGCCTCGTACTCGGCTTCGTGTCGGATCAGGGCCTCGTCGGCCTCGAACACGTCACCCGCCCAAGCCCCCTCCAGCAGGACTTCGACGTCTTCTTGGAAGAGCGGTGGTGGTACCGAGACCAGTCTGACCGTCACCGTGGCCCGCCCGTCGCTGATGTCGAACGACGATTCGCCCCGCCCTTCGATCAGGGTTCCGGGGACGACGGTGCCGGCGATACGAAAACGCTGACCGTCGTCGAAGCGGGCACGTGCCTCGACAGCTTCCGATGCATACAGGTAGTACACGGATTCTTCACCGGCGGAGCGCACCAGGAAGACGCCGGCGACGACGATGCCGAGAATCGCCGGGATGACGAACCAACGGTGCCGGGTCACGGTCCGGGGTCGGACGACCGGTCGCGCCGGTTCCTCATCCGGTTCCACACGGTCACCGCGTAGCCGACAATGATCCCGTAGGTGACGAGGTACGAAGCCCAAATGAATCCGTCGCTCACGAGAGTCCCTCCAGTTTGGGCTTGCTGACTGCCCGTCCCGCCACCTCGGTGGTGGTCACCGCGGCTTGTGCCTCCAGCTTGGCGAGGCGGACCCGTTCCACCATCAGGTAGGCGTAGAGCAGCGTGAAGGCGGCCAGGTTCACCAACAGGGCGGCCACCATCGAGCCGTCCATCGAGATGCCGTCGGGCCGAACGGTCATGCCCTGGTGAAGGGAACGCCACAGCGTGACCGAGAAGTAGACCAGCGGAACCTGGACGACGGCCACCAATCCGAGAATGGCGCTGCGCCTGGCGCGGACAACCGGGTCGGAGACCGCCCGGCGCAGGGCGAGGTAGCCGAGGTAGACGAAGAACATGAGTGCGGTCGACGCCATGCGGGGATCACTCCAATCCCAGAACGTCCCCCACACCGGATAGCCCCACAGCATGCCGGTGAAGAGCGACACCGCAGTGAACAGCACACCCATTTCGGCTGAGGATTCGGCGACCCGGTCGAACCCCATCCGCTTTGAGATCAGCCAGCCGCCCGAAGCCAATGCGGTGACCCCGAAGGCCAGGAATGCCAGCCACGAGCCGGGAACGTGGACGTACATGATCCGCACGTAGTCGCCTTGGAAGACGTCCGGAGACGACGTCACGGCCAGCCATAGGCCGAACCCGACGCCAGTGACGGCGAGGGTGCCGAGCGTGATGCGGGCGAGCCTTCGGGTCATGTGTTCGAATCCTCCAGTGGGCGTGCGGTGAGGACGCCCGTGACGGCCAACGCCAGGTCGGTGATGACCAGGGTCAGCACCCAGGGAAGGGTAGTTCGGCTCCGGACTACCGATTCCAACGCCTGAGCAGCTCCGAGCAGAAGCGGCACCGACACCGGGACGACCAGAAGCGGAGCGAGCACGGTACGGGTGGCGAGGCCGGAGGTCACGTCGCCGGCCAGGGTCGACAGCATCGCCAGGCCGATCGCGAAAAGAACCAGAACCGCGCCGATCGGCCAGGCGGAAGGGATGGGTGGCGGGCCGTAGAACAGGTACACGAGCGGTGCAGTCACCCCCAGGACGACGAGGATCAGCAGCGATCCGGAGACGGTCCGTCCGGTGAACCGAGCCACCGGGTCGACCCCCAGCAGGGCGAGCTGTCTCCGCTGGGCTGGGCTCTCGGTACCGGTGTGCCGCAGGGCCACCTGCATTCCGAAGAGCAGCGCCACCAGCCAGTAGACGGGAAAGGCGAGCTCAGCCAGCCGGATCGCCAATGCGTCGGTGGCGAACGGGACGACGAAGACGGCGGCTGCCGCAAAAGGAACGACCACACCCAGAGTCTCCCGGGACCGCCACTCGACGGTCAGATCGCGGCGGGCCAGGGTCCACACCTGGTGCCAGAACCTCGTCATGTCGACTCCGGATCGAGGATCAGGACGGTGTCACACTCCGTGCCGAGTCGTTGTGCATCGTGGCTGACCATCACGACCCCGCACCCATTCTGGCGGGTCAATGCGATCAAGGCGGTGACGATGGCGTCGGCGTCGGAGTCGAGACCGGCATGGGCTTCGTCCAACAGCAGCAATCGCGGCCGACGCATGAGGAGGGCGGCCAGGTCGGTCCGCCGTCGCATCCCGTTCGAAGCATCACCTGCCAGGCGATGGCCGGCACCGCCCAGTCCCACCCGGTCGAGCGCCTCGTCGGCTTGGGAACGTTCCACGCCGGCGAGGTCGGCGACCAACCTGAGGTTCTCGCGCAGGGTGAGATGATCGTACAGGGCGGGTTCATGGCCCGACCAGCCGATCGAGGGGCGGACCCGGCGGACGTTCTCACTGCCGAGGACGGCGCCGAGCACCGTGCCGGAGCCGGAAGCCAGCGGTACCAGCGTGGCGATGACTCCGAGCAGGGTGGTCTTGCCGGCACCGTTGCGACCGGCCACACCCACCACGCCCGCCTCGGGGAGGTGGAGGTCGATGCCCGTGAGGACGGCCGTCGATCCGTATCGGACGGACACACCGCTGAGCGACACCAAAGCTGGAGGCATGGCGGCGAGTGTATGAGGAGGGCTGTCCGGTTCGGGAAACAGTTGCGAAACCACCGGGGGGCTCCTGTCGGGCAGGCCGTCACGGTCATACGATGCCCACATGCCGACCCGACCCGACCGGATCCTGGTCATCGACGACGAGCCGCGAGTTCGCCAGGTGGTGGCGGCGTACCTCGAACGGGAAGGGTTCAGGGTGGATCAGGCCGCCGACGCCGCCTCGGCCAGGGCACTCCTCGCCGGACCCCCTCCCGACCTGGTGGTGCTCGATGTCATGTTCCCCGGAGCGTCCGGCCTCGACCTCCTCGCCGAGCTGCGGAGAGACTCCGACATGCCCGTGATCCTGCTGACCGCTCGCGCCGAAGAGGGCGACAGGGTGGCGGGTCTGGAACTGGGCGCAGACGACTATGTCACCAAACCGTTCTCTCCCAGAGAACTCGTGGCCCGGGTGCGGACTGTCCTGCGGCGAACCCGGCGGCGTCCGGACTCGGGACGCATCGAGCACGGCGATCTGGTGATCGACGTCGGTACCCGGGAGGTGATTGTGGCGGATCGGCGAGTGGATCTGACCGCCAAGGAGTTCGACCTGCTCGCCCACCTGGCCGCCCACCCTCGGACCGTGTTCAGCCGCAACTCCCTTCTCGAGGAAGTTTGGGATTCGTCGTCGGAGTGGCAGGATCCGGCGACCGTCACCGTCCACATCCGTCGGTTGCGCACCAAGCTCGAACCCGGGGCGACCGAGTCCCGCTGGTTGGAGACGGTGTGGGGCGTCGGCTACCGGTTCGTGCCTTGATCCGACTGGTTGCGGCGGTCGCCGCCATCGTTGCCGGCGTCCTGGCACTCACCGAGGTGTCGATGCAGCCCACCGCCGAGGAACGACTGTCACTGGCGAGCATCTATCTGGCGTCGGCTGTGATCACCGTTCTGGTCTTCGTTTTCGGCCGCACGATGAGCACTCGAAGTCGTTCGCTCAGCTCGTCGCTGCAACTGATCGCCCTCGCCTCGGTCGGGGTGGCCGGTCTGGCCGTTTTCCTCGCCGCCCAAACGATGTTTCTCTCCCCCCACGACCGCAATCTCGTGTTGGCGGCACTGGTGTTGGGGGTCGGTCTCGGCTCTGCGCTGGCCATCGCCTTCGGCCGGCAGACAGGAAACGACCTGGAGCGGGTGGGAGCGGCAGCCCAACGGCTCGCGGCGGGTGACTTGCACGCCCGGGCGGAGGTCAGCCGGCGGGACGAAGTGGGAAGGTTGGCGGCGACGTTCGACGCAATGGCCGACCAGATCCGAGCTGCCGAGGAGGAGCGGGCCGTGTTCCTGGCGTCGGTCGGCCACGACCTCCGCACCCCCCTGGCATCGCTGCGCGCCAGTGTGGAGGCTCTGCAGGACGGAGTGGTGGAGCCCGACGATCGGCAGCTGGCCGGAATCGAACGAGACATCGCTCATCTGTCTCGCCTGGTGGAGGATCTGTTCCTGTTCGCCCGTACCGAGGCCGGCACGGTGGTGGTTCGTCCCGAACCGGTCGACCTCGCCGAACTGGCCGACGAAACAGCGGAGGTGTTCATGGCGCTGGCCGCCCGCAAGGGTGTGACCATCCGCTGCGTCGCCGGTGAGCGCGTGCCGGTCGAGGTCGATCCGTGGGCGATCGGGCGGGTTCTCCGCAACCTGGTGGACAACGCCATCCGCCACAGTCCGGAGGGTGGTGTGGTCACGGTCGAGGCGGGGATCCACGCCGGGCGACCGACGGTGTGGGTCATCGACCAAGGGGACGGGTTCAGCGACGAAATGCGCTGGGCGGCCTTCGAACGATTTCGACGAGGTGATCTGGCGCGCACTCGAGATGGGGCGGGCGCCGGGCTGGGTCTGGCGATCGCCCGGGGTCTGATCGAGGCTCACGGTGGAACGATCGTGATCGAAGACGGCCCCGGAGGTCGGGTTCGGGTGAGTCTCTGAAGCCCGACGAGGGCTATTCCGGCGATAATGGCCGTCAGGTACCAAGCGGTGGGGCCACCCACGATCGAGAGGCGCAACGGGTCGGTGCCCAGTCGGATTGCACCGGTCAGGCTCAATCCCAGCCCGGACGCGACACCCGGATGAGCCCGCATCCGGTAGACCACCCAAGCTGCCGTCACGAGCAAGACCGCGGTGTAGATCTCCACCGGGTGCCGTCCGGCGGTGGATCCTGGGGCGGTCATCGCCCACGGCAGGTCGGTCGTCGTGCCCAGACAGGTGTCCCGCCACACGCAGCCGCCATGCCAGCCGGCCAGGCCGGCGAGGGCAGCCGCGGCGAGCTGGTCGACCGCATCAGGAAGCTGGGTGCGGTAGGTCCACACCAGTGCAGCCAGCGCACCGAGCGCGGCAAACCCGGTGGACACTCCACCGCGCACGACGAGGATGTCGCCAGGCCGGAGTACCGGGTTGACCCCGGCTTCGATCATGGCGGCGAGACGTCCGACCAGGAGACCGACCGCTGCGGCACCGAGAAGCGCGTCGGTGGCGTTTTCGAGCGGCGGACGGATGATCCGGTTCACCACCCACACGGCGGCCGCCGCGGTGAGGGCATTGGCGAGGAGGGTCAACTCCATCAGCCGGCGGCGAGCAGGTCGTCGATGCCGAGGGCGAGGGTGGCGTCATCGATCACCCCGTAGTGGGTGCGCATGATCTCACCGCCCGGACGGACGAACACCGTGACCGGCAATCCCACCGCACCGAGATGCCCCCGGATGGCGCCGGGCCGGTCGGCGTAGTTCTCGAAGAGGATTCCGAACTCGGCGAGGAAGGCACCGGAATCGGACGGACTGTCCTCGCTGGCGATCCCGACGAAACGGACCTGACCATCGAATCGGGCGTGAGCCTCACGCAGGAGGGGCGCCTCCGAGCGGCACGGGATGCACCACGACGCCCACAGATTCACCACCGTCGGCCGGTCGGTGGAGGCCAGCAGCGCTTCGAAGGCTTCGACGTCGATGGCCGGCAAGGTCGGAGCCGTGGTCGACGTCGTGGGCGAGGTGCAGGCGGCGACGAACACCAACAGCAGGGAAGTGAGGCGACGCATCGACCTCAATGCTGGCACGGACGGGGACCGACGCTGCGTCTCTATCGGCGTCGCTCGGCCAGCACCTCCATGACCAGCGCCGGGCGGATGGCGCGTTCGGCGAGCACGACCAGCGTGTGATAGATCAGGTCGGCGACCTCCTCGGCCACCCGCTGGTCGTCTGCATCGCCGGAGGCGTGGTCACGGGCGGCGAGGAGAACTTCGACGGCCTCCTCGGTGACTTTGCGTCCCGGCCCATCCGGCCCCTGCTCGAGCAACGACGTGGTGTATGACCCCTCCGGGCGAGTTCGGGTCCGATCGTCGATGATCGCCCACAGTTCGTCGAGACGACCGAAACCGGGCCCGAGCGGGGCATCGTCGAAGCAGGTCACGGTTCCGGTGTGACATACAGGTCCGGTGGGTCGGGCGGAAACCAGCAGGGTGTCGTCGTCGCAATCCCAGGTGACGGATTCCATCACGAGCTGGTTCCCGCTGGTTTCTCCTTTGGTCCACAGCCGGCTGCGGCTGCGTGACCAGAACGTGACCAGGCCCGAGGCCAGAGTGGTCTCGTACGCCTCCCGGTTCATCCAACCCACCATCAGTACCCGGCCCGAATCGGGGTCTTGGACGACGGCGGGTACCAGATCGGCGGTGCCTGGCCACGGACTCATGCCACCCTCCGCACGGGGATGCCGGCGGACGCCAGCGCCGCCTTCACGGTGGCGATCTCGATCTCCCGACGGTGGAAGATGGAGGCGGCGAGCACCGCGGAAGCGCCGCTATGGGTGACCGCATCGACGAGGTGCCGGGTGGTTCCGGCCCCGCCTGAGGCGATCACCGGGACACCCACCGCCTCGACCACGGCTCGGGTCAGCTCGAGGTCGAACCCGGCTTTGGTTCCGTCTGCGTCCATGGAGGTCAACAGGATCTCTCCCGCACCACGGTCGACGCCCTCAACGGCCCAGGCCACCGCATCCCGTCCGGTGGGTGTCCGCCCGCCGTTGACGACGACCTCCCAGGTTCGGGTTCCGGTGCGCCGAGCGTCGATCGCCAGCACGACACACTGGTTCCCGAAGCGGGCGGCGCATTCGGTGAGCAGTTCAGGACGGGCGACGGCGGAGGTGTTCACGCCGACCTTGTCCGCCCCGGCCCGCAGTGTTGCCTTCATGTCGTCGGAGGTGCGGACACCGCCGCCCACCGTCAGCGGGACGAACACGTTGGCGGCGGTACGGCGGACCAGATCCAGGGTGGTCGGTCGGCCGTCGGGCGAGGCGGAGATGTCGAGGTAACAGATCTCGTCCGCCCCCTCTTCGGCGTAGCGCTGGGCGAGTTCCACAGGGTCGCCTTCGTCGGTGAGGCCGACGAAGTTGACGCCCTTCACCACCCGGCCGTCTCGTACGTCGAGGCAGGGGATGACCCGGGTGCGGACGGTCATCGGGATACCGCCACGGTAGAACGGACGAAGTTGGCGAGGATGGTCAGACCGAGCTGGCCGGAACGTTCCGGGTGGAACTGGGTTCCGGCGATCCGACCTTGGCGGACCGCAGCAACGAACGGACGACCGTGCACGGATCGGGCGATGACCACCCCGTCGTCGGCCGGTACCGGAGCGTACGAGTGCACGAAGTACACCTCCGGGTGGTCGGGCAGCCCGACGAACAGAGGGTCGTCGTCGACCTCCAGTTCGTTCCAGCCGATGTGCGGGAGGGTGGGGGCGTCGGTCAGCCGCTCCACAGACCCTGCGAGGAGTCCGAGACAGGAGGCGCCGTCCTCGCCGGAGCGCTCGAAGAGAACCTGCATCCCGACGCAGATGCCGAAGATCGGGAGGACGGTCTCGCGCAGGGGCCGTTCGAACCCTGCCCGCCGGATGCCATCCATCACGCTGGCGGTGGCCCCGACTCCCGGTACGACGATGCCGTCGGCGGTCGCCAATCCGTCGGGGTCGGTGGCAACTGTCACCTCCGCCCCGGCACGCTCCAGGCCCTGGGCGATCGACACCAGGTTGCCCGCACCGTGGTCGACGACGGAGATGCGCGGGGTCACGCGAGGGTCCCTTTGGTGGATGCCACGCCATCACGGCGCGGGTCAGGTGCCACCGCCGACCGCATCGCCCGGGCGAGAGCCTTGATGGCCGCTTCGGCGACGTGGTGGTCGTTGAAGCCGGTCGCCGTGAGATGCAAGGAGAAACCACCGGTGCGTGCCAGTGCTTCCAAGGCATGCCGGAGGTTCTGGGTGGAGAAGTTGCCGATGAGCGCTTGACGGAGAGGAAGATCCAACACCGCGTAGGAACGTCCGCTCAGATCCACCGCACAGCGCGCTAGTGCCTCATCCATCGGGATCATTGCATCCCCGAACCGCTGGATGCCGGCCCGGTCGCCGAGTGCGTCGGACAGCGCCTGCCCAAGGGCGAGCGCGGTGTCCTCGACGGTGTGGTGGTCGTCGACCTCGAGATCGCCTTCGGTCCGGATCGTCAGGTCGAACAGGGCGTGAGATGCGAATGAGGTCAGAAGGTGGTCGAAGAACCCGACCCCGGTCTGGACGGACCCGGCACCGTGGCCGTCCAAGGCGAGTTCGACCTTCACGGAGGTCTCCCGGGTGGTCCGTTCCACTGTGGCGGTTCGAGTCATGGCTGCTCCTGTTCGAATCGGATGGTGGCGGCAAGGGCATGGGCGTCGAGCCCCTCTGCCCCGGCGAGGGCGGTGATCGTGGGGAGGAGACCGCGGAGTCCACGCTCGTCCAAGGTCTGGAACTGGGTCCACGATCCGAAGTCTTCGACGTCGAGCGGCCCACAGGCGGCGGCCAGCCCACCGGTGGGAAGAACGTGGTTGGCGCCGGTGGCGTAGTCGCCGGCCGACTCGGGCGACCAGCGTCCCACGTACACCGACCCTGCGGCCGTGATATGTCCCGCGGCTTCGGCAGGGTCGGCGACCAACAGGCTGACGTGCTCTCCGGCGTAGGCGTTGGCGATGTCCAACATGGTGGAACGGCCGTCGACGACCACCGCCACCCCATGGGTGCTCAGAGCCTTGTCGAGGATGTCACCACGGGTGAGATGTTCGACGAGCCGTTCGATGGCGACTTCCACCCGGTCGGGGAGGGTGGGATCGTCGGTGACGAGGATGGCGGGGGAGTCGGGGCCGTGTTCGGCCTGGCACAAGAGATCGGCGGCGACCAGACGGGGATCGGCCGTGTGGTCGGCTGCCACGAGAACCTCGCTGGGCCCGGCGGGAAGATCGATGCCGACTGCGCCGAAGACGGCGAGTTTGGCAGCGGTCACCCAGGCGTTTCCCGGACCGACGATCTTCTGCACCGGGTCGAGGTCGCCGGCTCCGAAGGCGAGCGCGCCGATCGCCTGGGCGCCGCCGATCGCCCACACCTCGTCGACCTCGAGCAACGCACAGGCGGCCAGCAGGGTCGGGTCGAGACTTCCGTCGCTCGAAGCGGGCGACACGACGACGACTTCTTCGACTCCTGCCACGCGGGCGGGGACGACGGTCATCACCACCGTCGACGGGTATGCGGCCTTGCCTCCCGGCACGTAGCAGCCCACCCGCCGGAGGGGACTCCACCGGCGGGTGATCTCGACTCCTGGGGCGGTGTGCATCGTGGTCGGCGTCGGGAGTTGGGTTCGGTGGTAGGACTCGACCGCTGCCGCGGCCGACTCGATCGCTTCCCGGACACTGGCCGGTGTCGCAGCCAGGGCGTCGATCAGCTCGCGCGGGATGACCCGTCGGAAGCCGCCACCGTACGCTTCGGCATACGCCTTGACTGCGGCGGCGCCGCGCAGACGGATGTCGTCGCAGATGCGGGCAGCGGACTCACGAACCTGCGGATCTGGCACCGCGCTGCGGGAGAGCAGCTCGGCGCGTGCATGGGCGTCGGTCCGACTCCATTCGATGCGTCGCAGCCTGCTCATCCGAGCACCTGGGTGATCGGAAGGACCAGGATTCCCTGTCCGCCGGCGGCTTCGAGGCGGGGGAGCAGGGTCCACACTTCTCCCGCGGAGACGACCGAGTGGATCGCCACCCACCCATCCTCGGCGAGCGGAACCACCGTGGGGGCCTCCAGCCCGGGGATGATCTCGGCGATCTCGGCGACCGAGGACTGGGGGGCGTTCAACACGATGTAGCGGCGTGAGCGAGCATCCACCACCGAGCGCAGTGCGGTTTCCAGGCGGGCGGCTTCGGCATGACCGTTGGTGTCCCGCCAGACGAGCACCGCTTGGGACTCGAGGATGGTGCCGATCTCTCGCAGGCCGTTGACGACCAGGGTCGACCCGGTGGAAACGAGGTCGACGATTCCGTCGGCGATGCCGAGTTTGGGGGCGACTTCGACGGATCCGCGCAGTCGCACCACGTCGACGTCGATGCCCCGTTCGGTGAAGTAGGCGGCGGCGATGCGGGCGTGGGAGGTCGCCACCCGTTTTCCGGCGAGATCCTCCACCTTCTCGATGTCAGACCAGGTGGGTACGGCGGCGGCCACCCGACAATGCCCGAACCCGAGTTCCAGCACCTGATCGAGGTCGCTGCCGTCTTCGGCCAAGAGATCCTGGCCGGTGATACCGGCATCGGCCACGCCGTCGTCCACCAACTCGCAGATGTCCTCGGTGCGCACGAACAGCAGCTCGATCTCGGCGTTGCGGACTTTGGCGGTCAGGGAGCGGTCGGTGACTTCGAAGCTGAGCCCGGCATCTTTCAACAGACGGATGGTCGGCTCCTTCAAGCGACCCTTGTTGGGGACGGCCAGACGGACGGTCATCTGCCGGTCCGTTCCAGCATCAGGCGGTAACCCCCGGCACCGTGTTGGCGCCATTGGTTGATACGGGTGATGGTGGCCGTGGACGCCCCGGTGGCGGTGGCGATCTCCCGATAGGGCATGCCTTGTTCGAGGAGGCGAGCGATGGCCCAGCGATGGCTCATCTCTTCGAGTTCTCTGCGGGTGCACAAGTCTCGGAAGAAGGCGGCGGCCTCGTCGACGGTTTCCAGGGCCAGGATGGCTTGGAACAATGCGCGGGTGTCGTCGGTGCGCCAGTCGTCGGTGGGAAGGGTCATGGGATTCCTGATAGGGTGCGGTTCAACGTGCCAGCACTTTAGCACACTAATACACGATCTGGTCCAACTCAGAATCCGAGGCAGACATGCTCCAGCTCATCCCAGCCGTCGACGTGCTCGACGGAGCCGTCGTCCGATTGACCCACGGCAACTTCGCCCAGGTGACCGTTTACGACGACGATCCGGTAGCCCGTGCCAGGCGGTGGATGGAGGAGGGTGCGGACCTCGTCCACGTGGTCGACCTGGAAGGGGCCCGCAGCGGCACCCCGTCGGTAGCGCTGTGGGACCAACTTGCGAGGGCCGGGGTGCGGTTCCAAGTCGGCGGCGGCATCCGGACGCCGAGCCTCATCGAGTCTGCGCTGGCGGCCGGTGCCGCTCGGGTCGTACTCGGAACCGCGGCGGTGTGGGAGCCGGAAGTGTTGGGCTCGGTATCAGACCCGACTCGAGTGGTGGCGGCAGTCGACGTGCGGGACGGGAAGGCGACCGGGTCGGGATGGCTGGACGAGGGGCGTCGGGCCTCCGATGTCCTCGACGACCTGGCAGCCAACGGAATCGGTCGGCTGCTGGTCACCGGTATCGGACGCGACGGCACGATGGAAGGGCCGGAACTCGAACTGTTGGAGGCAGTGCTCGCCGACGGGCGGTTTCGGGTGATCGCATCAGGCGGAGTCGGGAGGCTCGAGGACCTGAGACGGGTCGAGACTCTCGGATGTGAGGCAGTGGTCATCGGGCGGGCCCTCTACGAATCTCGCTTCACGCTGCAGGAGGCGAGGCACTTCCTGGAGGCATCATCGGCTTCCGGAGCTGACCGGACGGACCGCTAGATTGGGAAACGGAACGCACATCGAGGAGTCGCCGCATGGATTTCGAGTGGCCGGAATCGGCCCAGCGGGCCCGTCAGGAGGCCAGAGCCTGGCTCGACGAGGTCCTTCCCTCCGACTGGGGAGGCACCGGGACGATTCCCACCGAAGAACTCGGTGACTGGATCCAGCATTGGCGCAAGCAGCTGTCCGACGGTGGGTGGATCGGACTCGAATGGCCCACCGAATACGGAGGGCGCGGGCTCAGCGAGATCGAAGCCATCGCGGTCATGGAGGAATTCGCCAAGGCAGGTGTGCCCAGTCAAGGCCCGAACGACGCCTTCAGTGTCGGCATGCTCGGAAACACCCTGCTGGCGCTCGGCACCGAAGAGCAGAAGCGGCACTACCTGCCTCGGATCGTCAGCGGCGAAGACGTGTGGTGTCAGGGCTACTCCGAACCGGAAGCCGGTTCCGATCTCGCCGGCGTCAAGACCAGGGCCATCCTCGACGGCGACGAATGGGTCATCAACGGCCAGAAGGTGTGGACTTCGGCGGGACACCTCGCCAACTGGATCTTCGTTGTGGCACGGACCGATCCGGAGGCGCCGAAGCATCGGGGGATCTCCTTCCTCCTCGTCCCGATGGACCAGCCCGGAGTCGAAGTCCGGCCGATCAAGATGCTTTCGGGAGACTCCGAGTTCAACGAGGTCTTCTTCACCGACGCTCGTACACCGCGTGACCACATCGTGGGCGAGGTCAACGACGGCTGGTGGGTGGCGATGGCGCTGCTCGGTTTCGAGCGGGGTAAAGACGACGCCGTGGCGTCATTGGCCTTCCGGGCAGAACTCGACCGTCTGATCACACTCGCCAAGGACACCGGCGCGATCGACGACCCGCTGATCCGTCAGCGGCTGGTCGAAGCGCACGAGCGGGTCGAGATCATGCGCTTCATGGGCTACTCCCAGCTCACCAAGTTCGCCAAAGGTCACAAGCCCGGTCCGGATGCGGCGGTCACCAAGATCTGGTGGTCCGAACACCACATCGCGCTGACCGAGCTCGCCATGGACATCCTCGGCCCGGACGGGCTGATCGCCGAAGGACGGCGGCCGTCCTCGGCGTTCCGCACCGACGACTGGGGGGCGCCGAACAGCACCGCGTCGTGGCAGACGGTGTTCCTCAACGCCCGGGCCGGAACGATCTATGCGGGGACCAACCAGATCCAGCGGAACATCATCGGTGAGATGATGCTGGGGCTGCCCAAGGGCTGATACCGACCACGTCGTCGGCCAACCGATCGAGCGGCCGTATCTGGTCCGCGGCGAGCGCCAGGGTGCCGCTGACCCCCCACAAGCGGGTAGCCGGATCCGTCAGCCACTTCCAGATCACGTCGGCCTCTTCGGCAACCGATACCGACGTGGGCGCCGGTTCGGGTCCGGCGTCGCCCAGGGGACCGATCAGCGGAACGTCGGCACCGCTCCAGGCGGCGACCAGCCGACCGTGGTCGATCACCACCCGCTCGGTGTCACGCTCGGCCTCGATCCTTCCTGCGGAACGCAGCGCATCCCAAGCTCGGGCCCGATCGAGGGCACGGACCAGGGCCCGGTGGCGGTCTCGTATCCACGCCGCCTCTTCGAAGCGTGCTTCGGCCGCCAAGGATTCGATGCGAGCCACCAGCGGATCCAACAACGCCGCAGCATCGCCTTCGGTGGCGGCGATCAACCGCGCGACGATCGGCCGGTACGCCTCGGGCGACAGTGTCCCGTCGCAGGGACATGCCGCCACCCCCAGTTGGGCAGGCGCACACGGTCCCGACCTGCTCCCTGGCCGTCCCGTGCAGCGTCGGATCGGTACGGCGTCCCACAGAGCGGTCATCACCAGCTCCGCCGAAGCCCTGCGCCGGAACGGCCCGAGCGTGAGAAGAGCGTCGGAATGGATGGTGCGCGTGATCGAGAGCCGGGGGTGCGAGTCTGCGGTCAGTGTCAGCCAATGGTTCGCCTTGGGGGGTTTCGACCGACGGTTGTGACGTGGGCGGTGGGCGCCGATCAGTCGCAGCTCGGTGATTCCCGCCTCCAAGTCGCCGGCACAGACCCGGTAGTCGACATCGGCCAGTTCCTTCAACATCGTCGCCACTGTCCGCCGCGGATCGCCGTAGAAGTACGCCGACACCCGGGTGCGGAGGTTGCGGGCCTTGCCGACGTAGATCACATCGCCGGTGCGATCCTTGAAGAGGTACACCCCGGGCTGGCGGGGCAGGTCGCGGGCCAGGTGGATCTTCCGGTACTCGCTGGCCCCGCGAGCGGTGGGCAGGGCGAGGAGATCTTCCAAGGCGGTCACGCCGATGGTTCCCGCTCGCTCCAACAGCGAATGGAGGACGTGCATGGTGGCGGTGGCGTCGTCGAGGGCCCGGTGGATCGGCGTCGTGGGGGAGCGGAAGTGAGCGGCGAGGGTGGCGAGTCGCAGGTTGCGCACTTCGGAGCGCACCAGCCGTCGGGCGAGGGCGGCGGTGTCGACCGAGTCGTTGGCCGAGAACTTCCGATAGCCGAGCGCCTCGGCGGCGGCGTCCAGAAACGACAAGTCGAAACGGACGTTGTGGCCGACGATCACGCTCGAACCCACGAACTCGGCGAAGGTGGGGAGCACGGTGTCGATCCGGGGTGCATCGATCACCATGGCCTGGGTGATACCGGTGAGCAGCACGATCGAAGGCGGGATCGCCGCCCCGGGGTCGACCAGCGTCTGAAACGTGCCGAGCACCTCGCCGCCGCGTACTTTCACCGCACCGATCTCGGTGATGGCACATTCACGCGGCGACCCGCCGGTGGTTTCCAGGTCGAGGACACAGAAGGTGACGTCGTGGAGTGGGATTCCAAGGTCGTCGAAACTGGCTTGACGGGGCTGGCCATGCATGTCACGCACTCTAGTCGAACAGACGTTCGACTGAATGGTCGCCGTGCCGAGGCCGGACCTCAGTGGCCGTGGTTGATCATGTACTCCACTCTGCCGAGTGGGCGGCGGGTGATGAGCGTCACCGATCGGCCGAGACCGAGCGTCCGCACACAGTCTCGTTCCGACGGGTAGATCGTGAAACGATGCCCGTCTGGGAGGGGGGTGACGACCACCGAAGACACTTCACATCCGCCTGTCCACCAGAAGGTGATGGTGGACATGTCGACCCGGAAGACATCGGTGTCGGTCATCGGAGCCGGCTCGCCGATCGGCGCACAGGACCGAGCCACCACATCGTCGGGGTCGACGATGACCACGTCGGTCGGAGGAGCGAGACATGCAGGCGGCCGGGTCGTCGGGGAGGAGGAAGGTTCTCCGCAGGTGGCCACGGCCAGGATGAGGGCAAGAGTGAAGGGTTTCATCGGTGACGACGTTGACGGACCGCCTCGAAGAGCGTCACCCCCGCCGCCATCGCCGCATTCAACGAGTCGGCCACCCCGGCCATCGGGATACGGACCTCGATGTCCGCCCGGGAGAGCCAGGCGTCGGACAGTCCGTACTGTTCGGCTCCGACCACCACCGCCAGAGCCCCGGTGAGGTCGGCGTCCCACAGCAGCAGGTCGGCGTCGGGGGTGGTGGCCACGATCGACACCCCGCGGGTGGCCAGCCAGGCCAGCACGGTCAGCGAGGTGTCGACGGCCAGCCGGGTGGTGAACAGGGTTCCGGTCGACGCTCGTACTACGTTCGGGTTGAACGGATCCGTGGTGGGGTCGGCAACGATGACAGCATCGACTCCGGTGGCATCGGCGGTGCGGAGCATCGTCCCCAGGTTCCCTGGCTTTTCGATCGCTTCGGCGACCAGCAACAGGGGATCCGGGGGAAGGGCGAGAGAGCGGAGTGAGATGTCGAACTGTGGCGCCACCGCCAGCAGGCCCTCCGGTCGGTCGCGGTACGAGGCCTTGCGGAACGGGGCATCTGCAACCTCGACGATCTCGGTACCGGTGGAGGCCACCCGGTCGATCAGGTGATCCTCGTTCGGGCCCAAGAAGAGCTCGCGGCACACGAAGAGGGTGTCGACCACGGTGCCTGCGTCCACGGCCCGGGTGATCTCGCGGAAACCCTCGATGAGGAAGCGTCCCGACTGGTCGCGGTGACGTCGATCACGAAGACGAACGAGATCCTTGATCCGTTCGTTCTGGAGTGAAGTGATGGTCACCCTTCGACGGTAGAGGACTCCGTCTCTGAAGCGGACGCATACAACTCCTCGAGGCGCCGACGGGCCCGGAGGGCAGCGACGCGCACCGCACCCGGGCGCATCGTCAGGCGAGTGGCGATGTCGTCGTAGTCGAGCTGCTCGACCTCGCGCAGCCACAGGATCTGACGGTCACGGCTCGGAAGCTGCTCCAGCGCCGAACGGATGAAGACGTGTTCCTCCCGGACGACGACGATCGATTCGGGGTCGTCGACCGGGCCGTAGTCGAGTTCCCGTTCGAGTCGACCCTTGGTACGCAGTCTGCTCCGCAGGCGGTTGCGGGCAATCGTCCAGAACCATCCCTCGAAGGCGTCAGGCTCCCGCAGTCGGCGGATGCTCTTCACCATGCCTTCTACGGCTTGGGAGGCGATCTCTTCGGAGTCGGCATGCGACAGCCCCATTCCGCGATAGAAGGCAACCAGTCGCGGAAACCCGGCGACCAGAATCGAACCAAGCGCATCCGGATCGCCGGCACGGGCGGATTCGACGAGAGGTCGGGAAGGAGGCCATCCCGACGCGCCGTGTCGGCTGTCGGAGTCCCCCGTCATGGGACGCAGACTACGGGACGTTCGGTCCGTTGCCAGGGTTCGTCGGTCCCGGCACGCTGTCGGGCGGTCCAGCGTCGTCCGGCCGGTTGGAGTTCTCTTCGGCCAGGCGGCGTCCCAGTTCCTGACCGAGCTGCTGGGCCAGGCCCGCAACGTCGGATCCGTCGGCTTCGCCGGTGGAGATGTCGTGTGCGGTGGCGACCAGTCCCTGCAGGACAACTTCCGAGACCGCGTCGGGGACGTTGTCCAACGCATCGGTCAGAGCTTCGAGTTCCGCCTGGGGGTCGTCGGCTGACAGCACCTTGCCCAGCGTCTCCTGGACGAGTCCGAGCGCCTCAGCCAGGCGGCCGTCGGCCACCAGGGCGCCGGTTTCGGCCAACCGCTCGTCCACACGGGGTCCACCGAGCCCGGCCAGGTCGACCACCTTTTCGTATGCCCGGTCGACTCCGTACAGCGGGTCGCCAGGGATGGCCGGATTGGCGGTAGCGGCCAAGGCGATGTTGGAGACGCCGAACAGTGCGGTGGTGGCCAGCACCACCACCGCCTTGCGGGGGCGGCGGAGACCGGGGGTCATGGCTGACCGGACGGCTCTCTGCGCGACGAACGGCGACACCTCGGATGCGAGGTCGTCGGCGTAGCGGCGGAGATCGTCGATCGGGTTGGTCATGTCACTGTTGGAGTCCCATCGGCGACCGTTTCGTTACAAAGTCACCGCCCGGGCGGATCCTCGTATCCTCAAGCTATGTCAACCATGGTGCTGGCGACCTTTTCCTCCCGAATGGAGGCCGAAGTGGCCGTGGCGAAACTGGCCGACATCGGGATTCGAGCCTGGATCCAGACCGACTCGGCCAACGGGTTCGAACCGCAATGGGATTTCATCCGTGGGGTGCGAGTGCTCACCCAAGCCGAGGACCTGGACGAGGCCGCCGACGTGCTCGGGGTGGATCCGCCCCCGCCGCTACCACCACTCTCCGAAGAGCGAGAGCAACTGGTGCGGAACGTGCGGAACCTGATCTTCGGGTTGGCCGGGCTCGGCGTGCTGCTCGCCATCTGGGACCGGATGTTCTGAGTCAGCCGGCGTGCCAACGTTCGCGATGGACCACGCCGGTTCTGCGTCCTCGCCGTAGAGACGACGAGCGGCGATCCGGGGCAGGGTGCCCGACGGTTACGACCCCGATCGGCGTCACATCCGGAGGAAGTTCCAAGAATTCGGCAAGTCCTTGGAAAGACTGGGCTCCTAGAAACCCGGCACCCAGGCCTTCGTTCACAGCCGCCAGCAGGATCGCCATCATCGACGCCCCTGCATCCACCCACCAGTAGGGGACCGGCCACTCGGTCTCGTTGCCCTCAGGGTCGGTCTTGTCCGGCTCCTGGTACCGCCGGTGATAGGCCTCCTCGGAGACGCAGACGACGATGTGCGCCGGGGCGCGGGAGATCCACGGGTCGAAACCCTGCTCGACGTAGTGAGACTCCCCGGCGAGTTCGGCGATGCGCTGTCTTCGCTCCGCCGACGTAACCACGACGAACGACTGGCCCTGGGTGAAGCCGGCACTCGGAGCCCGGACTCCCGCATCGACGATCCGGTCGAGGGAATCCTCGTCGACCGGATCGGGCAGATAGTTGCGCACCATGCGTCTCCGTCGCACGACATCGCTGAACTCCATCAGTTGGTCCCCATCGCTGCTCGGACGGCGCGCACCAGGCCGACCACGGCGGCGCAGATCACGACCAGCCCGACGAGGAACACCGTCGGAGTCGAGATGAACACAGCGGCGGTGATCACCAGCGCCCCGGCGACCAGGGTGAGGCCGAACAACATGAGGTGTGGTCGGCCGGTGTCGTCACGGAGGCGTGCGGTCTCGACGGTCGAGAACCAGATGAGGGCGGCCACCGCGACTGCCAGCGTGGCCACCACCACTGTCCCCGGCGTGGCGAAGAACGTGAGCCACAGCACCGCGGCCGCCGTCACGATGCCGAAGGTGAGTTCACGCCGCATCGCCGTCACCCTACCGAACGAAGAACTCCGCAAACTGATGCGGCGAAAGCGCCGTATACGACCACACGAACCCAGGGTTTGGGGTCAGAGGTCCTTGACTGCGGAAACGATGTCGGCCAGACCCTGTTTGGCGTCGGCGAAGAACATCAGCGTGTTGTCCTCGTAGAACAGCGGATTGTCGATTCCGGCGAAGCCAGGCGACAGGCTGCGCTTGATGACGATCACGTTGCGTGCTTTATCGACATCGAGAATCGGCATGCCGTAGATCGAACTCGACGGATCGTCTCGGGCGGACGGGTTGACGTCGTCGTTGGCGCCGACCACCAGTGCCAAGTCGGTCCGCGGGAAGTCGCCGTTGATGTCGTCGAGGTCGAAGAGCAGCTCGTAGTCGACGTCCGCCTCGGCCAGCAGCACGTTCATGTGGCCCGGCATGCGCCCCGCGACGGGATGGATGGCGTAGCGGACTTCAACGCCGCGTGCTTCCAGCAGGGAGGCCAGTTCGCGCAAGGTGTGCTGAGCCTGGGCAACGGCGAGGCCGTAGCCAGGAACGACGATGACCCGTTCGGCGTAGGCCATGGTGACGGCGACGTCGTCGGCCGTCGCCCGGCGGGTGACTTTCTC
>JBKHXZ010000255.1:0-2066 GCA_046565785.1 Acidimicrobiia bacterium
GTGGCCCTCACCGCCTGGCTGACGGGAGTGATCGCAGAGAACGCCGGCTTGCGACCCGCCCCGTTCCTGCTCGGGGTCGTGTTCGTGACGCTCGGCCTCGGACTCTCGCTGGCATTGGTGCGGGAAACCACCGGCCATGTGACTCACGAAGTCGGCACCGACGTCGATCCCCGCGGCTTCGGCGAGGTGTTCCGCCTCGGATCCTGGGCCGACCGGTCACTCGCCGCCACCTCGCGGGCGGGGCTGGTCAACAACCTCAACGAGGGTGCCGCTTGGGGTGTGTTCCCGCTCTTCTTCGCCGCATCCGGGCTGGACCTGGGCACGATCGGGGTGTTGGTGGCGATCGCGCCGGCGGTGTGGGGCGTCGGCCAACTCTTCACCGGCGCCCTCTCTGATCGGGTAGGTCGCAAGTGGCTGATCGCGGGCGGTCAGGCCACCGAATCCCTTGGATTGTTGCTGATCGCCTGGGGCGACTCGATCGGGACGTGGGCCGTTGCAAGCGCGCTCTTCGGCGCCGGGACCGCCATGGCCTATCCCACCCTGCTGGCTGCGGTCGGCGACCTCGCCCATCCGTCCTGGAGGGGAAGAGCGGTGGGCGTCTATCGGCTGTGGCGGGACCTGGGTTTCGCAATCGGCGCGGTCATCGCAGGCGTCGTCGCCGACGCTTCGACATTGCGCACTGCCATCTTCGTGGTGGCCGCCATCACCGCGCTCTCCGCCATCGATGTTTCGGTCTTCCTGCGCGAATCGCGTCCCGGTTCCGTCACACCCATTCCGTAGCGTCCGCGCCACTTCCCACCGGCACCTGGAGGTGACACATGGACGCCCGCACGCGTGCAGAGGTCGATCGGAAGTACGCCCGAATCGCCGATGCGATCCGAACCAACGGCTGGATCGTCCAATACGTGACCAACGACGAATGCCCCGGCCCGCACTGTGAGGTCGAACCCGAGAAGTGCCTGCCGTTCGGCTACACCGTGGGCCTGTTCGGATTCGGCCATCCTGAGCTGCTGGTCATCGGGATGCCGGTCGAACACACCGTTCGCGTTCTCGGCGAGCTCGCCCACCGAGTTCATCTGGGGGAGAACCTGGTCGCCGGAGTGGAGGTGAGCGCCGACGACTTCCGCATCGTCCCCGAGGAGGTTCCCAATCCCGGCGACATCGTGTTCGTCGCCAACTCCTACTACCGGCGACCTGACGAAGCTTCGGTCCCGGTCCTGCAACTCACCTACGACGACGGTCAGGGTCTGTTCCCGTGGGACGTTGGATGCAACGTCGCTCGACTCCAACCTCGACCCGGAACGTTCTCGGCACGGATGTGATCCGCAATGCGAACTGCTATACATGTCGCAATGAGCCAGCTCGTGGTGCGGATCGACGACGATCTCCTCGATGCGGTCGATGAACTGATCGCCCTTGGACTCTTCGAGTCACGCTCGGACGCCGCTCGAACCGCCCTCTTCCAGCTGGTCGACTCCGAGAGACGGCGACGAGTGGGCGAGGCGATCGTCGCCGGATATCGGCGTCGCCCCCAGGATGACACGCTCTGGAACGACCAAGCCACCGTGCAGATGATCTGCGAGGAACCGTGGTGATCCCCCAACAGGGCGATGTGTGGTGGGCCGAGGCGGAGGACAAACGCCGACCGGTTCTCGTCGTGACGAGGTCGGAGGCGGTTGGCGTGTTGTCCAGCATCATCGTTGCGCCGGTCACCAGAACGATCCGTCGAATCCCGACCGAGCTACTGCTCTCCCCCGACGACGGGCTGCCCGCGGACTCGGTCGCCACCTTCGACGCGCTCCAGCCGATCCGGCGAACCTTCCTCACCACCAGGATCACCAGGATCGACGATGCTCGCTCCCGGATCTGTCGAGCACTGTCCGCGTTCGCCGACTGCTGAGAGTCGAGCTCAGATCACACCTCTGCCAGCAGCCGGATCACGTCGTCGTCGCTCGTCTGGCGGAAGTCTCGATACAAGGCGCCGATCGCCCAGAACGGGTCGGGCATGGCGGAAACGACCACCTCGTCGACATCGGGGCCGAGCCGGTCGACGATGTCCGCCGGTG
>JBKHXZ010000256.1:0-1834 GCA_046565785.1 Acidimicrobiia bacterium
ACCCATCGGCGAGTGTCGCGTCCTGCGAGATGTCATGTCCCAGCCGGGAGTCGATACCGTCGAAGGCACCCTCATCCCGCTGCTGGCCGGCGCCGAGATCCGGTCGCACATGATCGTGATGCACCCCGGCCAGTACTGCTACGCCCACCCACACGACACCGAAAGCATCATCTACACGATCTCGGGCAGCTGGGTGTTCACCACCACCGAGAACGACGAAGAAGTACGCACGGTGATTCGGGCGGGGGACCTCTTCCACTTCCCGGGAGGTGTCCCCACCGGGTTCGAGACCCCGTTCGAAGATCCGGCGGTGATCCTGATCCTGAAGTCCGGATCCTCCTCGTACGACGAGATGGTCGAAGGCATGGTCGAGGCGCGGGATCATCTGGCGCAGGAATCGGCCAGCGGCGAACCGTTCTACTACCGGGAACTCCCGCCGAACCATCCGGCGCGGGTGTACGCCCTGGAAGTGGCCGGGCGGGATCCGGGCGAGGGGCAGGGCTGATGGCGGAGTGGAACGATCACCCGGGCTTCGATCTCACGACCGACCTCGACCCCGGTCTGCCGATCGCCGACGTGGCGATCTGGTACCCGTCGAGTCTGGATCCGACGCATCGGGCGAAGGTCACTCCGGACTTGCTGCGGCACGGATTCGAACGGGCATGCAGGGTCTTTCTCGATGCGGGGGTGCAACTGCGTCTGGTGTCGGCCAAGACCGGTCCGGTCGATCCTCGTCTGTTGGCGATCGACTCGACCAACAACGCCGACGAACACCCCGGTGATCGGTTCGTGAACATGTACCGGGCGGCGGAGCGCCGACCTTCGCGGCTGTCCTCAGACGCCGAGACCCTCTTTCGGTCGGTGATTCCAGACGTGGCTCAGGCGGAGACCACCGTGAACCTGATCGTCCTCCAGGACGTGTACATGACGTTCTTCGACCAGCTCGACTTCCGCACCTGGCAGCGGAAGACGATCTCGACCGGAGGGCTTTCCTTCCCGGGGTACATGTACGGGGCGACGATGCCTCGGCATCTGCGTGGGGTGATCACCATCACCGACGTCACCAAGGACGCCAACTCTTGGAAGACCGTCGCCCACGAGATCGGCCACAAGCTTCTGAATGTCAGCCACGAGTATCGCGACACTGCCCCCCAGCACGAGGTCCGGGCCGACGGAGGACTGATGTTGTACGGGGCCGGCGCAGAGATCGCATCCGGAGCGGACGGCCGCTACCACCGCGAACGGCTGCATCGCTCGCCGTTCCTGTACCGGCTGGCGGAAGGGGGCCGGGAGTACAACCCCGACTATGCAGGTGACGGCTTCTACTACGACCCGATCTACGCAGACTGCAGCGTGGAGCTGGACGATCCGACTCCCCCCTCGCCCGGTGACGGAAAGGGAGGATTCTGACCTGTCGACCGTCGTCACCCGCGACGAGCGGAATCCGACTGGTCGACCGAACCGGCCTCGTGATCAGGCTCGAAGCAGCGTCGTCGTCTTGACGCCCGGTGGTTGGTGCTCGTCACAGACGAGGACGGGTCGGTCTTCGACCATGTAGTAGGCGGTCGCCGGCCGGCCGCAGGGGAGGGGATCTTCGAAGTCGACCGCGGCGTCCTCGGTGTGGCCGCACACCTGGCGGGTGGCAGTGCGGATCGACCGGGCCGCAGGGGCGGCGTTCTCGAGACGGTTGTTGGCGTCGATCGCCGCCTGGGCGACCGGGTCGTCGAAGTCGTAGATGAAGCGAGGCTCCAAACCCGTCCACGCCGCCGCCCATTCGGTCAGGGCGAGCGACACCCGGTGCTCACTCCAGGCCGGGGCGGTGATGACGGTCGCT
>JBKHXZ010000257.1:0-9686 GCA_046565785.1 Acidimicrobiia bacterium
AGGGGTACGCCCGGCATGGGCAACTGCTTGCAGATGAGAGTTCTGTGGAGGTGGAGGTGGTGCCGAACTTCTAGCTGAAGGCAACTGCAGGATCGTGAGGTGCTGTGGGGAGGAAGCTGGAGGCGAAACGCTGCATCGAGGTACACGAATCGCATTTGAGGCGTGCCGGGTTGGGTGAGTCAGCCCCTATTGACGAAGCCCGTCACCATCGAGGTCCGGGGCGTACATGCGGCGGTGTAGCGGGAAAGTGGTTGTTCTTATCCGGGGAGGCCTGATGGATGGTCGATGGTCTGGGAGAGCGCCCAGCTCGGCTGCTGCCCTTTGACGAGGGGTGGTGTGTCAGGAGTCAGCAGAGGCCGTAGTACTAGTCGGGTTCTGGCTGGGAAGGGCTGAACGTCGTGGTGAGAGGAGAGCGGTTGTGACTCGTGGGATGCACGGTGACGGCTGTCAACCCGTGTTGTGGGCTTCGGCTGGTGTGGAGACGGTGGATACGTCGGATACTGGTCGTTGGTCGAGTGTGTTCCCGGTGTCTGATGGTTCGAGTCTCGGTGGTGGCCCGAAGGTGGACGGTTTGTGGGAGCAGGTGTTCTCGGAGTCGAACATGGTTCGGGCGTTGGATCGTGTGGTTCGTAACGGCGGGGCGGCCGGGGTGGACGGGATGGAGGTCGACCAGTTACAAGACTGGTGGGCGGAGTCTTGGCCTCGGGTGTTGTTGTCGTTGGAGGAGGGCAGTTACCGGCCGGCTCCGGTTCGTCGGGTGGAGATCCCCAAGCCCGGTGGGGGGAGTCGGTGGCTGGGTGTGCCCACAGTGGTTGATCGGGTGATTCAACAGGCGATCTGTCAGGTGCTGGTTCCGGTGTTTGATCCGGTGTTTTCGGATCGGAGTTTCGGGTATCGGCCTGGCCGGTCGGCGCATCAGGCGGTGGAGACGGCCCGCGGGTTCATCGAGGATGGGTTCGTGTGGGTGGTCGAGATCGACCTGGAGCGGTTCTTTGATCGGGTCAACCATGACATGGTGATGGCCCGGGTGGCTCGACGGGTGGCTGATAAGCGTCTGTTGAAGCTGGTCCGGGCGTTTGTGGAGGCGGGAGTGATGACCGATGGGGTGCGTCAGCCAGTGATGGAGGGTGTGGCTCAGGGGTCGCCGTTGTCGCCGTTGTTGTCCAACATCATGTTGGATGATCTGGACCGCGAGTTGGAGTCCCGTGGGCATCTGTTTGTCCGTTACGCCGATGACGTGCGTGTGTATGTGCGTTCGGAGCGGGCGGGGGGACGGGTGTTGGAATCGGTGTCGGGATGGATCGAGAAACGGTTGAAGCTGGTGGTGAACCGACATAAGTCGGGGGTGGGTCATGCCACCCGGATGATGCTGCTGGGTTTCGGGTTCTTGGTCCGGTCGGGACGGGTTTCGATCAGGGTGGCTCCTTCGGCGGTGGAACGGATGAGACAACGGATCCGACAGTTGACCTCCCGTAGTTGGGGGGTGTCTCTTTATCAGCGGATCAGGTCACTCAACCGGTTTATTGGCGGATGGGTGGCGTATTTCCGGTTGGCGGAGACACCGTCGTTGTTCACCAGAACCGACCAGTGGCTTCGTCGGCGTCTCCGACAGGTCATGTGGGTGATGTGGAAGAACAACACCACCAGGGTGGCAGAGCTCCGCAAGCTGGGAGCGAACGACAAGGCCATTTTCGTGGCTGTCACTGCCGCCGGTGGCCCATGGAGGGCCTCTCGCCGAGAAGCCCTCAACCGGACACTCACCATCCGCTGGTGGCGTCAGCAAGGCCTCATCGGTTTCGAGGACCGCTACCAACACCACCACTCGTCCTGACGAACCGCCGGATGCGAGGCCCGCATGTCCGGTGGTGTGGGAGGGGGCGGGCCTGACCCGCCCCCCACCCGATGGCATTGCGAGCGGAGCGAGCTCGTTGGTTCACTGTGCTTCGCGGACCGCCTCCCTCTGCCGATTTCTCCCCCCAGCGCGGCGCTGGGGGGGGAGAGTGAGTGACCGGCTCCTCTCTGCCTTGTCGGGAGCGAATGCACATTTGTGAACGTTGTAGTTGCAAACGTGAATCAGAATTCATACGTTCTCACGCGTGGTGGACACGGTGGACGCGACGGAGGACCGGCTCGAGTTCCTCGGGCAGGTGGCGGCTTGGTACTACGAGGACGACCTCGATCAGACCGAGATCGCCCAGCGCATCGGCAAGTCGCGTTCGATGGTGTCCCGACTTCTCCGTGAAGCTCGAGACCGCGGCCTGGTCGAGTTCCGGGTGCGCTTTCCGCTCCGCACCGATTCCGCTCTCGAAGATGAGTTGAAGTCCGCCGCCGGGTTGTCCGAGGCGCGTGTGCTGGTCGCCGACGACCTTCCTTTCGACTCGATGATGCGGCGGTTGGGACGGGTCGGGGCACGAGCAGTGCAGTCCCGCCTGCGGTCCGACATCAAAGTGACCATCGGCTGGGGAGCGGCGTTGTTCCACACCGTGCGGGCGATGCCAGAGATCCGTCTGGACGGAGTGATGGTCATCCAGGCGATGGGCTCGGTGGGCGACGGTGACCCGGGAGTCGACGGGGCCGACCTGGCCCGAACCCTCGCCACCAAGCTGAACGCCGACTTCCGCACCCTGGCGGCTCCCTTGTTGGTGGACAGTGAAGAGGTGGCAGCCTCGCTGAAGGCCGACCGCACCAACGCCGCCACCATCGCCATGGCGGCCGAAGCCGAGGTGTTCGTCACTGGAATCGGCACGATCGACTCGGAACTCTCTGGACTGGTGCGTGCCGGATATTTCACCGACAGCCAGATTCGCAACCTCCGGTCGCTGGGAGTCGTCGGCGACTTGATGGGATATCTGATCGATCGCGACGGCAACATCCTCGACATCCCCGAAAACGGCAGGGTGGTCGCGTTGTTCCCGGGCCAGATGCGCGGCACCACGATCGCAGTGGCCGGTGGTGCGGCGAAAGCGACGGCCATTCGAGCGGTGGCCCTCGGGGGGTACCTGGACGTTCTGGTCACCGACACCACCGCCGCCCGAGCCATTCTCGGCGACACCCGACTGCTGGGGGTGTGACGTGGACGGCTTCACCATCGCCCTGATCCTCGCCGGTGCCTGGCTGGTCCAAATCGTGGCATCCAACATCCAGATGAAGCGGTTCCACGCCACCACTCAACGGTTGCGAAAGACCGGCACTCGGATGGCGATCGGACTGGCCGGGTCCACCTACCGCCGCAAGGTGTACTCGGCGGTCGTCATCGACGACAACGACATCGTCACCGCAGCAGGACGCCTCGGTGGTTTCACGGTGGCTGCTTCCATGCGAGAGCTTCCCGAGATCGTTGGGATGCATCTCGACCGGGTGGGCAAGGGCGATCCACCCGACGGGATCGACCCCAAGACCTGGGCGTCCCTCGATCACGCTGCCGAGTTCATCCGCAAGCAGATCGCCAAGGAGCGTGCACGGGGAGGTGATGGATGACCTGACCGCCGGGGGTTATCCGTGCGCGTCGGTCGGGGGATCGGCCGCACACAGAATCGACGAAAAGGGAGAAATGAATGTTGGACATATTGGCTGATGCCGCAACCGAATTCATCGGTTGGTTCAACGCCGGTGGAGACGTCTTTGTGAGTCTCGTGGGCGGGATCATTCCCACCCTCATCGTGCTGTTGACGGCAGTGAACGCGCTGATTGCGCTCATCGGCCCAGAACGGGTGAACAAGTTCGGCGAGTGGGCAGGCCGGGAGGGCTTCGCCTACACACCGATCCGCTACCTGATCTGGCCGTTCCTCTCGGTGTTCTTCTTGACGAACCCGATGGCCTACACCAATGGGCAGTTCCTGCCCGAAAAATACAAGCCGGCCTTCTACGACTCGGCCGTGTCGATGGTCCACCCGCCGCTTGGTGTGTTCCCGCACATCAACCCGGGTGAGCTCTTCGTGTGGCTCGGAATCGCCACTGGTATCGAGCAGCTGGGTCTCGAACTCGGCGACCTCGCCGTTCGGTATCTGCTCACCGGCTTCATCGTGATCTACCTGCGCGGCCTCGTCACCGAGCGCCTGACAGCGATCATGTGGTCACGGCAGTCGTCCGCTGGCGCTGCGGCCTGAGGCGGGAGGAAAGACATGACTGCAGTACTCAACACAATCGGTAAGAGCGTCGGGAAGGTCGTCGGCACGCTGTATCAGGCGGGCCGCGACACGATCGATCAGGTCATCAAGAACATCCTCCCGTTCATCGCCTTCATCGCCTTCATCATCGGCCTCATCCTCGAGACCGGTGTGGGCGATTGGTTGGCGAACGGGCTGAGCGGACTGGCAAGCGGCGTGGGCGGGTTGCTGGTGCTATCGATCATCATCGGACTGCCCGTGCTGTCGCCCCTGTTGGGGCCCGGCGCGGTCATCGCCCAGGTCATCGGCGTGCTGCTCGGAACCCAGATCGGCGCAGGAAGCGTGGACCCGTCGTTGGCGCTTGTCGCCTTGTGGGCGATCAACCCGCAAGTCGGTTGCGACTTCATCCCGGTAGGTTTGGCACTGGGCGAGGCCGAGCCTGAGACAGTCGAGATCGGCGTCCCCGCCGTGTTGTTCAGCCGCATGATCACCGGTCCGGCAGCCGTGTTGATCGCCTGGCTGTTCAGCGCAGGCCTGTACAGCTGACGAGAAGGAGAGGTGACGTCGAGTGGCGTTGTTCGATCGGTTCAAGAAGAAGGCAGAGGAAGTCGTCGACGAGGTGACGGACGCAGTCGGGGGTGGCGAAGCCGCCGTTCCCGACGAGCCGGAGGAAGCCCCTGAGGCGGCCGCGGCCGCAGAAACGGCCCCCGAGCCGGAGCCGGTCGACGCGCCACCGGCGGGCGAGTACCGCACCGTGCGGATCAAGCCCGGAGCTCGGGGTTGGGGGACGGGTTGGACCGTTACCCCCGAACCCGGCAAGGACCTGATCTACTCGGTCACGGGAGGCGGGATCCATCCCGTCGCCCAGCGGATCGCCGACCTGACAGGCGGCCGTGCCTTCGACGGTTTCAAGTCGAAGGCCGGGTTCGATGAGATCGCGGTGGCGGTGATCGACTGTGGAGGAACCGCCCGCATCGGGGTGTACCCGATGAAGGGTGTCAAGACAGTCGACGTTCACGGTGCGAGCCCGTCGGGTCCGCTGATGCGGTTCATCACCGAGGAGAACTTCGTCTCTGGCGTCACCCCCGGCGACGTCGAGCTCGTCGAAGAGTGAGGGAGGAGCCGTTCGGGCTCCGCATGTGGCGGGCCCGAACGGCCTCCCGGGAAGAAACAATGGAGAAGTACCGCACCACCGTGACTGCGGTCGGCGAGATGGCCGTCGACTTCGCAGAAGGTGGGATCCTCGTGTTCTTCGGGCCTGCCGCCCCGGAGGAACTTCACGAGTTCGCCATCATCACCGACGCGGCAGAACTGAAAGCCGACATCAGCCCGGGTGACGTGCTGTGGGTAGGCGACGAGCACTTTCCCGTCGTTTCTATCGGCGAGATCGCCAATTCCAATATCTCCGAACTCGGGCATCTCGTCGTCAAGTTCAACGGCTTGACCGAGCCCGAGTTGCCCGGAGACGTGAGTGTTCCGGCGGTTCCCGCCCCGGTCGTGGAAGCGGGGACTGTCATTCGAATCACCGGAGGGGAAACCTGATGCTGCAACCACTGCTGAAGGCCCGCCACGAGCGGGGGGAGATCCTGCGCATCGGGCTGGTCGGTGCCGGACAGATGGGGGAGGGCCTCGTCGCCCAGATGGAGATCATGTACGGCATGCGCGGCTTCGCCGTCGCCGACGTGGTGCCCGGGCGAGCCAAAGAGGTACTGATGTCCGCGGGGGTTGATGCGAACGACATCGTCGAGACCGATGATGTCGATGTGGCCGCCGCGGCGATCGATTCGGGAAGGCGCGTGGCATCTACCAACCCGGCGACTACCTGGGCCGATCCGATCGACGTCACGGTCGAAGCGACCGGGATTCCGGAGGTGGGGGCCCGAGTGGCGTACAGCGCCATCCTCGCCCGTAAGCACGTCTTGCAGATGAACGTCGAAACCGACGCCACCGTCGGGTGGCTGTTGCGCAAGACCGCCAACGCTGCCGGAGTGGTGTACACCCTGACCGCCGGCGACGAGCCGGGGTCCACGATGGAACTCTACGACTTCGCGGTGAGTCTCGGCTTCGATGTGATCTGCGCCGGCAAGGGCAAGAACAACCCGCTCGACCGTTCCGGCAACCCCGAGAACCTGGCCGATCGTGCGCGGGAACAGCGCATGAACCCGAAGATGCTGGCGTCGTTCGTGGACGGCACCAAGACGATGGTCGAGATGTGCTCGTTCGCCAACGCGGTCGGGTTCGTCCCCGACGTCCCCGGCATGCACGGCCCGGAGGTGACACCCAAAGACATCGCCTCCACCTACGTGCCGAAGTCTCACGGCGGCATCCTCGAACACACCGGTGTGGTCGAATACGGGCGGGGCATCGCTCCTGGCGTGTTCGTGGTGTTCACCACCGATCATCCCAAGCTGGTCCGCGACCTCCAGTATCTGTCGATGGGCCCCGGTCCGTATTGGGCGCTGTATCGCCCCTATCACCTGACCAGCCTCGAGACCCCGATCTCGATCGCCCGTGCCGCACTCAAGGGTGAAACCACGGTGGCCACCGACCATCCCCCGACCGCCGAGACGACGACCATCGCCAAACGGGACCTCGAGGCGGGCGAGACGATCGACGGGTTGGGCGGTTTCACCGTGTACGGAATGTTGGAGTCGGCGGCAGATGCCCGGGCGGGCAACAAACTGCCTCTCGGTCTCGCTCCCGGAGCCACCCTCAAGCGCCCGGTGGCCTCCGGGCAAGCCGTGACCTACGACGACGTCGAAGTCGACGAGTCTCTGATGATCGTTCACCTGCGGCGTACCCAAGACCTCGAGTTGGGTCTGTGACCGGAGTGGTAGACCGCCTGATGCGGGCGTCGGTGTCGATCGCCGGCCGGATGCAGCCACGCAAGGCTCTGCGGCAGGCGGACGATGCTGTCTACAGCTCGCCGCTGTCACGGGAAGCGGTGGAGACGATCCGGTCTGCTGGTCGGCGCCTGATCGCTGCCGGTCTGGGCGTCAACGGTCTGGCGGTCATCGCCTGGCGGAGGAGCGCGCAACGCATCGGCGTGACAGGCGAGGGTGCCGACCTTTCCGCCCTCGGACCAGGCGACTTGTCGAGCATGCTCCGCACGGACTCGGAACCGGGTTCGCCGGCTGTCGAGGCGGTGCGGGCAGGTGCTGGGGCGGCGGTGTGGGCACACCCGGTGATGCTGCTGGCTCTGGGAGCGTCGGGACGCACACCTGACTTGGGTGTTGGACCGCTCGTCTCCCGCATGGGCACTGTCGGACTCGCCGGTACCGGATCGTTCGACGTGACGGTGTTTCCCGGTGAAGGAGTGCTGGCGGTCGGTGACGATCCGGTGGACGCCGTTTCCCGTCTCGAGGCCGCCGAGCGGCTCGCTGCCATTCAGAGAGGAGTCGATCCATGATCGAAGCAACTGTGGCCGTCAACAACGATGTGGGACTCCATGCCCGCCCCGCCGCGACGTTCGTGAAACTGGCCAAGACGTTCCAGAGCGACATCACCATCGCCAACCTCACCCGGGGATCCGACCCGGTGGATGCCAAGAGTCTCGTGAAGATCTTCAAGGCGGCTGTGGCGTCCGGTCACGAGATCCGTATCACCGCCGAGGGTGCCGACGCCCAGCAGGCGGTCGACGCACTCGTAGGGCTGATCGAGTCGAACTTCGGCGAATGATCGAACTGACGGGAATCGGTGCTGCGCCCGGAGTGGCGATCGGACCTGCTGTGGTTCACACCCTGGAGGTGCCGCCGCTTCCCGACGAGACGGCGGCGTCACCGGTCGAGGAGCACGCACGTCTGGAGTCGGCGTTGCAGGCGATGACAGCCCGACTGGAGAGGTTGGGTCAGCTGGCGGCCGCATCGGCCGATGCCGGGGCCGCGGAGATCTTCGAGGCTCACGCCATGTTCCTCGAAGACGACGAGTTCGCCGGTGCTGCCCGCCGCCGTCTGGATGCACGGGGGACGCCCGCCGAACAGGCGGTAGCCAAAACCGTGGAGGAATTGGCCGCCGAGTTCGAAGAGCTCGGTGACGAGTACTTCGCCCAGCGTGCCATGGACATTCGGGACATCGGCGCCCAACTCATCCGCATCCTGTTGGGCATGGAGGTCGGCGGGCTGGAGGCGATCGACCGTCCCTCCATCGTGGTCGCCGAAGATCTGACCCCATCCGAAACGGTCACGATTCCGCCGGGAATGGCGCTCGGGTTCTGCACCGTGTTGGGCAGTCCCACCTCACATACGGCGATCCTCGCTCGCAGCATGGGGATACCGGCCGTCGTCGGAGTCGGTTCTGCCGAGATCGAGTCCGGCGCCACCCTCGCCATCGACGGCGGAGCGGGCAAGGTCTGGGTCGAACCGGATGAGGAGACCACCACCCGCATTCGCTCGACCATGGAGGACCAGTTGCGGCTGCGCGAAGCCGCCCAAGCCAAGGCAGACCAGGCGGCTTCCAGTCTCGACGGGGTGACCGTGGAGGTGGGGGCGAACGTCGGTGGTGGAGCAGACGCGCTGCGTGCGGTTGCGGCCGGTGCCGAAGGTGTCGGGTTGTTCCGCACCGAATTCCTGTTCATCGACCGGGGCGAAGCCCCCTCCGAGGAAGAGCAGACGGAGGCCTATCGGGAAGTGTTCGCTGCCATGGGGTCACGACCGGTCGTGGTTCGGACCCTCGACGTCGGCGGCGACAAGGACGTACCGGGAATCGAGCTCGGCATCGAACTGAACCCGTTCCTGGGCAAGCGTGGACTGCGTCTCACCCTCGCCGAGCCTGCACTCTTCCGAACACAGCTCCGTGCGGTGCTGCGGGCGGCCGTGGGGGCCAACCTGAAACTCATGTTCCCGATGGTCACATCCGTTGCCGAGATCCAGGCGGCCCGCGAGGCGGTTCGGGAAGCCTCCGAGTCGTTGAGAGCAGAAGGATCGGAGGCGGCGGCAGACTTCGAGATCGGCATCATGATCGAGGTGCCCGCCGCGGCGGTGACTGCCGACGTGCTGGCGCCCCATGTCGACTTCTTTTCGATCGGTACCAACGATCTCACCCAGTACACACTGGCAGCCGACCGAACCAACCCGGCTGTGGCCCCGATGGCCGACGCGTTCCACCCGGCGGTGCTTCGCCTTGTCGACTTGGTCATCCGGGCCGGTCACGACGCCGGAAAGTGGGTGGGTATGTGTGGGGAACTCGCCGGGGATCCGCTGGCGGCACCAGTGCTCCTCGGTCTTGGGCTGGACGAGTGGTCGATGAACCCACCGGCGATCCCGCTGGTCAAAGAACGAATCCGATCGCTCTCAGCCGAAGCGTGCCGACCCATCGCCCAAGCCTGCCTGGAAGCCGACTCTGCCCGAGCCGTCCGAGAAATCCTCAAAACGGTGTGAGCGAGGAGAAGATCAAGAGGCAGGCTCCCACACCTCTGTCCCCCCGCTCTTGAGGGGGGTTGTGACCGAAGCGAACTCGTGGATCACTGACGACGGGTTTGCCGACGGCGCGGACGGCAGGGGGAGCTAACTAACCCGCCGCTTCCACCAGGCGGGCGAAGGTGTCGAGGTAGCGGGCGCCGTCGGCGCCGTCGGCGACCCGGTG
>JBKHXZ010000258.1:0-15820 GCA_046565785.1 Acidimicrobiia bacterium
TCCAGTTGGTCAGCGCCGCGCCGTTCTCGGCATCCAGGAGGAAGTCGATGAACGCATGTGCCGTGCACGGTGCGGCCGAATCCACCGGAATCGTCATGTTGTCCACCCACAGGGTTCCACCCTCTTCCGGGATCACGTAGGCGTAGTTGTCCGGATTCTCCGCATCCCAGATGGCTACCAGCATGTTGCCGGAGTAACCGTGGGCGACCGAGACCTCACCGCTCACCAGCGCCTCGTCGTACTGATCGCTGTCGAAGGTTGCGATGTAGTCCTTGGCGTTGGCGATCAGGTCGGCTGCTTCCTGCAGCGCATCGAGGCTGGTCTCGTTGAGCGAGTAGCCCAGATACTTGAGGGCCGCACCCATCGTCTCCCGTGGATCGTCCAGGAGCGACACGCCGCCAGGGAAGTTCGCCGTCAGCTCGGGATCGAACACCAGCGCCCAGCTCGGGACGAAGGCATCGCCGACTGCTTCGAGGTTGACGCCCAGGCCGGTGGTTCCCCACTGGTAGGCCACCGAGTATTCGCCACCCGGGTCGTATGCCGGGGACTGGAACTCCTCGGCCAGGTTGCCGATGTTGGTGAGGGCATCCTTCTGGATCGGCTGTAGCAGCCCTTCTTCGATCATGATGCCGACCATGTAGTCGGACGGCACGATCAGGTCGTAGGTGACTCCTGCCTGGATCTGGGCAAGCATCGCCTCGTTCGATTCGTAGAACGATTCGACCACGTCGACACCGGTCTCGGATTCGAACTGGGCGATCAGGTCCGGATCGATGTACTCGGACCAGTTGTAGAAGTTGAGCGTCTCGGCGTCGGTGACACCCGGCTCACAGGTGACGTCACCGCCGTCCGCGGTCTCGTCACCGCCGCCGCATGCGGCGACCACGAGGCCGAGGATGGTGAGCATCGCCAGCCAGACGATTCGATTTCGGTTCATGTGGGTTGTTCCTCCTGTTTGGTCGTGGTGGTCCCGCGCTGGAAGAGCAGCGAAACCCCGACGAGCACCATCGACGCTACCAACATCACGGTGCTCACTGCGTTGATCAGCGGGGTCACGCCTCTCCTGACCAGTCCGAAAACATAGACGGGAAGGGTGGTCGAGCCCGGTCCGGACACGAAGCTTGTGACCACGACGTCGTCCAGACTGAGTGTCAGGGCGAGCAGCGCTCCCCCCGCCACGCCGGGCATGATGAGCGGCAAGGTGACCCGCCGGAACGCCTGCCAGCGGTCTGCATACAGGTCGGCGGCCGCCTCCTCCAGAGAACCGTCGAGTTGGGCCAGGCGCGCACGGACGACCACCGCAACGAACGAGATGTTGAAGGCGATGTGGCTGAGGGCGATGGTGCCCAGCCCGAAGTTGAGCCGGATGAAACCGCCGATCAGGTCGAAGGTCTGGGCGAAGAACAGCAGCATCATCACCGCCATCGTCACGTCCGGGATGATGATCGGCAGATACAGCAACCCGTCGAGCGTTCCCCGGCCTCGGAACCGGTACCGCTCCATGGCGATCGCCGCCATCGTGCCCAACACGGTGGAGACGATGGTGGAGACGGCCGCCACGATGAGCGTGTTGCGCAGCGCTCGCATGACCTCGGTGTTCTGGAACATCTCGCCGTACCAGCGAGTCGAGAATCCGGTCCAGATCCCCACGTTGCGGTTCTCGTTGAACGAGAACCCGATCAGGAGCAGGATCGGTAGGTAGAGGAATCCGAAGACCAGCCAACTGTTGAAGCCGAGGAGCCGCTCGATCGGACTCTTGGGACGGATCGCAGCCGAGACGGTCATGCGTTCTTCGCCCCTGCTCGGAAGTAGAAGATGGCTGCGATCAACATGACGACCATCACCGCCACCGAAAGTGCCGAGCCATACGGCCAGTTCCGGGCCGAGAGGAATTGGCCGACGATGTAGTCGCCCAGCAGTGTGGTACGCGCGCCCCCCAACAGAGCGGGCGTCACATAGGCGCCCAGCGACGGAATGAACACGAGGATCGAACCAGCCACGACACCCGGCATCGACAGCGGAAGCGTGATCCGTCGGAACGCCGTCCACCCACTGGCATACAGGTCGCGTGCGGCCTCCACCAGGTTCCAATCCATTCGTTCCAGGGCGGCGTACAACGGGAGGACCATGAACGGCATGTATCCGTACACCAGACCGATCAACACGGCGGTGTTGGTGAACAGCACCCGGACTTCTTCACCGCCGAACAACTGCGATAGCTGACTGATGGGACCGTTCGTGCCCAACAGCACCCGCCACGCATAGGTGCGCACGAGGAAGTTCGACCAGAACGGGATCATCACCAGGACGAGCAGCACGTTGCGGATTGCCGGCCGCCGGGTGGCGATGTAGTAGGCGAACGGATAGCAGGCCACGAGGCAAATGACGGTGGTGACGATGGCCAGCAGCAGGGATCGGGTGAATATCTCCCTGACGATGGGGTCGCCGAGGCGGGCATAGCTGTCGAGATTCCAGTCTTCGAGCACCGTACGCCCCGTCCTCGAACGGGTGGCGAACGAGTAGACGAAGACGATCAGGAAAGGGACTGCGAAGAAGAAGACGAGGTAGACGTAGGCCGGGAGGGAGATCAGAAAGCCGCGCCGGCTCTCCGCGGACTTCGCCGAGCGTTCCAGCTCGTGGCGATCTTCGACGGTCGGCGCCTCGATCAATCGTTCACCACCGACATCGCCGACGGGTGCCACACCACCAGCACCCGCTCCCCGTGCTCGTAGTGGTCGATGCCGGGACGGTTCTCTTCTTTCGCCTCGATGCGTCCGGCCGGGGTGTCGACGTCGTAGTAGAACACGTCGCCGTAGTACGTGCGGCGGACCACCGTTCCTTCGATCCGGTTGCTGCTGTCCGGGATCGGTTCGTCCATGTCGTACAACTCGAAACGCTCCGGCCGAATCGCAACCGTGACCTCGGTGCCGGCAGGCATGCCGGTGGTGGCGCTCACTTCGTGGTTGCCCAGCAACGCCACCCTTCCTGCACCGACCACGGTGGCGGGGAGCAGGTTGATCTCCCCGATGAAGTCGGCGACGAAACGGCTGGTCGGATGCTCGTAGATCTGCTGTGGCTCGCCCACCTGCAACAACCGGCCCTCACTCATGACCCCGATGCGGTCGCTCATGGTCAGCGCCTCCTCTTGGTCGTGGGTGACATAGATGAAGGTGATCCCGACCCGCTCTTGGAGTTCTTTCAATTCGACCTGCATCGCCTGGCGCAGTTTCAAGTCGAGGGCACCGAGCGGCTCGTCGAGTAACAGGACCTCGGGCTCGTTGACCAGTGCCCGGGCGAGGGCCACCCGCTGCTGCTGTCCGCCGGAGAGTTGCGACGGCTTGGCGGTGGAGCGGTGCCCCAATTGCACCATGTCCAACGCCCGCTTCACCCGGTCCGCGGTTTCGTTGGAGGAGACCTTCTTCATCTGCAGCCCGAAGGCCACGTTCTCTTCGATGGTCATGTGCGGGAAGAGGGCATAGGACTGGAACACCGTGTTCACCGGGCGTCGGTTCGGCGGTTCCAGACCCACTTCCTTGTCGTGGATGCGGATCGACCCGGCGGTGGGGAACTCGAAACCGGCGATCATTCGCAACGTCGTCGTCTTGCCGCACCCGGACGGTCCCAGCAGCGAGAAGAACTCTCCGTCCGCCACGTCGAGGTCGATCCCGGCGACCGCCACGACATCCCCGAAGTGCTTGGTCACTCCTTGCAGTGACACCGCTGCGTCCGTCACAGACCTTCCTTCCGCTCGTACACGATTTCGCCGGCCGCCATCGTCGCGGCGACGGGGATCCCCGCGGGGTCGTCCACACCGAACGGATCCCGCCCCAGCACCGCGAGGTCGGCAACGTTACCGACGCGAATTCGTCCCCGTCGCCGAGCAGTGCCATTGACCACGGCCGAGCCGAGCGTGAATGCGCCGAGTGCTTGATGCAGCGTCAGTCTCTCCCGCGGAATCAGCACCGGGGGTTCGTCGTCGCCCGGAGGTCGGCGCCGAACCGCCACCGAGATCTGATCCATCACGTCCCCGGTCGACACCGGCCAGTCGCTTCCCATCGCCACCAACGCGCCGGTGCGGAGGAACGAAGCGAACGGGTATTGCCACTCGGCGCGCTCCGGACCGAGGAACGGCACCGTCATTTCGGTCATCGCCACTTCGTTACACGCCCACAGCGGCTGACAGTTCGCCGCCACCCGCAACTGGGCGAACCGCGGAACGTCGACCGGGTCGACCACCTGCAGGTGGGCGATGTGATGGATCGGACCACCCCACCCGTTCTCGACTCTGGCCCGTTCCACGGCATCGAGCGCAGAACGCACCGCCCGGTCACCGATGGCGTGGAAGTGGCATTGCACGCCGAGGGCGTCGAGCCGAGCCACTGCCCGGCTGACGAGGCCGGGGTCGATGAAATCGAGTCCGCGGTGGTCGTGGCCCTCCCCGTGCGGACCGTGGTACGGGTCGGTGAGCGACGCCGTGAAGTTCTCGCACACACCGTCGAGCATGAGCTTGACGGAGGTCGGTCGGTAACCGCCGGCTCCCTCCCGGCTCCGTTCGACGATCTCGTCGACCTGTTCGAGGCCCCGAGCACGGTCCCACCACAGTGCGCCGACTACGTCGACACCCGGTGCGATCTCCAGATACGACGGGTGATGCACGTCCGTGATCCAGGCGTCCTGCCATCCCGTGACCCCCTTGCTGTGGAGATAGGCCATTCCTTGGCGCAGGGCGCGGGTGAGGGTCGGACGATCGGGAGCCGGGAGGTGTGTGTCCACCAGACGCATCGCCCCTTCGTGCAGCGTGCCTTGGGGACTCCCGTCTGCCAGACGCTCGATACGTCCGTCTGCGGGATCGGCCGTGTGCGCCGTGATTCCCGCCCGGCGGAGCGCCTCGGTGTTGAGCCACATCGAATGCCCGTCACGCACTTCGAGTGCGGCCGGGCGACCGGGAGCGAGACGGTCGAGCAGGGTGGCGGGGGGATTGCCCGACTCGAACCAGTCGTAGAGCCAGCCCCCGCCGAGGAGCCACTCGCCCGGTGCCAGTTCGGCGGCGGCGGCAGCGATCCGTTCTTCGGCTGCGGCACGATCCGAGATCTGGGTCAGATCACAGCGGAGCATCCGCAGACCGCCCTTGAGGGGATGAACGTGGGCATCGATGAACCCAGGCACCACCAAGCCGTTTCCGACGTCGACGATGTCGTCGGTCTCCGGCTCTGTGTCGAGGCCGACGATGCGGCCGTCTTCGACCACCACGGATCGGTTTTCGACTTTGCCGGTGTCGGTCGACCAGCGGAATCCGCCCACGAGTGCCGTTCGCATCGGCGGCACTGTACGCGACGACGAGGGGGTTCCATCCCGCCCGCGCCAGCCGTACGTTCGCCTCCTGTCGACCCGGGAGATGCTTCCGTGACCCAATCCGACGCACTCAGCCATGTGCTCGAGCCCCTCCACCGCACCCGCAACTGGATGAAGTTCCTGGCGGTGCTGCTCTTCGTCGCCGCCGGCCTCAACGTGCTGTCTGTGGCCGGACTGGTGGTAGCTCCGATTCCCGTCACCATCGGGGTCTTCCTCTGGCAGGCAGCGGCCGCTCTCGACCAGGGACACCCGGGGGATGTCGACCGGTTGCGGCGGGCGACAGAACGACTTCGTCACGTGTTCCTCACCTACGCCGTACTGGCGATCGTCGCCCTGGTCGGGTTCGCCGCCCTCCTCGGACTTGGATTCTTCGCCGCCATCGCCGAAGCGATGTGAGGACCGGTAGGGTCCGGTCGACGCCGACCGGACCCTACGTGACCGACCCCACCCTCGCCGCCTATCGCCAAAGCATCGACAACATCGATGCCGCCTTGGTCTTCCTCCTCGCCGAACGCTTCTCGATCACGAAGAAGGTGGGGTTGTACAAGGCGCAGGCCGGACTTCCCCCCGCTGACCCCGAACGGGAAGACATTCAGATCGCCCGACTCCGCGAGCTGGCCGAATCGGCCCACCTCGACCCGGAGTTCTCCGAGAAGTTCCTGCGGTTCATCATCGACGAGGTGATCCGCCACCACACCCACCTGGCGGCCGAGTCCGACGAATGACCACCGCCCGGACCGGCGGCGGCCTCGGCGAACCGGCCACCGTCGGGGTGTTGGGCATCGTCGCGCTGGCCGTCGTAAACCCGCCGGACATCGGTGCACCCTGGTGCCCGTCGGTGCTCGTGTTCTCCACCCCGTGTCCGCTGTGCGGACTGACCCGCGGCGTTGCCCGGCTGGTACGAGGCGAGTTCGCCGCCTCCCTCGCCTTCCACCCGCTCGCCTGGTTGGTACTGGCGATGGCCACCGGAGCCTGGTTTGCCTGGTTTGGCCGCCGTGCCGGCTGGTGGCAGTGGCGTTCCGTCCGGCTGGAGCGGAACGCCCTGTGGGTCCTGGCGGTCGGCCTGCTCGGCACCTGGGTGGTCCGCTACCTGACCGGGACCCTCCCGCTCAGCGGATGACGAGTTCGGGGTGAGTCCGAACCCGCGGCTTACGGGCGATCACCGCCTCGGCGAGTTGGTCGAAGGCAGCAGCCACCTCGGACTCCGGTGCGGCTTCCACCACCGGCAAACCGTCGTCGGCACCCTGACGCATCGCCGGAAGGAGAGGGATGCGCCCCATCATCGGGACACCCAGGTCGTCGGCGAGTTCCTGACCGCCACCTGATCCGAAGATCTCGTACTTCTTGCCGTCGTCTCCGGTGAACCACGACATGTTCTCGACCACGCCCATGACTTCCTGGTTCACCTGAGTCGCCATCAGCGCCGCCCGTTTTGCCACCCGCTGAGCAGTGGGTTGGGGGGTGGTCACCAACAGCACTTGGGCACGGGGGAGGAACTGGGACATGGAAATGGCAATGTCGCCCGTACCGGGGGGCATGTCCACGACGAGGAACTCGGGGTCGTCCCACCACACGTCCTGCAGGAACTGTTCGATCGCCTTGTGCAGCATCGGCCCCCGCCAGATGACTGCCTTGTCGTCGGGAACGAAATAGTCCATGGACATCGCCTTCACTCCGTGGGTCTCCGGAGGGATGATCGACTGCTCGATCACCACCGGTGGTGCGGTGATCCCCAACATGCGGGGGATGGAAAAACCCCAAATGTCGCCGTCGATCACGCCCACGGAATGACCTTTTCGCGCCAGGGCCACCGCCAGGTTGGTGGTAACCGACGACTTGCCCACGCCGCCCTTTCCGGACGACACCGCAACCACCCGGGTGCGGGAACCGGTCTCTCCGATCCCGGGTGGGGCGCCTTCACGCAGACGAGCCATCAACGCCTCCCGACCAGCATCATCCATGACCTCGATACCGACCTCGGCCTGGCGTCCGGACTCGTCCAACACCGCCTGGATGCGGCGCTCGAGTTCCACGGTCAGCGGGTAGTTGGGAACGGGGACAGCAACCACCAGGCGATCGCTTCCCAGGCGGCGCCGCTCGGCGACCGACACCATGCCCAATTCGGCCAGCGGGCGATGCAAGAGCGGGTCTTCGATCGCCCCGATCGCCTCGCGGAGCTCGATGTCGTCGGCCATATTTCCCCTACCGTGATCGTGTTTAGAAATCGAGCGGAACTATAGTTTTGGGCGTGTCCCACCCCATTTCGGCCGACCAGACCACCGATTCCCAGATGTCGGCTGAATCGCGTCGGCTGGACAAGAGCATCGGTGACCTGACGTCGGCGCTGGGGGATCCCACTCGCCGGGCCATCTTCATCGCCGTGCGGGAATCCGGCGAACCGATGACCTCCAGCGACGTGGCGGAACTGTTTTCTATCCACGCCAACGTCGCCCGCCACCACCTCGACAAACTGGCCGCCGACGGATACCTGCGGATCACCCACCGTCGTCAGAACGGCCGGCGCGGGCCCGGAGCCGGACGGCCGGCCAAGTGCTACGAGGCCACTTCCAAACAGATCGACCTCCACTTCCCGGGTCGCCGGGCGGACGTCCTGATCGAACTGATGCTGCGCATCGTGGAACAGTCGGCGGTCGAGAATCTTCCGGCGGTGGCCGAACAGGTCGGTCTGGACTACGGGCGGGAGATCGCGTCGGAGATCGGGACACCCGACGAACGTGGATACGACGAAGCGGTCAAGGCTGTGGCCGAGGCCATGACCGGCGTCGGTTTCCACATGTCACCCGACCTCGACGGGCACCGACTGCTGACCTCCTTCTGTCCGTTCGGCGAGGCCGCCACGGGTCATCCCGACGTCGTGTGCTCCCTCGACCGGGGGCTGGTACGTGGTCTGTTCGAGCGGCTCAGTCAGGGATGCGAGCCGATCCTGCATCCGTCGCCGGCCGACGACGATGCCTGCGTCACCGAGGTTCCGGTGTCGATCTCACCCCGCTGAGCGTCAGCGAAGGGGAATTTCCCCACCTCGTAGACTCGGAGCCCTGATACCGAAAGGGCCGAACCGATGGAACATCGCACCGTCCAAACGCCGCTGGGAGAGCGCCGCATCGCCACCCTCGCATCCGCCGGAGACGTCGACCATCTCCCGTACAGCATCAAGGTGCTGTTGGAGGCGGCGATCCGTCACGAAGACGGAAAGCTGGTGACCGGCGCCGACGTCGCCGCCATCGCCGCGTACGACGCACGTGACGTGGGCGAAACCGAGATCCCCTTCATCCCTGGGCGGGTGGTCCTGCAGGACTTCACCGGAGTACCAGCGGTGGTGGACCTGGCCGCCATGCGCGCCGCCATCGTACGTATGACCGGCGATCCGGACAGCGCAGACAAGGTCAATCCGGGTGTGCCCTGCGATCTGGTGGTGGACCACTCGGTGCAGGTCGACGCGTTCAATCGTCCCGACGCTCTGCTGATCAACAGCCGCAAGGAGTTCGAACGCAACCAGGAGCGCTACGAGTTCCTCAAGTGGGGCCAGTCCGCCTTCCGCAACTTCCGCGTCGTACCCCCGGCGACGGGCATCGTGCACCAGGTGAATCTCGAGTACCTGGCGAAGGTGGTGTGGGACGACGGCACCTGGCTCTACCCCGACTCGCTGGTCGGGACCGACAGCCACACCACGATGATCAACGGGCTCGGAGTGGTCGGCTGGGGGGTGGGTGGCATCGAAGCCGAAGCTGCGATGCTCGGTCAGCCCATCTCGATGCTGCTGCCCGAAGTGGTCGGGTTCCGCCTCACCGGTCGCCTGAGCGAGGGGGCGACCGCCACCGACCTTGTGCTGCGTGTCACCCAGATGCTCCGCGAACACGGGGTGGTCGGCAAGTTCGTCGAGTTCCACGGACCGGGCCTCGACGACATGCCGCTCGCCAATCGGGCGACCATCGCCAACATGGCCCCCGAATACGGTGCCACGGTCGGCTTCTTCCCGGTGGACGACCAGACGCTGCGGTACCTGCGACTGACCGGACGACCCGACCAACTCGTCGAGGCCGTCGAGGACTACTACAAGCGGCAGGGGATGTGGCGAGACGACCGTCGCCAGATCACCTATTCGGCCGAACTCGAACTCGACATGTCGACGGTGGAGCCGTCGCTCGCCGGGCCGAAGCGGCCACAGGATCGGATCGCCTTGTCCGGGATGAAGAGCCAGTGGGAAGCCGACCTCGCCAACACCTTCGGCAAGGCGTCCGGTGCGGCGACCGGCACCGCTGCCGCCATGACCGACGAGGGTGGCCCCACGAACGACGACCCGGCCCAGATCTCCCAGGCCACCGTCACCTACGACGGACAGACCTTCGAGATGGAGGACGGACATGTCGTGATCGCCGCCATCACCTCGTGCACCAACACCTCCAACCCCGACGTCATGGTCGGGGCGGGACTGGTGGCCCGGAAGGCACGTCAGCGCGGCCTCACCCGCCAGCCGTGGGTGAAAACGTCGCTTGCCCCCGGATCGAAGGTCGTGACCGAGTATCTGGAGTCGTCCGGTTTGTTGGAGGATCTCGAAGCGACGGGCTTTTACAACGTGGGCTACGGCTGTACGACCTGCATCGGGAACTCGGGACCGTTGCCGGAGGAGATCTCGGCCGCCATCGCCGCCCACGATCTGGTGGCGACGTCGGTGCTTTCCGGTAACCGCAACTTCGAGGGCCGCATCTCGCCCGACGTGAAGGCCAACTACCTCGCTTCGCCGCCCCTGGTGGTCGCCTATGCGCTGAAGGGGACTGTCGATTGGGATCCGTCGTCCGAGCCGATCGGTGTCGACTCCGACGGCAACGATGTCTTCCTGTCCGATCTGTGGCCCAGCCAGTCCGAGATCGCTGAGATCGTGGGGACACACGTCACCAAGAACCAGTTCGTCGAGAAGTACGCCGACGTGTTCAGCGGGGCCGAGGAGTGGCAGTCGATCGTCACGTCCGGCGGAGCGCTGTACGAGTGGAACGAAAACTCGACCTACGTCCAGGAACCGCCCTTCTTCCTCGATCTCACCCCGGAGACCGAGCCGATCCGTCCCATCGAAGGGGCGAGAGTCCTGGCCAAGTTGGGAGATTCGGTCACCACCGACCACATCTCCCCCGCCGGATCGATCAAGGTGGACTCCCCGGCCGGCCAGTACCTCATCTCCAAGGGGGTACAACCGCCGATGTTCAACTCGTACGGCTCGCGTCGTGGAAACGATCGGGTGATGACGAGAGGCACCTTCGCCAACATCCGGGTGCGTAACCAACTGGTTCCCGGAGTCGAAGGCGGATTCACCCGGGATTGGCTGGATGGCGAGGTCAAACCGATCTTCGACGCAGCGATGAACGCCCGGGCCGCCGGTGTCCCGCTCGTCGTCCTGGCCGGCGCCGACTACGGAATGGGTTCGTCACGGGACTGGGCTGCCAAGGGAACGTTCCTGCTCGGGGTGCGGGCGGTGATCGCCACCAGTTTCGAGAGGATCCATCGGTCCAACCTGGTGATGATGGGCGTGCTACCCCTGCAGTTCGCCGAGGGCGAAGATGCCGATGCACTCGGTCTGGACGGGAGCGAGACGTTCCGGGTGGCGGTCGACGACGACCTGATCCCGCGTCAGCGGGTGCAGGTCACTGCCATCTCCGAGGCGGGAAGGACGACGACGTTCGAGACGATCGCCCGGGTCGACACACCGATCGAAGTGGAGTATCTCCGCAGCGGCGGGATCCTCCATCACGTGTTGCGGGAGATGGCCAGGGCCTGATCCACCGATCAATCGCGGGCGTCGACTTCGGCGTCCTCGAGATCGTCGGCGGTGACAGGATTCGCCCGAAGCGCCTCGAAGATCTCGTCGCGGAAGAACTTGAAGGTGCGCCCGCCCGGCAGCTTGTAGGCGGGCAGCCGCCCTTCCCGGGCGTACTTGCGCACCATCTGCACGTTCATGCCCAACAGCTCCGCCACCTGAGCGGCGTCGAGGATGGGCGGAAGGTCGTCGGCACCGTTCATTGCCGGCCGCTCCTGGTAGTCGACGGTGTCATACGTTAGACGAGGTTAGTCGTCGATCGGGCCGATACCAGGACCTAGGCTGGTGGGATGACCGAACCGATCAGACCAGACTCGGTGGAGGAACCGGATACCCGCGCACCGGAGCCCGCCGGGATGGTGACCGAACCCACCAAGATCATCCGCATCGCCTCGATGACCCGAGCCCTGCTCGAAGAAGCTCGATCTGCCGGCCTCGACGAAGGCGGCCGTCGCAAGCTGACCGAAATCCACGACAAGTCGTTGGCGGTACTCCGCGAGGTGCTGTCCGACGATCTGTTGGACGAGTTCGACGAGGTGTTCGTTCCCATCCGGGGCGACGAGATCCCCTCCGAATCGACCCTGAGGATCGTGCAGGCGCAGCTCATCGGCTGGCTCGAAGGCCTCTTCCATGGCATCCAGGCCTCGCTCGCCAGCCAGCAGATGGCAGCCCAGGCGCAGCTTGCACAGATGCAGCAGCGACGCCTGCAACGCTCGTCCGAACCGGCCGAGAACGAACAGACCGGGCTCTACCTCTGATCTTCTTCCTCGGAGAGGATCAGGATCTCGGCGGTGGGTTCGTCCGCCCCGGCGTTGAGCCGTTCGATCATTCGATGCCGTGAGGCTTCGGTGCCGAAGGCGGTGACCACGTCGTTGGCGACCAGGATCGTGGACCCGCCGGGAACCAGGACTTCGGTTCCACGCCGGACGGAGACCAGCGTCGAGCCTTCCGGCCAGCGCACGTCGCGCACCGCCTTGCCGTCGGCGATGGATCCGGGCGGGATGCGGAAGTCGTAGTAGCTGGCATGCGGATCGGTGCGCTGGCGCAGTCGATCCCGCTCCAGGGCATGGTCCGTTTCCGAACCCAGGGCCTGGTGATAGGCGCGCACTGCGTCCTCCCGGCGGAAGAACCCGACCAACGTTCCCGACGAGTCCTCCGCCACCACCGGGAGCCTCCCCACGCCGAGTACCGCCATCCTCACCAGCGCCTGGGACACCGGGGTCATCGGCCCGACGGTCACCGGCGAAGGCGTCATGGCGTCGGCCACCGTCCGCTCGGTCGAGGGCCCACCCGCCCGAGTGACGTCGGTGACGGTGATGACTCCCACCAAACCGTGGGTGGGGTCCACTACGGGTAGTCCGTGAAAACGGTGGGCATCCATGAGTCGGGTCACCTCGGTGAGCGACATCGACGGCTCGGCGACCACCGGCGGCATCGTCGCCACCTGCCCCACGGTCACCGTGTCGAGGAGATCCACTTCCCCACTCGGACGCAATTTGATCCCTCGGCGTGTCAACGGCATCGAATACACGCTTTCGGGATGGACCCGATCCGCCACGAACGTGGCGAAGGTCGCCGACAGCATCAGCGGCAGGATCAGTCCGTAATCCCGGGCTCCGGTGACTTCGAACACGATGATGATGGCGGTGAGCGGAGCACGGGCGACCGCGGCGAAGACCGTGGCCATGCCGACCACGGCGAAGGCTCCCGGACGGAGGACGGTGGCCGTCCAGAACCTGGCAATGAACTCGGCGTATCCGGCGCCCAGGGTGGCGCCGATGAACAGCGACGGCATGAACGCGCCCCCGGAACCTCCGGCGCCGAGCGTCAGCCCGGTGGCGAGGATCTTGCCCACACAGAGAAAAGCCAAGAGCCAAAGGGCGATCGCGTCGACGCCGAACTGTTCCCCGGAGGCTTGCAGCTCCAGGAGGTCCCCGACGAACTCCTGGCCGGTTCCCAGAAGGCGCGGCTCGAAGAGGCCGATGAGTCCGACGCTGAGTCCCAACGCAACCGGTCGAAGCCACGCCGGGCGGGCTCGGGTGTGCGTGATCCGCTCGACGTTGTCGAGCAACCGGAGGAAGAGGTAGGCCACCCCCACCGCCAACACGGCAAGGCCGGCGTACAGGATCAGTTCCGATGCGCTGTCCATGTCATAGGACGTCCCTTGCAGGATCTCGCTCTCAGGTACCAGCGAACGGAACGTGACCGCCGCCGAGATGGACGCCACGACAACCGCAGACATGTGGCGAACCGCGAACGATCCGAGGATCACCTCGAGACCGAAGAGCATCCCGGCGATGGGGGCGTTGAACGATGCGCCGATACCGGCGGCGGCGCCAGCAGCGACCAAACTGCGAACGTAGTCCTCCCCCAGACCGAAGCGCCTCGACACCGAGGATCCGATGGCGCCACCGATCTGCACCATCGGCCCTTCCCGACCGGCCGAGCCTCCCCCACCGAGGGTCAGGGCAGTCGCCAGGATCTTGAGCGGGATCGACTTGGTCGACAGGTATCCGGCGTTCACCGCCAGCGAAGCGGTGACTTCGGGCACCCCGTCTCCGCCCACTTCCGGAGCGAATTTGCGCGCCAACCACCAGGCGATTCCGATGCCCAGGGGGACAGAAACGAGGGCGAACCAGTTCGCACCGCCGGCGATCAGTTCCCCACCGAGATGGAACACCCACTCGACGGCTTCCAGCACGAAGATCAGCGCACTGGCGGCCAGACCCACGACCACCCCGACCAGCAACGAGACGAGCAGGAACCCGGTGTCGGCCCGTTCTCTGACCAGGGTGAGCAGTCGGTCGATCATTTTCTGACCGACTTGATCCTCGCCGCGTCGAGGTCGACCTGGCTGGTGGATTCGGTGGTCACCAAGGCTTCGGGGTTGAGCCGGGCGATCTCGCGGTAGACCTCTTTGAGCTTCCTCCGGGGCACGATCGCCAAGCTCACCCGCACGTCGTCGCCGGAGTGATCACCGGCCAAGACCGTGACCTGATAACCGAGCTTGCGGAGTCCATCCGCGGCGCGCGGGCTGGACGAGGGGGCCACGATCCGCACCAGGGCGGTGCCGACAGCCAGCCAACGCTCCATGGTCACACCGAGCGCGGTACCGGCTCCGTACCCGAGAGCGAACGCCACCATCCGCCAGATGTCGTCGAGACCGTCGAGCACCCGGGCCGCGGCGAGCACCCAGATGAACGATTCGACCGCTCCTAGACCGGCCGAACGCCACCGGCTTCCCCGTCCCAACAGCACGATGCGCACGGTGCCGATGGAGACGTCGGCGAGGCGCAGGCCGAAGATGATGAGCAGGTCGGCGAGGACGTCCACCCGGCCCAGGATACGGGCTCAGGAGGTCCGGCCCGGAATACGCCTCACGCCCGGCGACGGCTCACCAGATCTTCAGCGCCGGGACGTGCGACGTACGGACAGTGCCTGCACCCGGTGTCACAGCAGTATCCCCGGTCCCACAGGTACTTGGCCGAGAACACCAACAGACCGGTCAGCGGGTCCCGGTAGCCGTAGGTGTCGAGTTCGATCGATCGCTCGTGGGCTGCGATCACCTCGGCGAAACGCGGATGATCCGGGGAGAACCGGTCGGGCGCGGGCGTTCGACGTTCGTAGGGGAGAGGTGTGGGTTCCGGCATCGGGCTCGTGATCGTACGACGGAGTTTCGACAGTTTCCGGGGTCCTCACTGCATGCCCCCACCTAGAGTCGACGTGGCGGGAAGGCGACCAAGGACGGTCGGGGGACCCGTCATGCCCGAGGAAGCGAGGAATCATGGGCGACAAGCGCATCGAGGAGATCCGTGCCGGAGCCTCCGAGGACGAACGGCAACTGATCGACGACTACCTGACGAACCGTCTGAGTCGCCGAGACTTCATCCGGCGAGGCACGCTGGCCGGAATATCCGTTCCCGTCCTCGGTTTCATCGCCGCCTGCGGCGACTCCGAAGGAGAAGGAACGACAACCACCGCAGGCGGAGACACCACTACGACCGCCGCGGGGGACACGACGACGACCGCACCGATGTCGGATGACCCGGTCACGGTACGCATCGCTCTCGGTGCTCCCGCCGGAGTGATCGACCCGGTACTGATCAACGACGAAGGCCGTATCCAGTTCATCAGCCTGATCGCCGACACGCTCACCTTTTCCAGTGCCACGGGCTTGCGTCCGGCGCTGGCGGAAAGTTGGGAACCGAACGCAGACGGAACGCAGTGGACGTTCACACTGCGGGAAGGTCTCACCTACCACGACGGCACCCCGGTGACCGCCGCGGATGTGGTGGCGACATTCGAAGGTATCGCAGAAGGCAATGCCGCCTCCGCCCTGGGCACCGGTGCGCTTTCTCCTGGCGGCACGGTGGCCATCGACGACCGCACCGTGCAGTTCAACCTCGACGCACCGGTCGGCGCGTTCCCCTACATCGTCAGTTCGGACAACTACAACGCGGTCATCCTGCCGACGTCGTTCTGGGAGGCGTATGCGGAAGGCTCGTACGAAACCGACTTCCCCGGGACCGGTCCGTTCAAAGTGGAGTCGTTCACCCCGGGCCAGGGGGCGGTACTGGTCCGCAACGACAACTACTGGGGTCCGACACCGATCCCCGACCGGGTGGAGGTGACCTTCTTCGC
>JBKHXZ010000259.1:0-2597 GCA_046565785.1 Acidimicrobiia bacterium
TCGGCGTCGGGCTCGGCCACGACCGAGTCCCGCCGGACCTCCTCACCGCCGCCGTTGCATGTCGGGTTCCGGTCTTCGTCGTTCCATACGAGACCCCCTTCATCGCCATCGCCCGGCACGTCGCAGAGCAAGTGATCGCCTCTCGCTACGAGGCAACGATGCGAACGTTCGACGTCCATGAGCGGTTGGCCGCGGTGCTGCTCTCCGGTGAGGGCCTGACCGGTCTGGTCACGTCGACATCCCGAGCCGAGGGTCGACCATGCGCATTGGTCGACTTCCATGGCCGGATCCTCGCCTCGGAACCCGTCGGGTCGTCATGGCCGATCGACCAGGTGCTGCGCAACCGCACCGCTTCCGAACCGTGGGATGGCGACGAGTTGGCTGCGTTCCCGATCGTCATCGAGGGCACCGTGACGGCCATCCTGTGTGCGCGAGGTGCACGCTCCGAAGATCCTGTGCTCCGATCGGCGGCGACGTTGATCGGACTCGAGCTGAGCAGACGCACGGCCATCCTCACCGGCAGGCGGCTCCTCCTCGGACAGGTGTTGGAGGACATCATCCAGGGAGTGCTCAGCGAAGAGGAGTCCCAGCGTCGAGTCGAGCGGTTCGGACTCGACGGTTCGATGGCGTTCTCGGTGGTGGTCGGAGCTGTCCCAGGCCACGAGGAGCGGTTGCAGCAGGCCTCGTGGGCGGTGCAGACCTTGGTTGCCCAGCGCGGCGACCAGATCGAGACGGCGCTGGTCGAAGGGAGGCTGGTCCTCGTGGTGCACGCGGGGGCGGACCTGGCGGAGGTCGCGCGGATGACACTCGAGCGTCTGCGCCGGCTCTCCGACCGGGCCGCGGTGGGCGTGGGAGGAACCCACGTCGGCATCGGCGGTCTACGTCGGAGCCTGCTCGAGGCCCTGTCTGCCGCGAATCGAGGGCCGGGAGTCCACGACCCGACGGCACTGTCGCTCACGGGCACGCTCGGATTCGAGCGGAGTGGAGTGGCGATCGCGGAGGCGATGCTCGGTCCGCTCGTCGTCCATGATCGCGAGTCGGGATCCGATCTGATCGGAACTCTGGTCGCCTACCTGCGGAACGACTGTCGCGTCGGGCCTACTGCCGATGAGCTGGCGCTCCATCGAAATGGACTTGCCTACCGACTCGAACGGATTCACCGGCTCACCGGGCGCGACCCGTACCGGATGGAGGACCGCGTCGAGTTGCTGCTGGCGGCGCGGGTGACGGGGCGGATGTGACGGGTGCCGGCCGTGAGGCTCACTCCTCCCAGAGGAGCGTCTCTGGATGGAACTGGCTCCAGGCGAACCAGAAGGCTTGGTGGGATGGGATCGGCTCGCCCTCGAACGTGGCCCGCAGGCCGCCTCCGTCCAGAACCAACTCGACCCCGGCCAGCGTCACCGGCTCACCGGCTCCGAGCGCGTCTCGGGCGGCGGCGGCCGGGAATGCCACCGGGGTGCCGTCGGGGAGGATGACGCCGAGAACTTGCTCTTGAACGGGGAGTCGAAGGTCGCGGTCGCCGATGGGGAAGATCGGGCCGTTGTCGTCGCGGCCGCCCAGCGGGTCGAGGTCGTAGACCCGGCCGATGCCGCCGTCTTCGGCGACGATGGTGGTGTCGGGATGGGATTCCTTCCATTCACCCCAGGTGGCGGTGATGACACTGGCCTGTTCCAACACCACGCCCGCTCCCCGCATCGGACCCGTCACCGCTGCTCCGGTGAATGTGTCGAACACCGACCGGGACACCAGGTCGTACATCACCTTGTTCGACCTCGACAACAGGCCGGAGGTTCTGAGAACCGGCGTCTCGAAACCGTCGACGTCGTCGGTGAAGAACACCTGTGCGGAAGCGCACAGCGTGCAGTAGGGCATCCCGAACCTCCGTCCTCCGAGGGTGTCGTTCACCATCTCGTGGACTTCCATGATGTTCTTCGGGTACGCCCGGGTCTCCCCGCCGACCTCCACACCGAAGACGATGCGGTCGTCCGGATACCAGTCGCCACCGGCAGCGTCGGTGACCGCCGGATCGTCGAGGGCGGGGATGCAGCCGCGCGGGCAGGAGCCGGTGTCTCCCAGCGGCCGGTCGTCGATCAGTACACCGCCCCACGACAGGTAACGCATGTCGATGTCGTTGGGTTCGGTGAACACGAAGTCCCAGCGGGGGTCGATCAGGGTGAACAGGCGGCGCTTGTAGTCGAGATATCCGGGCGGGGCGGGGGTGTCCCAGGCGATGAGATGATCGGTGACCGACACCCAGGTGGTGATACCGGAGAACTCCACCCCGGTGAGTGGTCGGAGCGCCTGGGTGGAGGCGGTGAGGATCTCGCCGGCGCCGGCGAAGCGGAGCTGATCGGCGATCAGCCAGGCCACCCGGGCGTCACCCGATTGGCCGAGCCGGCGGATGGCGTCGGCGTCCACCGTGTCGGGCAGCCCGGCCCACAACCCGTCGAGGACTCGGACGGTCTCCTCGGACAGCGGACCGTCCGGGACGACCGGGGCCGGGGGGAAGGGAAGTGTGGTCGGAGTAGTGGATGCTGGTCGTTCGGTGGTGGTCGTGGTCGACTCGGCGGCCGGTGTCGTCGGCGCACACGCCGTCA
>JBKHXZ010000260.1:0-6581 GCA_046565785.1 Acidimicrobiia bacterium
ACTTCGCCGCCGGCAGTCGACGCACCCTGCGCGACGGGACCACAGACGTACGTCGAAAGCGGTGGGGCCGGCCTGCTCGAACGGGACGACACCGACGCGGACATCGTCTCCGGGATCCGCTGGGCGACCTTCCCCGATTGCGAACGCGTCGTGGTCGACTTTGCCGCCTCCAGCGGCGCCCCGGCGGTCGCCCCCCCAGGTGTCGGGCCTCTCTTCATTCGTTCGTCCGGCGTTCTCCGCCTCCAACTCGATCCGGCGGTGTCCCGCTCGGCACTCGTCGATCAACGGATCGAAGGAGCGATTTTCGACCGTGCCTTCGTCGTTCGTCGCCCCACCGGCGAACTCTTCGTCGACCTGCATTTGGTAGCGCCGGCGCTGATCCGAGTTTCGGTAGCGTCGGGTCCTGCGAGGATCGTCGTCGACGCGATTCCGGGCGGAGACGGGTACCCCTCTCCGGCAATCATCACCGACGACCTCGTAGTGGTGGACCCGTCCGGGACAACAGCCGTCTACCCGTTCACCGTGAACGGATACACCCGTCGCCCGCAGACGATCATGCAGGTGGAGGTGGAGGCGGGCGGGGTGACCGAGCTGTTCGAAGGCGAGGTCGGGGTGGGCGGTGACGCCTGGGGCGCATTCACCGTGCTGATCCCTGACGGACCGGACGGGCAGGCAACCATGATCGTCGGAGGTTCCGTCCCGCTGTCGATGTCCCTTTCCTGATCGACTCAGTCGCCAGCCGGAATCAGTCCAGGGACGTCGGCGAGGACGATCACCCCGCCCTCGAGATCCACCTCGGGGAAGAGCGCGGCCACGAACGGGACCTCGAAGCGAACGGTCTCACCCTGGATGTCGAGACGGAACTGAGCAGCCCCTTCCACTACGCCCACCACGGTTCCAACCGGACTGCCGGCGTGGGTGTGGACCGACAAACCGACGAGATCGTCAGGCCAGTACTCGTCCGGTTCGAGCGGACGGCGCTCGGCGGGATCGATGTAGAGCGCGGTGCCGGTCAGCGCTTCGGCGGCGGTGCGGTCGGCGACTCCGACGAAGCGCACCAAGAGCGAACCCTGGCGGTCCTGTGACCGTTCGACCTCGAGGACCGAACCGTCGGCGTCGAAGAGGCGGGCTCCACGCTCGAAGCGAGCCGGGTTGTCGGTTTCGGGATGGACGACGACATGGCCGCCCAGGCCGTGGGCGCGTCCGATGCGCCCGACCAGCACCCGATCAGTCGATGAATTCGACGCCTGCAGAGAGGCCCTCTTCGTCGGCGGCGGCCTGAGCGACGGTGCGGATAGCCCGCGCCACCCGGCCGCGCCGGCCGATCACCCGTCCGAGGTCGCCCTTGGCAGTACGCACTTCGGCTACCACGTCGTCCGGACCCTGTTCGACCAGGGTGACGTCGACCTCCTCCGGCTTGGACACGATCTCTTTGACCAGGTAGGTGACGACGTTCTCGACGATGGCGCCTTTGGTGTCGGTCACTCTTCCTCCGTCGCCGCGTCGTCGGCGGTGTCCGCCTCGGCTTCTTCGGGCGTGGGCTCGGCAGCAACCTCGTTGCCAGCTGCGGGCTCGGCCTCTTCGGCAACTGGAGTCGGGGCGGGAGCCGCAGCCGGAGCCTTGGCAGCCACCGTGTGGATCTTGCCTGCCGCCACCTTGTACCGGGACATCGCACCGGAGATCTCGAGCAGCTTGCGCACGGCCTCGGTGGGCTGGGCACCCTTCTTCAACCAGTCGATCGCCTTGTCGGTGTCGATTTCGATCAACGACGGTTCCTGGTTGGGGTCGTACCGACCCAGCAGATCGATGTACCGGCCATCACGCGGCGCACGGCCGTCGATGACGACCACGCGATAGAACGGGGAACGCTTCTTCCCCATGCGCATCAGGCGCATCTTGACGGCCATCTACTTCACCTCTTGCGTTTCCTGCCGGCGGCGAGGCCCGGCATTCCCGGAAGACCCCGGCCTCCGGCCAGTTGCTTCATCATCTTCTGTGCGTCGGCGAATTGCTTGAGGAGGCGGTTCACGTCCTGGGGGGTGGTTCCCGACCCGGCCGCGATACGCTTCCTTCGGCTCCCGCCGATCATCTTTGGTTTTTGCCGCTCCTCGGGGGTCATCGAGCGGATGATCGCTTCGACGCGTGCCAGATCGCGGTCGTCGATCTCGACGTCCCGCAAGGCGGAACCGGCGCCCGGCAGCATAGCAAGGATGTCCTTGAGCGGCCCCATCCGCTTGAGCGCCTGGAACTGTTCGAGGAAATCGTCGAGGGTGAACTGACCCTTCTCCATCTTGCGGGCGGCCTTTTCCGCCTGCTCGGTGTCGAAGGTCTGTTCTGCTTTTTCGATCAGGCTGAGGACGTCGCCCATGCCGAGGATCCGGCTGGCCATCCGGTCCGGATGGAAGGGCTCGAAGGCCTCGAGGTCCTCACCCAGACCGGCGTATTTGATGGGCACGCCGGTGACTTCCCGCACCGAGATCGCCGCTCCACCCCGGGCGTCGCCGTCGAGCTTCGAGAGGATCACCCCGCTGACTGCGGTCTGTTCGGCGAAGCCGCGGGCGACGTTCACCGCGTCCTGGCCGGTCATGGCGTCGACCACCAGCAGCACCTCGTCGGGTTCGGCCTCCTTGGCCACGTCCGCCAGCTCCCGCATCAATTCGGTGTCGATCTGGAGGCGGCCGGCGGTGTCGATGATCACCGTGTCGCGTCCGAGCTTGGCCGCTTCCTTCAACGCGGCCTTCACCAGCCGGCGGGGTTTGGAGGTGCGGTCGGCGTAGACCGGAACGTCGATGCGCTGTCCCAGAGTCTCCAACTGGTCGATAGCCGCCGGTCGTTGCAGGTCGGCGGCCACCAGCATCGGACGCCGCCCGTCCTTCTTCAGCCGCAGTGCCAGCTTGGCGGCCGAGGTGGTCTTCCCGGATCCCTGTAGGCCGACCATGAGGATGGTGAGGGGCGGGGCCGCTTTCTTCAGGGTGGCGACCGCCCCACCCAGGGTGGTGATCAGTTCCTCGTGGACGATCTTGATGACTTGCTGACCTGGGCTGAGGCTCTTCTGGACGTCCGCACCCAGTGCCCGTTCCCGGATACGGGCGAGCAGCGAGCGGACCACACCCACGTTGACGTCGGCTTCGAGGAGGGCTAGGCGAACTTCACGCAGGGCGGCGTCGACATCGGCCTCGCTGAGCCTGCCTTTGCCGCGTAGCCGCGCGAAGACGTCTTCGAACCGGTCGGTGAGTGCGTCGAACATGCGGTCGGAACGGTACCGGCCCGGTCGGTCTTCGCAGAAAAACGACCGTCGGTAGTCTCCCGTCGGTGACCGATCTCTCCGACGCCATCGACGATCCCCGTGACGAAGAGTTGCGTGCCGACATCCGCCGCCTGGGCGCGGAGTTGGGTGCAGCCCTGACCCGCCAGCACGGCGAAGCGCTGTTGGAACTCGTCGAACAGGTACGGACGTTGACCAAATCGGTCCGGCTCACCGGCGACGAGGAAGCGGGCGTCCAACTCGAGGAGGTGCTGGGGTCGCTGTCCTTACCCGACGTGATCAAGCTGGTCCGGGCGTTCTCGGCCTACTTCTATCTGGCGAACGTCGCCGAACAGACCCACCGGGTGGGTGACCTGTCCGTCACCGACGAGAACCGCACGCTGGCCGCCACCGTCGACCGGATCGTCGAAGCGGGCGTGGACGCCGACCTGGTCACCGCGGTGCTGAGCCGGCTGGAGCTGCGTCCGGTCTTCACGGCTCATCCGACCGAGGCGGCCCGGCGCACCCTCCTCACCAAACTGCGCCGCATCGCCGAACTGCTCGCCAGCCGAGCCGATCCCCGCCGGACCGAGGCCGAACGCCAGCGGATCGATCGGCGGGTGGCAGAGATCATCGACCAGATCTGGCAGACCGACGAGCTGAGGGCGGTCCGTCCCACCCCGATGGACGAGGCCCGGTCGGCGGTGTTCTACCTGGATCAACTCGCCCGGGACGTGCTTCCCGACCTGTCCGACGAGATCGACCTGCAGTTGGAGCGCCTCAGCCCCAGCACCGAACGCGGTCCCGCCATCCGGTTCGGAACCTGGGTGGCCGGAGATCGAGACGGCAATCCCAACGTCACCCCGGAACTCACCATGCAGGTGCTGGAAATGCAGCACGATCACGGTCTTAGAGCCCTGATCGAGCACGTCGAGTCCGTCGCCGAAGAGCTGTCGATGTCGGCCCGGATCCACGGCATCACCGACGCGCTGGCCGCCAGCCTGGAGGCCGACCGCGAGCAGCTCCCGGCGGTGTGGGAACGGTTCAAGGTGCTGAACGCCGACGAGCCCTACCGACTGAAGTGCGCCTACATCCACCAGCGGCTCCGCAACACCCAGCGTCGGGTGGCAGGCGACGCCCGCCACGTCTCCGGGCGCGATTACCTGCGCCCCGATCAGCTCCTCGGCGAGCTCCACCTGATGCGCGACTCGCTCCTCGCCCATTCCGGCGAGCTGATCGCCGGCGGGTCACTCTCCCGGCTGATCCGCACCGTCCAGACCTTCGGGTTCCATCTGGCGACGATGGACGTGCGGGAGCACGCCGAGAAGCATCACGACGTCCTCGCCCAGCTCTACCAACGCAGCGGCCTCGACTACACCGCCCTCGACCGGGAAGCCCGTCTCGTTCTGCTGTCCGAGGAGCTCGGCAATCCCCGTCCGCTGGCTTCACCGGTGATGCCGTTGCGAGATCGGGCGGCAATGACCTTCGACACGTTCTCGGCGATTCGCCGCGCCCACGAGCGGTTCGGACCCGGGGTGATCGAGTCGTACATCATCTCGATGACTCGGGGAGTCGACGACGTGCTCGCTGCTGCCGTCCTCGCCCGCGACGCCGGACTGATCGACCTGCACGCCGGGATCGCGGCGGTCGACATCGTTCCGCTCTTCGAGACCATCGAGGAGCTGCGCAAGGCCGGAGACCTGCTCGACGCCATGCTGTCGGACCCGTCCTATCGCCGCATCGTCGAACTGCGGGGCAACACCCAAGAGGTGATGCTGGGGTATTCGGATTCGAACAAGTTCGGTGGGATCACCACCTCTCAGTGGGAGATCTACAAAGCCCAGCGTCTGCTGCGCAACGCCGCGCAACGTCACGGCGTGACTCTCCTCCTGTTCCACGGCCGGGGCGGCACCATCGGCCGTGGCGGCGGACCGACCCATCAGGCGATCCTCGCCCAGCCGTTCGGCACGATCGACGGCGGCATCAAAGTCACCGAGCAGGGTGAAGTCATCTCCGACAAGTACGGGCTGCCCGGGCTGGCGAGCCGCAACCTGGAGCTGGCGCTGTCCTCGGTGCTGGAGGCCTCGCTGCTCCACCGGGTGTCCCGTCAGCCGAAAGAGGTGCTGGACCGCTGGACCGAGACGATGGAGCTGATCTCGGCCGCCGCCTTCGCCGCCTACCGGGATCTGGTCGAAACCGACGGTCTGGTCGACTACTTCCTCTCTGCCACCCCGGTGGAAGAACTGGGTGAGATGAACATCGGTTCTCGCCCGTCTCGCCGGCCGGGAGGGGGCGACAGCACCGGGCTGGACGATCTGCGTGCCATCCCGTGGGTGTTCGGCTGGACCCAGTCCCGCCAGATCGTGCCCGGCTGGTACGGGGTGGGCACCGGACTGGCAGCCGCCCGGGAGGCGGGGGCCTGGGAAGTGGTGGAGGAGATGTTCGCGAAGTGGCTGTTCATGCAGACCTTCCTCTCCAACGTGGAGATGACCCTCACCAAAACCGACCTGGCGATCGCCTCGCGCTATGTCCGCCAGTTGGTCGACCCCACCCATCATCATCTGTTCGACCGGATCACGGCCGAGTACTCGCGCACGGCCGAGGAGATCACCCGCCTCACTGGGACCACCCTGTTGGACCGTCTCCCCATCCTGCAACGGACGCTCGCCGTGCGTGACTACTACCTGGATCCCCTCAACTACCTGCAGGTCTCGCTGCTGGAACGCAGCCGGGCCGGTGAACGGGACGAGCAACTGGAGCGGGCGCTACTGCTGACCGTGAACGGGATCGCCGCCGGAATGCGAAACACCGGCTGAACTCGGCTCTCGAACACGGTTCATAACGCCGCCGGGCTGGCACGATCCTCGTATGCGCCGGATGTGGCCTGTGGTGTTGGTGGTGCTGACGGCGTGTGCGCCGACGACACCGGCCGCCGAGTCGACCACGACCACCACCGAACGACCAGCATCCACTACTCCGACCACACTTCCCTTCCCCCCGGCACCGGTCGTCCCGGACGGTCCGCTGTCCGAGGAGACCGTCCGGGTGCTCGACGGGCTGTGGGCCGGGCTGCCTGATACTGTTGACACCGACGCCATCCGCCGTCTCGGCCAGTCGGGCGACGCCCGGGTGGCCTGGCTGATCGCCGATCTGCTTCGCTTCGCCGGCGCCGGCGAGATCCTCACCGCCTCCACCCAGGCGCTCCGACCACTCACCGGGGTGGAGTTCTCCGGTATCGCCACCTGGGTGTCGGTCACCGATCATCTCATCGCCTGGGACACCCCCGCCCCGCCCGGATATCTCGACTACAAGCGCCGCCTGTTCACCCTGATCGACC
>JBKHXZ010000261.1:0-3859 GCA_046565785.1 Acidimicrobiia bacterium
GGACGTGACGACGGGAGCCGCACCTCCAACCGTTCGGTGGTGCCCCGGGCGACGTCGAAGAGCCACAGGTCGGCTCCGGCGTGATACACCACTCGCTTCCCGTCCGAATGGGGAAAACGAACATAGAAGTCTCCGTGGTCGGTGTGGCGGGTGAGACTCCGTCCGGTCGGTGTAACCGAATACAGGTTGCCCACCCCTTCATGGTCCGACACGAAGTAGATACGCCTTCCGATCCACATCGGGGAGGCGAGATTGCCGGCGACTTCCAACAGCGGAACGAAGTCACCGTCTCCTTCGCGGTCGACCCACAAGGTGCCTGCCCGTCCGCCGCGGTATCTCTTCCAGCGGACTGGGTCGAGCCCGTGTCGGGCAATGACCCTTCCTTTCCCATTCGGGGCATGATCGAGTGCCACCGCAGGCCCCAACGGCAACGGTCGGGCCGGGCCACCGGACACGGGAACCGTCCACAGATGGTGCCACCCGCCGAACGGCTGGCGGTGATCGGTGGCAGCGACCACCTCCTCACCGTCCGGCGTCCAACCGACGACGATCGTGTTGGCTCCGAAATGACTCAGTCGACGGCTCACCCCACCGGTGGCGGACATGACGAATACCTCGCCAGGCCCCTCGTCACGGCTGGTGAACGCCACCATCTGCCCGTCCGGAGACAACCGAGGGTGTGACTGGGTTCCGGGATTCGCCGTGAGGCGTCGGGCGTCGCCGCCTCCCGCCTCGACCGCCCACAAGTCGTCCTCGGAGGCGAACACGATCGTGTCGCCGGCGATGGTCGGATGGCGGTAGTAGCCCAACACGTCGAACACTCCCTCACACGCGAATCCTGCGACGTTACCGGCCGAAGAAACCGCGCATGGATGCGCGGCGAGCGGATTCAGTCGAGCGTGAGGCCACCCACCAGCGACCCGTCCTCGTCCACCACCGGGACCGGATCGGGAGCGAATTCCTTCCACATGTCGAGGACGTCCTCGATGGCGTCCACCGCCTGTACCGACATGGGATCCTCCATCACGTCGGCGACCGTGGTACCCGACTCGGCGACCTCCAAGGCGTCGCGCCGCACCACACCGACCAGCTTCCCGGCGTCGGTCACTGCCAACCGCCCCTGCGGATAGATCCGGAGGAGGTCGGTGGCGAGATGCAGAGGCGAGGTGTACACCGGTTCACCCATCTCCTGGAACACCCTGCGGGGGGCGGAACGGACCACGATCGCTCCTGCCGGGGCGGATTGGATCAGCTTGGCGCCCTGACCGAAGAACGTTCGCTGCAGCCACCCGCCTCCAGGGGCGCCCAACACGAGCACCGAGTCTTCGGGAAGCTGAGCAGTGAGTTCTCCTGCATCGCTCGCCTCGACCAGCCTGTATTCGATGTCGGGGACCTGTTGGTAGAGATCCTGGATCAGGCGGAGGGCACTCGCCTGCCCTTCGTCATCGCGGTAGGCGCACACCATCGACGCAGGCAGTCCTGTCGACCTGCCGAGCCGGGCGGCGACTGCTGCCGCCAGCGGCGAATGCGGACCACCCGACACAGCCGCGGTCACCGATCCCGAGGCGTCGAGGTCGATTCCATCCGGGACGATCTGTGGGACCAGATCGAAGCTGGAGGACAGACGACGGGACACGACCGCGTCGGCCCTGGCCCGCACGCAGGAAGTAACCAGATCCCCGTCGGCGCGCCTGGCGTCGACCGGCGAAAGCAGCTCAGCCAGCTCGGCACAGCCCTCACCCCGAGTCCACAGGATGGGCGCGTCTGACGAGAAGATGCGGGTCGACACACCGTGACCGTATCAGAGCCTCGTAGCTTCGCGTCCGGAGGCCCCGGTTGGACTCGGTATGGTCATGCCCCGCATGCATATTGGAGTCCTCACATCCGACCACCCGGGGGAACGCCGCGTGGCGCTGGTTCCCGACGTGGTCAAGAAGTTGGTTGCTTCCGGGCACCGAGTCACCGTTGCACCGGACGCCGGGCGTGGCGCCGGGTTCCTCGACGACGCCTATCGGGAGGTCGGAGCCGAGATCGGGGTGCCCGAGGCCGTCGATGTCGTCACGGTGATCGACCTTCCTCTGTCGGGAAAGATCCCAGGGCGCTCTGTCATCGGCATGATCCGTCCCTTCGACGCCCCGCAGGCCATGGCCGAGCTGGCTGCTACCGGTGTCACCGCCTGGGCGTTCGAAGCGGTACCCCGCACCACCCGCGCCCAGTCGATGGACGCCCTCAGTTCCCAAGCCACCGTTGCCGGGTATCAGGCGGTGCTGGAAGCAGCAGCCGCCAGCGACCGCTTCTTCCCGATGCTGACTACCGCCGCCGGCACGATTCGTCCGGCAAGCGTGCTCGTGCTCGGAGCCGGGGTGGCGGGTCTGCAAGCCATCGCCACTGCGCGGCGGCTGGGAGCAGTGGTCTCGGCGTTCGACGTGCGGGCTGCCGCGGCCGAACAGGTCGAGAGCCTGGGGGCGAAGTTCATCACCCTGGAGGTCCCGGCTCAAGACGCGGCCGACTCCGGTGGGTACGCCACGGAGGTGGCCGAGGACGAACAGCAGCGGATCATCGATGGTCTCGCCTCTCACGTCGCTTCTGCCGACGTGGTGATCACGACGGCCGCCATTCCCGGCCGCCGCGCTCCGCTGCTGATCCAGGCAGGTACGGTCGACGCGATGCGCCCCGGCGCAGTGATCGTGGACCTTTCGGCCACGACCGGCGGGAACTGCGAGTTGACCTCTCCCGGCGAGACCATCGACCACGGTGGGGTGAGGATCATCGGCGACACCGACCTGATGGCGCGGGTACCGGCCGACGCCTCGCGGATGTACGCCCGGAACATCGCTTCCTTCTTGGAGCTCGTCACCGGCGCAGACGGACAGTTCACCCCCGACGTCGACGACGACATCGTCCGTGACGCCATGATCTGTCGGGATGGGGCCATCATCCATCCCCGACTCTTGGAGGCCTGATGGAGTCCCTACTCATCCCCATCACCGTGTTCGTGCTTGCCGCCTTCGTCGGCTTCGAAGTGATCACCAAGGTGCCACCCACGCTCCACACCCCTTTGATGTCCGGATCGAACGCCATTTCCGGGATCACCATCATCGGGGCGATCGTCGCCACCGGCGCGTCCAACACGACTGCCGCCACGGTGCTCGGCTTCTTGGCGGTGGTCTTCGCCACCATCAATGTGGTCGGCGGGTTCATGGTGACCGACCGGATGCTCGAGATGTTCAAGCGCGGCGACCGGACATGAATCTCACGTTGCAAGGTTTCCTCTATCTGGCCGCGGCCGTCCTGTTCATCGTCGGTCTGAAGCGACTCACCTCTCCTGCCACGGCACGGGCCGGGAACCGGCTGGCTTCGTTGGGAATGCTGATTGCGATCGTCGTCACCCTGCTCGATGCCGGAGTGGTCACCTATGGGGCGGTGTTGGCCGGCCTGGTGGTCGGTGGCGGTATCGGCGCCTACCTGGCCCGCACCGTGGAGATGACTGCCATGCCTCAGCTGGTGGCGGCCTTCAACGGTTTCGGCGGTGGAGCCTCCGCCCTGGTTGCCCTCTCCGCGCTGGCCACCGAGCCCGATTCCGACGTACGCACCCTGGTGACGATCGGCATCTCGGTGCTCATCGGGGCAATCACCTTCTCCGGCAGTTTCGTGGCGTTCGGGAAGCTGCAGGGAGTCGTTTCGGGTCAGTCCGTCACCTTCGGCGGCCAGAAAGCGGTCGATCTCGCCCTGGCGGCGGGAGCAGTGGTAGCCACCGGACTGTTGGTCGCCGACGGGTCGATCATGTGGGCTTGGGTGGTCACGGGGGTGGCGCTGGTCCTCGGCGTGACACGAACGCTGCCGATCGGCGGGGCGGACA
>JBKHXZ010000262.1:0-2017 GCA_046565785.1 Acidimicrobiia bacterium
GGCTGTCTCCCCCCAGCGCTGCGCTGGGGGGAGAGAGTGAGCACAGGTCGGTCTAGCTGCCGATGTAGAGGGTGATGAGGTCGCCGTACTCGATGGTGGTGCCGGTCTGCGGGCTCGTGTCGACGATGCGGTCTCGGTTGGGTTGGCCGGACTGGACCATTTCTTGGACGAGGGTGACCCGCACGCCGGTGTCCCGTTCCAGCCCACGGAAGACCTCCAGGGCCTCGTCGTAGGTGAGACCGATCACGTTCGGCATCGCCGCCTGGGGTATCTCGCCGGTGGAGATGTTCATGTAGAGGGTCGACCCGGCGGGAACCTCCGCCCCCGGGAACTCGCTCTGACCGGTCACCGTCCCGGCCGGTTCCAGCGACGGCACCGGCACCTCCCAGGGCAGTAGCCCACGCGACTCGACCAGGGCGAACGCCGCCTCCTTGGTCAACCCGATCACGCTGGGCACCGTGGTGGTCGGGACTTCGTAGAAGGGGGCGAGGAGCTCTTCCGGCACTTCGGGGAAGGCGCCCGGGTCTCGGCCTTCCATCACGCGGCTCATGAACTCGGCCCAGATGGGGGCCGGGACCGAACCGCCGAATACTCGGCTGTAGAACTGGCCGTTGATGGTCACGTTCTCGAGTGACACCTGCGCTGTCGGATAGCCGGTCCACACGGCGGTGGAGAACTGCGGGGTGAACCCGACGTAGAACGCGTCTGTGTAGTTCTGATGGGTGCCGGTCTTGCCTCCCTGCGGGATGCCGCCCAGGTTTGCCCGGGGGGCGGTGCCCTCCGAGGTCGGAACCCGCAGCAGGGGCTGGCGGGCGGCGGCGAAGATCTCCGGCCGCGCCACCTGGCTGGTCTCCACCTGACGCTCGTAGATCAGCTCACCCTGTGCGTTGTAGATGCGAGAGATCAGATACGGCTCGGCGTGCTGGCCATTGGTAGCGAAGTTGGAGTAGGCGGAAGCCATCTCCAGGGGCGAGATGGCTCCGGTGCCCAACACGATCGATGGGACCGGGGAGAGGTCCGGCGAGGTGATGCCCATGCGTCTGGCCATTTCCAGCACGTTCTCCGGGCCGACTTCGAGTGACAGCGCGGCATAGGCGGTGTTGATCGACCGATAGGTGGCGGCTTCCAGGGTGACGGTTCCCCCGCCACCGCCAGCGTTGCTCACCGTCCAGTTGTTCGATCCGTCGGCGCCGCAAACATACGGGCATTCCAGAACCACCGTCGGGCCGCCCGGCCAGTAGGAGTTGAGCGAGATGCCCTGTTCCAATGCCGCCACCAGGGCGATCGGCTTCATGCTCGACCCGGGGTTCCGCCGGCCCTGGGTGGCGAGGTCGAACTGTTCGTCTTCGAACGGCAGGCCGGAGGCCATCACCAGGATCGCCCCGGTGGCGTTGTCCACGGTGGCGATGGCACCGGTCGGCACACAGCTCTCGGTTTCGGCGAACACCGCCAGGAACGCCTCGTCGTCCTGGGGGAAGATCCGCTTGCACGCCTCGAAGTTCTCCTCGTACTCCAGCAGCGGGAACCAGGTGGAGAGGATTTGGTTGGCCTGTAACTGCAGTTGGAGGTCGAGAGTCGTTTCGATACGCAGGCCACCGCCACCGAAACAGTCGGTGGCGTCGGCAGCACAACCGAAGATGGCGACCTTGCGTTCCTCGGGGGTTGTGCCCAGGAAGTCGAACTCGTCGTTGGTTACGTCGAGGAGCTGACGTTTCACCTCGGCGACCACATGATCGGCCGGGCCCCGGAACACCTGCTTGTCTTGCACCACCAGGGGCTGGGCGAGGGCGAACTCGGCTTGGGCTTCGGTAATCCACTCGCGTTGCAGCATCTCGCCTATCACGTTGTCCCGGCGCTCCTTGACGAGTTCCGGGCGTTGGCGGGGGTTGTACAAAGTGGGGTTGCGGATGAGAACGGCGATGGTCGCCGCCTCATGCACCTGCATTTCGTCCAGGGTCTTGCCGAAATACTCCCGGGCGGCTGCCGCCACCCCGTAGGCGTTGGAGCCGAAGAACAC
>JBKHXZ010000263.1:0-5864 GCA_046565785.1 Acidimicrobiia bacterium
GGGAGCGCTTCGGCCAGCCAGGCCAGACGTTCTGCTTTGTTGGGCATCGGGATGACTTCGAGCCGCAGGCTCTCCCGTTCGAGTGGACCCCGGAACACCGCCAGGCCGGTGCCCATCTGTTCGGCCACGTCCCGGACCACCCGGTCGTTGGCGGTGGCGGTGGTGCCCAGCACCGGCACTGTCGGCGGCAGGGCGGCCACCACCCGGGACAGGCGCCGGTAGTCGGGACGGAAGTCGTGTCCCCAATCCGAGATGCAGTGCGCCTCGTCGACCACCAGCAGCCCCATACGGGCCGACAGGCGGGGGAAGACCTCGGCCAGGAACACCGGGTTGTTGAGCCGTTCGGGGGAGATGAGCAACAGGTCGATCTGGTCGGCGGCGATCTGTCCGAAGATCTCCTCCCAGTCGTCCCGGTTGGTGGAGTTGACGGTGACCGCCGAGATCCCCGCCCGTTCGCCCATGGCGATCTGGTTGCGCATCAGGGCGAGGAGAGGGGAGACGATGACGGTCGGTCCCCGGCCCTGGTCACGCAGCAGACGGGTGGCGATCAGATACACCGCCGACTTGCCCCATCCGGTGCGCTGCACGACCAGCGCCCGTCCGTGGTGGACGGCGACCTCTTCGATCGCCTCCCACTGGCCTTCCCGGAAACGGGCGCTCTTCCCGGCGACGGCTTCGAGGAGCTGTTGGGCGCGTTCTTTCACGACGCCGAGTGTGGCAGAGGGCTGTGACGTGTCCCCGTCCGCCGGATCGGACGTGCGTCAGGTTCCGGTGAGTTGGTCGGCGAAGGTGTCGATCATCAGCCCGACGTCGGGTCCGAGCGGGTAGAGGATCGGGCAGGTGCAGCCGGTGTCCAGATAGGTCTGCACTCTCTCGACACACTCCTGCGGGGTGCCCGCCGCGCACAGCATCTGCACCACCTCGTCGGGGACGAGCCGGGCCGCTTCCGCCAGCTGGGCCGGGGTGGCCGGCCAGGTGAGGACCCGACCGATCTCGTCGAGCAGCGTCTGGGGAACTCCGGAGGCGCGCATCAGATGCGGCTGCTGGCCCAGATACTGGGTCACCAGCATCCGGGCGGAATCGAGCGCCACTGCCCGGTCCTGGTCCATCGAACAGACGATGAGCTGGGGACGGTCCAGGTCGTCGAGGCTTCGCCCCGCCCTGCCCACGCCTCGGTCGAGGTGTTCCAGCGCCCTCCGGTTGTAGTCGGGGGAGACCAGATAGTTGAGGACCACCCCGTCGGCGATCTCCCCGGTCAGCTCCATCATCTGCATGCCGGTGGCCCCGATGTAGATGGGGATGTCCTTGGACGTGCGCTCCTGATACATGTAGTCCAGCTCCACCCCGTCCAACGTCACGTGCTCGCCTTGGAACGTCACCTGCTCTCCGGCCAGGAGCGCCCGCAACGTGGTCACCACCTCCCGCATGGCGGTTAGTGGTTTGCGCCGTTCGATCCCCACTTTGGCCGCCAACGGATCCCACCACGCCCCCAGCCCCAACAGGATGCGGCCGGGGGCGAGGTCGTCGAGGGTGGCGAAGGTGGAGGCCAGCCGCGCCGGGTTGCGTGACCAGATGTCGACCACCCCGGCACCGACCTTGATGCGCGAGGTGGTCGCCGCGAACGCAGCCATGGGGATAGTGGCGTCCCGCACCAGCCGGGAATCCGCCTGCCACACCGCCTCGAAACCTCTCGTTTCGGCGTACTGGGCGAACCCGATGGCGTCGGAGAGCGGATGAGCGTCTTGGAGGTAGAGGGCGAGCCGTTCCATGCGGGATGCCTTCGGTGGCGGGCGTTGCCCAGCCTATGTGCCGTCGGCACCACGCGACGGTGTCGGCCGCCCGCCTCCCACAGCAGAACGCGAAAAAACCTTCCCAACCCCTTGGGTTGGGAACTCGGATCCCGCCCTTGACGCCTCCGCCGGCCATCCCGTAGAGAGCCTCCCGGCCGGCCCGGGGTCCGATCAAATCTGTCGTACCCCTCCGGCATGGTGGAGACGAAAGGAGTGGGTGATGGAACAGGGGATGGAGAGCGGACGGATGGAGAGCGGGCGAGTGGAGAGTCAGGGAGTGGGGGAAGTGGCGGCCACGCCGGCAGCGGTGAACCTATCGGTGCTGTTGGACCGTTCGGGGTCGATGGCGTCGATCGCTTCGGACATGATCGGCGGGTTCCAGACGTTCGTCGACGAACAGCGTCAGGCTCCGGGTGCGGCCCGGATCAGCCTGGTGCAGTTCGACGGGGACGACCCGTTCGAGGTACTGATCGACGGTGAAGACCTGCGCACGGTGCGGATGGATGCTCGCAAGTACATCCCGCGTGGGGTGACGCCGCTGCTGGACGCGGTGGGGCGGATGATCGCCCGCATCGACGCAGACATCGCCGAACGCAACACCCTGGGGTTGGGGGAAGAAGACCAGGTGGTGCTGATCATCACCGACGGTCTGGAGAACGCCTCCCAGGAATACACGCTGGCGGCAGTCAAAGGCCTGATCGAGGCCCGGCGGGCAGCGGGGTGGGTGTTCGTGTTCCTCGGCGCCGACCAGGACTCTTTCGCCGAAGGCGCGCGGATGGGCTTTTCGGCCGCCAACCGGCGGGACTGGGACAAGTCGTCGGAAGGCACCAAGGAGATGTGGGCAGAGGTGTCCAAATCGTCGCTGAGGCATCGTCGCAAGGAACGGTTCGCCCGAACGATGGACGCCGACAAGTTCCTGGAGGAGGAGTGAGGGCACACGGGCCGGTATGCTGTGATCAATTCTCCCCGCGGTCCGGGCTTCGCCCGCACTCGCGGGGTTTATCTCTTCCGGGGGTGGTGGCTGGCCGACCGCCTCCGAGTTCTATCGGTCGTTCGCGCATCCGGAGCGGACTGGGCCGCCCACTGACGTGCCGTCTCGCCGCGTATGGTCGAGTGGGGTGATGACGAAGCTCGATCAGCTGCTGGGATGGGTCGACCGACGTTGGGTCCTGGCGCGGGTGTACCTGGCTGCGGCCGCCGTCGTACTCGGGGCGTTCCTGGTCGAGGTCGTCGGCGTCGACGGGGTGGAGTCGGGGCTGTGGAATAGCCGGCGCGTTGGCGGGGTCGTCGTCTACGGCATGGTCGGGGTAGGGGCCGGGTTCGTGCTCGGTTTGGTCGCTGCCGCCGCCGGGACGGCGCTGGCGATACTGACCCGCCTGCTGCGCTGGGCGGCCCGAGTTCCGTCGCGGGCCACCAAGTGGGTGCTCCGGGTTGGCGCTCGGGGAATGACGGGATACGCCCTGCTGGCCTCCTACGCGGCAGTCATGGTCTTGGTCCTGGCGGCTCTCGGCGAGTTCCGGGCAGACGGAGTGATCTTCTGGGTCGACGTGTTCTTCAACGGTGCCCTCGTGGCCCTGTTCGGAGGGGTGATGGGAGGGTTGAGCCTGCTCATCGTCGCCACCTGGATGCGGGATCTCTTCGCCCGGCGGCTGCCGAGCCCCACCGACCACGAGCCGACGATGCGCACCCTGCTGGTGATCGGATACGTGGCGGGCGCAGGCTGGCTGTGGGAGTGGTGGGGGCCGGTGGATCACCTCTTCGCCGCCTCGGTGGCCGGGCTGGACTGGGCCACCGTCGGTGTCGCCTTCGTCGTGGTCCACGGCTATGCGCTCCTCGCCTTCGGGGTGGGAAAGGCGACGATGGTGATCCGGGCGCGGGCCTGTCTCCTCCCGCGGCTCGCACCGGAGTCCCTCGTCTGGCATCGGGGAGGGCCGGTGCCCCGTCGACCGTCCGAAATCCACTGGTCGCCTGAGGCGGTGATCGCCTGGCGTGGATGGGATCTCGGGCCTGGATGCCTGGTGGGTCACCACCGCCAGCCGTGGAAGGCTTCGACGATGGTGGCCAGCTGTCGGGTCGGGCACCGGCGGCCCGAATGGCAATGCAACTGCGGCATCTACGCCCTCAAAGATCCCTCCAAGGTGGACGGTCGGGTGGTGGGGCGGGTCGCCCTGGAGGGGATCGTGATCGAACACGAAGACGGATATCGGGCCGAACGCGCCCGCATCATCGAACTCTGGGTAGCCGACGAACAGACCCGCAGCTGGGTGCGACAGCGCTACCCGGACGTGGAAGTCAGGCTCGGGCACCTGGCACTGATGGGAGGAGGTTGATCCGGATGGCGAACATCGGGGCCCCCAAACGGATCATCGAAGTCGAACCGCAGCCTGCTCCGGTGAAGACTCCGGTGCCGGAGCCGGCCTCCGTGCCCGACCGGGGAACCCCTGTCAAACGCTGAACGGAGCAAGTCGGTCACCTCGACCCGGCATGGGCGCGCAGGCGCCCCGCGGTCAGCGGCCGTCGATCAGTTGCGCCTGTCCGATGGTGCCGACGGGTCCAGTCGGGTCGTAGACCACCGTCGACACCACGCCGATGCCGGTGCCGTGCTGGTCGGCGTGGCTGGTCATCCCAATCCACTCACCACGCGGCATGCGGTGGGCGTAGAGGGTGATGTCGGCATTCACATAGGTCCACTGCCGGACATCCAGCCGCTGGGCGTTGCCATTTGACAGGTCCGAGATCGTCGCCAGCCGGGTGAACGGTGTCAGGTCCTCGCCGGCCACCAGCGGCTGACGGAGCCGGAACCACGTCCGGCCCGGACCGTATGAGGCGAACGAGTCGTCGAAGCTGCGGATCTCGATGCCGTGCAGGTGGAAGCGGACGACCCTGCCGCCATCGTTGTTCGGGTCCCACTCCAACGCCTTCAGCTGGTCGGGTCCGTCGGGCATCAGATTCTCGGTCCCCAGGTGAGGATCAAGCTCGAGTTCGGCGGTGCGGATCTTCAACGCCGTGGCCCGACCGAGGTGAACGTCGTCGGTGAACAGGTCGGCAGCCACCACCTGGATACGACGCCCGTCCCGCAAGACCGTGGCCGCGGTCCGCAGCGGGGTGAGCGGCACCGGGCGGAACAAGTCGACGGTGAAGCGTGCCACCTGCATCGGCCGGGCGGTGGGAACACGTTCGATGGCCCGTCCCAGCAGACCGGCCGGTGGGCTGCCGTGCTGGTGGCGGTCGTCCCACCCGCCCCGACACAGTTCGGACGGCACGAAACGATCGCCGTCACGTTCGAACAAGGCGGTCATCAGTCGGACTGTTTGAGGATCACGTCGATCGTCAACGCCGCCGCCACCGCCAGGCTGCGCAACGGTTCGGATGCATACGGCTGGAGGGAGACCATGTAGGTGTCGGCGTCGGTGAACATCTCCGTCGCCAAGCCCCGCCACTTCTTGGTGGCCGTGGCGATCTCGGTGCTCGCCTGGTCGACGATGGTGAAGTCCTTCGCACGCCAGTTCTGTGCGCGGAGCTCCCCGAGTTCGGATCCGGACTGGTCGGCGATGGTGAACCGGGCCTTGCCCATGCGGATGCGCTTGGCGATCGAGCCGAGCGTGGTGCCGTCGGATTTGGAAACCGTCAGCGTGAGGCGGAACCACCGTTTGTGCATCCGCAAGAGAGGGGTGCCGGCGGCGTCACGGAGCTCGAGGGTGGTGGGAAGCATCGCATCCAGGTCGGTGCCGAACCGGGCGATGATCGCCAATGGCGATTGCGCCACCTGTTCCACCGCTCCGATCTGGGCACCCGCCTCGTCGAAGATCCGATACTGGTTGCGCAACTCGAACAGCTTTCGTTTCTGTTCGATCACGAACGTGGACTGGGAAAAGAAGTCGGCCATGGCCGAGATGCTACGGGCCCGCATCACCCGTTTGTCCCCCGAGACGAAGCCTTTTGGGGGCCAGGGGGACACCGCCAGCGGAGCGAGCTCGTTGGTCCACGTTTGTCGCGGACTGCCCCCCTCTGCCTCGCTGCGCTCGGCTGTCTCCCCCCAGCGGGCTTCGCCCTGGGGGGAGAGATGAAGGCCGG
>JBKHXZ010000264.1:0-6792 GCA_046565785.1 Acidimicrobiia bacterium
TGTTCGGGGACGTCATCAAAGCTCAGGGCGGTGACCGGCGAGTCATCGAGGACGATTCGATCTTGGCGAAGGCAGACCGGACCCACTCCGTCACTTCCGATCGCCCCGGGATCCTGATCCGCGCCAATGCCCGCAAGATCGGAGTTGCGGCGATGAGGCTCGGCGCCGGCCGAGAACGCAAGGAGGACACGATCGACCCGGGAGTGGGGATCACCCTGGAGGCAAAACCCGGCGATCCTGTCGAGCAAGGCCAGCCGTTGGCGACGCTCCGCTACCGCCATCCCGCTCGTCTACAAGAAGCGCTGCGGGTGCTCGACGACGCTTTCGCCGTCGAGGACGAAGGCGAACCGACTCCGCTGATCTTCGACCGGATTTCCTGATTGGAGTTACCGACCGTTTGGTCTGTATCGTCACCATCCCGAACCAAGGAGACAGCCGATGAAGGTGGTCGTCTGCGTCAAGCAGATCCCCGATCCGGCCAGCGATTATTCGCTCGAGCCCGACAGCCATTGGCTTGTGCGGCCGGCCGAACAGGTACTCGACGACACCGACCGCTACGGCGTCGAGATGGGCCTCCAACTCGCCCAGGCCACCGACGACGGGACCGTGACCCTGGTCAGCATGGGTCCGGCCGGGAACTTGCAGGGCATCCGCCAGGCGCTGGCGATGGGAGCGGACAAGGCGGTCGTCGTCGACGACTCCGACCTGAAGGGCTCCGACGCGCTCACCACTGCCCGTGTCCTCGCCGCTGCCATCCAGCGTGAAGGCTTCGATCTGGTGATCGCCGGTACCGAATCCACCGACGGCTACTCCGGGGTGGTTCCGCAGATGATCGCCGAGTTCCTCGACGTTCCCGCCCTGACCTACGCCACCAAGGTCGAGATCGGCGACGGCGTCACCATCCACCGCCAGACGACATCGGGCTACGACACGGTGCAGGCGTCGCTGCCGGCCCTGGTGTCGGTCACCGCCGGGGTGGTCGAACCCCGCTATCCGACCTTCAAGGGGATCATGGACGCCAAGAAGAAGCCGGTCGACACCCTGTCCGTCGGCGACCTGGGAGTCGACACCGAGGTGCATCAGAAGGTGACCGAGATCTCACCTGCACCGGAGCGGTCCGCCGGCACCATCATCGAAGACGACGGTGAGGGCCACCTCGCCATCGTCGCCAAGCTGCGCGAAGTGAAGGTGATCTGAATGGCCTCCGTCTGGGTTTTCGTACAGGAACAGGGTGGAGAACCGTCCTCTCTCGGTTTGGAACTGCTCACCAAGGCCCGCACGCTGGGCGACGTCACCGCCGTCTACGTCGGTGACGGCTCCGACGCCGCCTTCGCCACCCTCGGCGAGTACGGGGCGGCGGCGGTGTTCCACCTCTCCCCCGGCGATGCTCTGGTTTCGGCACCGGTCGCCGCCGCCCTCGCCGGTCTGGTCGAGGAACACAGCCCTGATCTGATCCTGTTCGGCCAGGCCTACGACGATCGGGACGTGGCCGGCAGGCTGGCGGCCCGGATCGGCCGGACGGTGCTGTCCAACGCGGTCGACGTCTCCCTAGCCGACGGGGTGACCGCCACCCACGAGATCTTCGGCGGTTCCCAGCTCGCCACCTCGACCATCACCGGACCGAAACCGCATGTGGTGCTGGTCCGGCCCAAGTCCTTCTAAGCCGAACCTGCCGGCGGGGCAGCCCCTTCGGTGACTTCCGTCGACCTGCCGGAGGTGGGATCTTCGGCGGCGACGGTCACCGGCAGCCACGTCGAGGAGAAGGAAGGCCCGCAGTTGGAAGACGCCGCGATCATCGTCTCCGGCGGCCGAGGCCTGGGCGCGGCCGAGAAGTACGCCATGATCGAAGCCATCGCCAAGCCGCTCGGTGCCGCCACCGGCGCCACCCGGGCCATCGTCGACGCCGGCTGGGTTCCGTATGCCAAGCAGGTCGGCCAAACCGGCAAGACCGTCAAACCCGACGTCTACATCGCCGCCGGCATCTCCGGGGCCATGCAGCATCTGGTCGGCATGAAGGACTCCAAGACGATCATCGCCATCAACAAGGATCCCGAAGCCCCCATCTTCTCGGTGGCCGACCTCGGCATCATCGGCGACGTCAACAACGTCCTCCCCAAACTGGCAGAGGAACTGAACAAGGGCTGATCTCGCTCGCCAGAAGGCCGGACGAACGTTTCAGAGTCGTTCGGACCGATTATTCGTTGTGGGTCAGACTGGCTAGAGCAGTTCGGCGGCGTCAGTCACCGTTGAACAGACCTCGTCCCAGGTCGGTAGTGGTTCATCGCCGAAATACAGTTTGGGCATCGTGGTCTCGTACGCTGCTCGAAGCCGAGTGGAAGCGGATGAGGCGGGATCGAACGCCGGGCTAGAAGCGAACCCGCCGACCGGTCGGCTCGAGGAGTCCTTGCTCGCTCCAAAGTAGGCCACTGTGATCGCATCGATGTCCCGGATGGCCATTTCCATCTCATCCCTCTTCTTTAGGAACTCAAGGACATGCGGTTCGCCCAACAAACAGTGAACGTCATAGAAGTGCCGGCCACTGCGAGCATCGGGCATGAGTTCGTCATGAATGACGAGGTCGCGTGCCAGGCGGTGGATGTATGCGAGCTTCTCGAGAAGCGTCCGCGCCGGATGAAGGACGCGAACGTCGAATGGAGCAAGGTCTTCGAACTCGAGAAGACTCGTACCGGCTGCATCGAGGGCTCGCCCTAGCAACGACCCGATCGAGACGACTTCGTGGGGATCGGGACCGCCTCTTACTCCCAGCTCCAGCAAGACGGTCGTCGAGATCAGCGGCGTTGCCTCACGCCTTGAGGGATAGTGCACCTTGAACGATCGATGACGGCCTGTCTCTGAGCCTCCGGTCGATTCAGCACGACCACCTACGCCTGCGGCTGCTGTGTCGCCCATCGCCTTCATCAGCTTGTCGACAGTGCCCCGGCCTCGATCCCCGGGAAGTACGAGGATGTCGATGTCCTCCGAGAATCGCTCGATGATTCCGTAGCCCTTGGAGAGGCTCGTACCACCTTTGAAGATGAAGTCCTCGGAGTGGCCCAAGGCGAGAGCCCGAAGCACCTCACCGGCCCAATAGTCCTTCTCGACTGCGGTCGCACTGATGTCGAGTGCTGCCGCCGCTGCGTCGAGGGTTGCCTCGAACTCTCGAGTGTCTCGAAACCGCATGGACGTCAGGCGACGAGAACGGGATCGTTGCGCGCCGACTCACTCCGGGCAGGCTGAACAGCAGCAGCATGGGCTGGCTGGCCGAGCGCAGTCAGCAACCGACGAAGACGCTCACGAACGTGAGGCGGTTCGGTCTTCGACGCCCGCACGACTCGGTCGAGACGCAAAGCGCCGGCAACGACAAGGTCGCCAATGCGCTCCGTTGCCACTTCGTCCGGCACCTCGACCACGGTGTCCCAGTCGCGGAGGACTTCCAGGAGCGCCACCTCTGGATAGCGGAGCCGTTCGTCCCGGCGCTTCGTACTCGCCGCACGGCTGACGATTCGCACGTTGCCGGGGCTGCGAGGAGCACGACGAGGCACGGCGATCGTCTCCCGGCGGGGCACCTGCGTCGACACACCAAGCCACAACCCTGCGCTCCAACCGGCCGGGCCGACGCCAGGCTCATCGACGAGCTCATGAACAACGCGGTCGGGCGGAGGAGGCGCCATGCCGAGGCGCGTGGGCGCTCCGCGCCAGTAGAGACCTCGCCGAACACGCTGGAGCTTTCCCTCGCCGGCAAGGCGCGACAACGCCTTGGCCACCGCTTCGGCAGAGCCAGCGAAGTCCTCAGGGCGCCAGAACCGATCACGCGACCTCAGGACCGCCTCGCGAACCTCGGACGCCACACTCTTGTCATTCATCCCTGGCATCATATCAATGTTGTCGGTTATGCGCTACGCGAACCTGACATCACGGCAGGCGCCGACCGTCCCACGATCGTTGTTTCCAGGACTACCGCTGTTCGATTCTTCCGTCGCGGGTCACCGAGACCGGGGTACCGAGCGCCAACATCTGCGTTCCGTCGGCCTGCCCGACCCTCGCCACCTGAACGTCCCGATCCTCGTTCAGCACGCCCAGCACCGCCGTCGATCCGGCTACGACAACCAACACACAGTCCGAGCTTCTCGACTCGTTGCGGTGGGCCGGCACGAAATAGAGACCCGCCCGATCAGGATCGTCGCTCAGCAACGTGGCGAGCTGTGCCGGACCGGCCGACTCGTTCCATTCGGCGGCACAACTCTCATTCGACAGGCCGTCCGGTGAAGCACAGGCGCCGACCGCCACGAGACACGTCAACAAGACCGAAAGAACGCCCGGTCTCTTCAACATCGGAACCTCCACATCGCGTTCATCTCACATGAGTTCGCCGATGTCGCCGAACAGGTTCGCCCGCATTGCGAGTCCCCGCTCGGAACAGTCGAACTCTCGCCGGGCTCCACCACAGTTACGACCTTTCGACGATCCGGGTCGGCGAGTAAGAGGCGGCAAACACAAGCTCTAGTTGTCGATCAGAACCGATGGTGTAGACGGAACGTTTCAGTAGGTCGCCGGCCGAACTGATCGTGAACTGGATGACCTGGATGTCGTCGTCTGTCGGCACAGAACGGAACGTCGCGCCCCGTTCGTCGCGCGCAATCACGGTCAGGTCGAACCGCCCGAGAGCTTCGACAGCAGCGCCCCGTAGTTGGGGGGACACCGGGGACTCGGCGATCAGACTCAGCAGGGCGTCGGCTGCGTCGGTGTCGGTCCTCACACTCGGCAGCGAGCGGATCTCGTCCGCCAGGGCCCCCGGTTCGAGCGGCCAATCTCGCTCCAGGGCGGGATGGCCTACCTGATCGACGGCGATCGTTTCCGTCTCTCCCAGGCTGTCGTTGACGTCGAGCCCCCGCTGGTAATAGGTCCGCTCGTCGGCCTCAGACTCGAAGCGCGGGTTCGATCGAGTGGTCTCGATGATGGTTCCACCGCCCGGGTCGATCCAGATACGACGGTGGACGTCGATCATGTATGCGAGCTGAGTCCCGTCCTCGAAACTGTACGCCTGGAGTTGGGTGGCGGTGCTCTCGGTGTAGAAGTACTGACCATCAGCGAGGTCGGACACATCGACCGTGCGGGCGGCGTAGGCAATTTCGGTGAGCGAGGCCTGTACCTCGCCGGGCCGAGTGGTGACGAACATTCCGACCACGAGGATCGCGAGGACAGCGGTGGCTGCCGCCATGAGTCGAGACCGACGCTGGACCGTATGACGCTGGTCCTGAGAACGGATACCGCTCCGGTACACCGCTTCGGCTCGTTGCAGGTCATCTCCGGTCGGGTCGGCCCCCGGGAAGATCCCGCGTAGAGCATCGTCGAATCTGTTCATCGCCCGTCCTCGGTCCACAGGAGGGTTCGCACCTCGTCACCTATCAGTTCGCGCATGCGACGTCTCGCCCGGTTGAGCTTCGAGCGCACCGTGCCGATCGGAATGTCGAGGATGTCGGCGATCTCCCGATAGGAGAGTTCGGTCACTGCTTGGAGTAGTAACACCTGTCGATCGCTCTCCGACAGTTTGCGCAGCGCCTCGACCAACATCGGAGCGAGCCGCCGGGCATCGGCATCGTCGACCACCCTGTCGCTCTCCACAGGAAGGCGGTACAACCAACCGGCGGCAACCTCGTCACGGCGTCGCCTCCGCAGGCCGGTTCGGCGGAGATGGTCGACACAGACGTGGCTGGCGATACCGAGCAACCATGACCGTGCCGACGGTCTTCTCAGCTCGTATCGGCTCCGCCCCTCGAAGGCGCGCACGAAGACCTCGCCGGTCAGATCGGCCGCCGATTCCCAGCCCACCCGCCGAGCCACAAATCGAAAGATCGCCTCTCGGTGGCGGAGGAAGATCTCATCGAAATGTGACACCTCGGTGAGAGACAGTTCGATCAGACGGCTGTCGCTGACGTCAGACACGACCCGCACCGTAGACCAGGCGTTTGCTCCGTCGACCACTAGGATCCATCAGGTTATACTGCACAGTATGACTCACAAGGTTGGCCCAAAGGGCCAGGTCGTGATACCCAAGGAGCTGCGTGACGAATTCCGCATCGAACCCGGAGACGAGGTCGTGTTCTGGCGCGACGGTGACCACGTCGCCGTACGAGCCGTGCACGAGTCTCGTCCACTGAAAGGGCGCTTCGCCGGCCGCTCACTCGTCGACCAGCTCGAAGGCCAGCGCGCAGCTGACCGCCACCGAGAAGACTCTCGGTGACATTCGCCCTCGACAGCTGGGCCATCCTCGCGTTGCTCGAAGGGGCCGAACCTGCAGCCGAGCGTGTGGAACAGGTTCTCGACGAGGGCCGTCCAGTCATGAGCTGGATCAATCTCGGTGAGGTCTTCTACATCCTCCATCGCGACCAGGGCGAGTCCGAAGCACAGGAGGTGGTCCGGGATCTCCGACTACGACTCGATCTCGATCTTCCCTCCGAGGGTCGGATCCTGAGCGCCGCAGCCATCAAAGCCGACTACCCGATGGCCTATGCAGACGCTTTCGCGGCCGCAACCGCAGTCGCTCACAACGCCACCCTGCTCACCGGTGACCACGAGTTGCTCCTCACTGGCGCCCCATGGCGGTGGGAGGATCTCCGAACGAACCAGATGTGATCCCGCTACAGCAGGAAACGGTGCGGTAGGAGTTCGTCCATCGTGTGGGTGTTGATCGTGCCGTCGTTGGTGGCGACGAGGATTTCCTCGACCCCGAACTCGGACATGATCTGCCGGCAGCGGCCGCACGGATAAGCCGAGTCGATCGAATCGGCGTCG
>JBKHXZ010000265.1:0-3152 GCA_046565785.1 Acidimicrobiia bacterium
CGCAGCGGATTGAAAACCACACGGTCCAACGTCCATCCAAGCCCGGCGCCGAACACCGTGGCCAGGACGATGGCGAAGATCAGGTTCACACCGGCACCGAAAGGAGCAGGCAGACCAGCGATGAAACCGAAGGCTCCCGCGAAGCCGTAGAAGTTGAAGAAATACGCCATGAGCATCCCGAACCCGATCATCTCACTGTGGGCGAAGTTGACCAGGCCTGTGGTTCCGAAGATCAACGACAGTCCGATTGCGGCCATAGCGAGGAACAGTCCAAGCTTGATGCCTTCGACTGTCAGCTGCACAAAGGCTCGCAACGACACGCCCGCCGCTCCCCCGACCACCTGTCCTTCGTCATCGACCGGAGGGGTCGGACTCAGCGCGAACAGGGCTCGACCGGGCTGTCCCGGGAGAACATTCACCGTCACCGTCGTCCGGGTGGGATCGCGCAGATACACCCCGGCGGGAATCGTCGACTCGTCGATCGTGACTTGATACTCACCAGGGCCTGACACGGGGACCTCGAACACGCCGTCGGCATCGGTCACCGCCTCGCCCACCGGCTCGCCGTCGAGAGTGGTCACTTCGAGGCGAACACCCTCGACTGGGATCCGCTCACCCTCCTCGTTTTCCACGCGCAATTGGGTGGTCACCACTTCGGACTCCTGCGCAAGCGCATCGAGAGGGCTCAAGAGCAGCGCGGCCAGACCGATGAGCCCGACGACGCCTCGCCATGAACGGCGGATGCCCGCCGGATGTTCCGCTGTCAGTCCTGCCACGAGGCGGAGAGCATAGACACGCCTCCCGCTGCCCTGCGGACCAGAGCAGTTTCAGGTGTCTTCGACTCCGGCGAGGACGGCTCCCAACAGATCACGAAGAGACACGACGCCAAGCAGGTTCCCGTCTTCGACGACCGGCAGGTGGCGATACCCCGACTCGAGGAGAAACATGGCTGCCTCGAACACGTCTGTGTCAGGTTCGAAGGTGTCCGGATCGGCGGCCATCCGGTCACGAACGGGGGTGGATGCGAGGTCCACGCCCTCCGCGACCGCCCTAACCAGGTCTCGCTCCGTGAGGATGCCAGCCAGGCGGCGCCCGTCGATGATCGCCACCGACCCGTGCCCCCTTTCGGCCATCGAACGCGAAACGTCAACCAGCGACGTGTCGGGTCCACAGATGAAAGGGGTGCCGCTGACGAGGTCGCGCAAGATCACATCGATGAGTGTATGCGCAGCGCCGGGTGAGGGTCGGTGACTAGCGTCGAGTCTCGTGCGCATCCCACCCGAACTCGTGCTCGACGACGCCCTCGAGCTGTCCACAGAATCGGTTTTCGCGACATCCGCTCCCCTGGTCCGGTACGGCGAAGAAGCCGACCACGTGCTCGTCCTCTTGTCGGGACGGGCATCGGTCACCACCACCGATGGTGTCGAGCTAGCGGTCCTGGGTGAAGGCGACCTCGTGGGCGAACTTTCGATCCTGGCCGGAGGCACGAGAACCGCCGACGTGAGCGCGCTGGAGCCGGTCGTGGCGCGTCGTTTCTCTCGGGCCGATTTCCTCCGCTTCCTCGAAGGGCATCCCGGTCTGGAACGGGACATCGCCGAACAGATCTCACGCAGGTTGGACGAACATCACATCGCTTCGTTCGTCACTCGCGTCCTCGGAAGGAATGTCACGCTGCCGTTCACGGACCTACGAGACGAACTCTCCTGGCGATGGATCGAAGCCGGCGAGTACCTGTATCGGGAAGGAGACCAGTCGAATTCCGGCTATCTGGTGATCAGCGGCCGGATCCGCATCGTCGGACGTGACGACGACGGCGCCGAACGAACCATCGGCGAGGTCGGCAGCGACGATTTCATCGGCGAGTCGTCCATTTTCGAGACCCGACCGCGGCGAGTGTCGGCCCAGGCGATCCGAGACACCCTGGTCGCCGAGATCACCCAAGAGGCGGCGGTCAACCTGCTCGGCCGGTACCCGGAGGCCCTCGGCCCGTTGCTCCTGAATGTCGGTCGAAGCGTGGGGAACGGGCTCCGCATCCGTGCCCGACGAACGGCGGCGCTCCTCGTCACCACCGACGTTCCGGATCACAACCTCGTAGCCAGGCTTCAGTCCCATGCCGGCTCCCGATGTGCCCACATTTCGGGGCGGTCGGTCGACGCCCTCCTTTCCCGGCCTGGAGCCGCCAACGCGAACTCTGGGGATCCCGTCGAGGCGCGCCTCCTTCGTCTGCTTCACGAAACCGAAATGAGCCACGACCACATGTTCCTGGAAGCCGACCGCGAATGGTCGGAATGGTCGGCGCGCACTGCCCGTCACGCCGACCGCTTGGTAGCGGTTCTGGCCCCGAACCCTTCACCTGTCGCCCTGGCAGCCGCCGAGAACCTGTTCTCGGTCGGATCGCCCCATGCCGAACGAGTCCTGGTGGTCGTCCACCCGGCAGACACCGAACGCCCTCGGGCGACCCGCGAATGGGTGGAGAAGTGGAACATTGGGCGGGTGCTCCACATGCGGACCGGGTCCGAGGCGGACATCGCCAGAATCGCCCGAGTCCTCACGGGTCGATCGACCGGACTCGTGTTGGGAGGGGGAGGCGCCCGAGGTTTTGCGCACCTCGGGGTATATCGAGCGATGCACGAACTGGGCATCCCCATCGACATGGTGGGCGGCACGTCGATCGGCGGTGCCATCGGGGGTGCCTTCGCCATGGCGCTGACACCAGACGATGCGGTGGACATCACCGACCAGCTCTTCCGTGGCCTCCTCGACTACACGATTCCGGTGGTGTCGCTGGTCAAAGGCGAGGCCATCACCAACGCCATCACCAAGGCGTACGCCGACTGGGAATTCGAAGACCTGTGGCGGCCCTTCTTCTGCATGTCGACCAACCTGACCCGATCCGCATCGGTGGTCCACCAGCGTGGCGAGATGGTCCCCGTGATCCGTGCCAGCGTGTCGATCCCCGGGGTGATGCCCCCCGTTCCATGGGGGGAGGATCTCCTGGTCGACGGAGGCGTCCTCAACAATCTCCCGGTGGACGTGATGCGCACCGAGGTCGAGGACGGCGCGGTGATCGCGGTCAACGTCGCCCCACCGGTAGGACCACGAGCCAAGGGCGACATGGCGCTGAGCGTCTCGGGCTGGGAAGCCCTGCGGGG
>JBKHXZ010000266.1:0-2702 GCA_046565785.1 Acidimicrobiia bacterium
GCCACGAGGACCAGGCGGTCGACCCGCTCAGGAAACAGGTAACAGAACTGCATGGCGATCCCTCCCCCGAGCGAATGGCCGACCAAGCTGACCCGATCGACGTTCAAGCGGTCGAGCAGATCGCGGAGAGTGGCGGCGTGGGCACCGAGGGAGTAGTCGCCCATCGGCTTGGCGGAGGCCCCGTGCCCGAACAGGTCCGGTGCGAGAACCCGGTGCCGGTCGTCGAGCCTGTCGACGAGGTGCAGCCAGTTCCGATGTGAGCCGAGCAGCCCGTGGATCAACAGCACCGTCGGACCGTTTCCACTGTCCACCAGCCACAGATCATGACCGTGCAACGTCTCGGTACGCGTCGGTGGCCCTGTCAAGAGGTGGTCCGCATCCATCCGAAGCTAGCCGACCGACGGGCGCTATACGGCAGTGCTCACAAGACCACCGCACGGCCGCCGCCGACTGGCCTCTCCGTTCAGCCGACCAGGACTCGCAACTCTTCGAGCGCGGCGGCGTCCACGTCGACGGTTCCTCGGGCGAGGGATGCATCCCGGGTCGCCAGGCTGCGGTGGCCTGGGATCCTGACCCCGTCCGTGGCGGCGAGCTGGTCGACGATCTCCTGGGCGCGGACCCGCATTTCCGCAGGATCTCCCAGCGACGCCAGCGAGATGCCGATGAAGACATGCCCCCACGGGTCTTCGGGTGTCACCCCGACGGCGGTCGCTCCCGCCAGGACTCCGTTCAGCAGTTCGACGGCCATGGCCAGACCGAACCCTTTGTGCCCGCCGAACGCCATGAGCGCTCCACCGTCCATCACCGCCGCCGGATCGGTGGTGGTGGCCCCAGTGCGGTCGACTGCGACACCGGATGGGATCGGCAGACCCCCTCCCCGAGCCGCTGCCAGTTCCCCGAAACTGATGGCAGCGGTTCCCACGTCGTAGACGAACGGAAGTCCGGTGGTGGGCACGCCGATGGCGATCGGGTTGGTGCCAAGTGTCCGCTGGCTCCCACCGGGCGGGGCGATGAACGAGAGCGTGTTGGCGGTCACGATCCCGATCAGCCCGGCATTGGTCAGCTGCTCGACGTAGTAGGTGAGGCTGCCTGAGGTCGACTTGCTGCCGACGGTGGTGACCACAGCCATTCCGGCGCCTCCAGCGAGCTCGATCGTCACGTCGGTGGCCAGCGATGCAACCAGCATGCCCGGTGAACCGTGGATCCGGGCCGCAGTCGGTCCGATCCGTTCGATCTTCGGCTTCGGGCCGGGAGGTTCGTCGGTGGCGCCATGGCGTCCGGGCAGAATCCGCGAGATCCCATGAGAGGGGCGGCCGGCCAGTTCACCGAAGAGCACCACGTCAGCCATCCGTTCGGCCTCGTCGAGGCTGAAGCGCTGGGCGAGCCGGGCCACGATCAGTCGACGCAGCTCGGCGATAGCAATCGTGACGGTCATCGCCGAACCCTACGGGCCGGTATCTGATGGCACCACCACAAGCTGGGAGAATCGTTCGATCATCGTCGCCAGGACCTGTTCACCCGGGGTGTCCCAGACCGCGTGGTTGAAGATCTCGACCTCGATCGGCCCCTGGTACCCGGCCGCAGCCACTGCCCGGCTGAAGCGGACGAAGTCGATGACGCCGTCTCCCATCATCCCCCGTCCCATGAGGATGTCGGGCAGCGGATCGAGCCAGTCACAGACTTGATAGGAGAAGATCCGGTTGCCGGCCCGGGCGATCTGATCCCAAACCGTCGGATCCCACCACAGGTGGAAGGTGTCGATGACCACTCCAACCGTGTCTTCGTCGAATTGCTCTGCGACGTCCAACGCTTGGGCGAGGGTGACGATCACCGATCGGTCGGCACAGAACATCGGGTGCAATGGTTCGATCGCCAGCCGTACCCCGTGCTCGGCTGCGTATGGGGCGACGGCCTTGATGCCGGCCAGCACCTGACGGCGGGCATCGTCCAGGCTGTTTCCGGCCAGTCCGCCACACACCAGCACGATGGTGTCGGTCCCCAGAACCACGGCCTCGTCCACTGCCCGTCGATTGTCCTCGATCGCCGCCTGGCGTTCGGCTTCCGAAGTCGCCGGGAAGAACCCACCTCGACACAGCGACGAGACCCCGATCCCCGCATCCCGCACCAAATGAGCAGTGCGGTCGAGGCCCGCTTTTGCAACATGCTCGCGCCACAACCCGATCCAGCGGATTCCGGCGTCGGCGCATCCCGCAATCGCTTCCTCCACCGTCCAGTGCTGGGTGGTCTTCTGGTTGAGACTGAGGCGGTCCGATGTCATGTGTCACTCCTCACATCACGGCGTCGGCGATGAGCTTCACCGCCGACAACGAAAGCACGGCAAGTACGAGTCGATGGAACACCACCGGCGAGATGCGAGGGGCAAGGCGAGTTCCAAACGCCAGAACCACCATCGCCACTGCGGTAGCCAGCAGGCTGGCGAGGACCAGGTCCGTCGTATACGCCCCGGCCACCAGGAAGGTTCCCGCCTGGATGAAGGCAAACACGCTGAACAGGGCCGTCACCATGAACACGAACGCCCGTGGCGGGATCCCGAGTGCATGGATGTAGGACGCCAGCACCACACCCGCCAGTCCGGTCGCTCCCTGGAGGGCGCCGCCGGCCACACCTACCGGGACCGCCATCCGTCGGGCGGTCCGGTCGAAGATGCGGGTGTCTGGTCTCAGCAGCGCGAAGGCCACATA
>JBKHXZ010000267.1:0-4219 GCA_046565785.1 Acidimicrobiia bacterium
CCGGCCTACGGACCTACACCGTCGGGACTGCAGGAACCGTCGTCATGGATGGAATGGTGCTGGTCGGCGTGACCACCAATCCGGGTTTGACCGTCGAGATCGATGAGTCCAGCTCCGAACGGATCAAGGTCGAGTTCGAGAACGGCGAAGCCGAGGCCGAATTCGAACTCCGGATCGACGGTGGCCTGGAGATCAGCCTCGAGCTCGAGGACTGATCACACCCATCACCAGTGCGACGGAGGCACCCCCGAGCCGGCTCTGCCCGGTGCGGAGGGTGCCTCCGCCGCGTTCGGCTGTCCTGCGGGCAATGTCCAATCCGAGGCCGGTGGAGCCGGCACCGCTCACCCCGCGGGCCAGGGCATCGATGCCGTTTGGAAGTCCCGACCCGGCATCGTCGACCGCCACGACCACTGAGTCCTCCCACGGCTCGCACCGAATCTGAAAGGCCGTGCCCGGCGGAGTGTGATCGAAGACGTTGCCCAGCACGGCGTCGAGCGCCGCGGTGAGGTCCTTCTCGGAGGGGCGCACCGCCACCCCCGGCTCGACCGAAACCGCGATCGTGAACGGGCGGTTCTCCTCTTCGGCCAGCACCTGCCAAAAGGCGGCCCGGTCGCGCACGAACTGCCCGATGTCCTGGATGCCAATGGCCGCCCGGTCGGGTCGGGATCGAGCTTCTTCGATGATCTCGTCCACCGTCCGGTCCGCCCGGTCGAGATCGGCGAGCAGCGCCTGGCGGATGGTGTCGCTGTCGACCCGCTCGGCCTGCAACCGAAGTCGGGCGAGCGGAGTCCGCAGACGATGCGACAGGTCCGCCACCTCTTCCCGCTCTTCTTCGATCAGGGCCTCCAGTCTCGGCGCCATGTCGTTGAACGCCTCGGCCACAGATGCCAGCTCCGGCGGATCGTCGACATGAATCCGGGTCGACAGGTCACCGGCGGCAAGCTGGCGGGCGGCAGACCCGAGCTCTGCCACCGTCCGCGTGAGACGTCGGCCCAGCCGCCCGGCGAGCAGCAACGAGACGCCAATCAGCGTGACCCCCAACGCCGCCAGGAGCATCCAGGCCCGGGTGACCCCGGCCCGCAGTTCCGAATTCGGAACGGAAGCGGTGACCACCACCGTCCCATCCCGAGTGAGCACCGGGATCGCAACTTCCCAGCCATCCTCGGTGTATGCGGACACCGCCCGCTGCTGGGAGGAGGCTTCGGAAGCGAGCGACAGCCCGTCCTGGGTCACCTCCCCGGTAGTCAGGCCGGTCGGAAACACCAATCCGATCCCGGCAGGAAGCGACGGCTCGCCGACCGTGAGCGTTGCCACGCCGTCAGTCGCGGCGATCCGTACGACGGTGGTGGCCACCGACTGAGCCAGCCCCTCCGCCCGGCGCCGGGCTTCAGCATCGGCGTCGCGTTGAACCAAGGCTGCCAGGGGGAGCGTGAAGGCGACGACCACCAATGACGTGACTGCGAGAACGAGAAGGGTCAGCTGTCGCTTCACGTCGGGTCGACGAGTTTGATCCCCACCCCGTGCACGGTGCGGAGATACCTCGGTTCGGAGGCGGACTCACCGAGCTTCTTGCGCAGCCACGACAGGTGAACGTCGACGGTGCGCTCCGAGCCACCCCACGGCTCCCGCCACACTTGAGCGAGCAACTCCCGCTTGGACATCACCTCACCGGCCCGTTCCGCCAGAGCCAACAGCAGGTCGAACTCTTTCGGACTGAGATCCAACAACTTGTCACCGAGACGCGCCTCCCGAGCTGCGACGTCGATCCGGAGCTCGCCGACGATCACCTCGTCGCCAGCGCCCCCCTGTGCTTCGGCCCGCCTGAGCACCGCCCGAATGCGGGCAGCCAACTGCGGCGTGGAATACGGCTTGACCAGATAATCGTCGGCCCCGGCGTCGAGTAGACGCACGATGGAGTCGTCGTCCCCGCGGGCGGTCGCCACGATGACCGGCACGTCGCTGACCGCACGTAGCATCCGCAGGAGTTCGGCGCCGTCGACGTCTGGAAGCCCCAGGTCCAACACGACCAGGTCGGGAGCCTGCGAGACCGCCGCTTGGAGTCCCTCCATGGCAGTGGCGGCTGTGTCGATGTCGTGGCCGTGGCTAGCCATCGACTCGGCGACCAGTCGACGGATCTCGACGTCGTCCTCGACCAGCAGGATGCGTGACATGCCGGCCAGGATATGACCCTGTTGCCGGGGCCCAAGTGGTCTTGAGGAAACCTTGACGTTCCTCCAACACTCCGCAGTGTCCCAGTCAGCGACAATGTCGACATGAACCGAATCGGACTCCTCGCGGCTTGGGTTGCCGCCACCGGGTTGGCCACGGTGTTGGCATGGCAGGTGGTAGGAGCCGCCGACGATCAGGTCTCGGACTCGCCGACCACTCCGTTGATCGCGCTGACCGCGCCCGATGCGTCGACCCAGACGAGTACCGGTGAGCCGTCAGACGACACCACGCCAGGCTCGGACACGTCGACGACGCTTCCTGCCACGTCGACGACATCCAGCCCGAACGGATCATCTACGACAACGACTCCCGACGCCACGACGTCGACGACGGCGCCCGGATCCTCGACCAGCACCACCACAACTGGAACCTCGGCCACGACAACCGCAGTGTCCGCCGGGGGAACGGTGACCGTGACTGGGACGGAGCCCGCCGTCGAGCTGGTGGCGGTGGTGGCAGTGCCGGGATGGAGGTATCAGGTCGTCACGAACGACGGGACACGAGTCGAAGTGGTCTTCCAGAGCGTCGGCGGGGAAGAGGTCCGGGTCCGATGCGAATGGGACGACGGCCAGCTCGAAGCCGACATCGACGACAACTGAACTACTGCACGCCCCCTTCGGTCATCCTCTTCAGGTCGAGCGCAGCGTCGAGCTCGTCGGCGGTCATCAGCCCCTCTTCCAGCACGATGTCGCGCACGGTCCGCCCTTCGGCGAAGGCCCGCTTGGCCACCCGGGATCCGGCGTCGTAGCCGATGTGCGGGTTGAGCGCGGTGACGACGATCACGTTCTTCTCCAGCAGCTCCCGGGCGTGCTCGGCGTCAGCTTCGATCCCATCGACGCACTTCGTCGCCAGGTTGGACGACGCCGCAGCCAGCAGGGCGATGGCCTCCAGCAGGTTGCGGGCCATCATCGGCATCATCACGTTCAGCTCGAAGTTGCCGTTGGCGCCACCCCAGGTGATCGCGGTGTCGTTCCCCATCACCTGAGCCGCCACCTGCATGACCATCTCCGGAATCACCGGGTTGACCTTGGCGGGCATGATCGACGATCCGGGCTGAAGGGCGGGCAGGCGGATCTCGGCGATGCCGGTGACCGGACCGCTGGACAGCCAGCGAAGGTCGTTGGCGATCTTGAACAGGGCCTGCGCGGTGGTCTTCAACGCCCCCGAGGCGCTGACCACCCCGTCCTTGGCGGCTTGGGCCTCGAAGTGGTTGTCGGCTTCCCGGAACTCGTATCCGGTGCGAGCGGCCATTTCGGCGATCACATCGGCAGCCCACCCGTCGGGAGCGTTGATCCCGGTACCCACGGCGGTTCCGCCGAGGGCCAGTTCCTCGAGGTCGGGCATGACCCGTTCGATCCGGGTGACGGCTTTGCGTACCTGGGCGGCGTAACCGGAGAACTCCTGGCCGAGGGTGACCGGCACGGCGTCCATCAGGTGGGTGCGACCGGACTTGACGATCGAAGAGAAGGCATCGGCCTTGGCTTCGAGAGACCCGGCCAGCGTGGTGAGGGCTGGGAGGAGCTCACTGCGGATGGCATGACACGCCGCCAGGTGCATGGCGGTGGGAAAGGTGTCGTTGGAGGACTGCCCGTAGTTCACATGGTCGTTGGGGTGGACCAGCTTGGAGCCGCGCTCACCGCCGAGGATCTCAATTGCCCGGTTGGCGATCACCTCGTTGGCGTTGGTGTTGGTGGAGGTGCCCGACCCGGTCTGGAAGATGTCGACCGGGAACTGGTCGTCGTGGGTGCCGTCCATCACCTCGTCGGCGGCCTGGCGAATGGCGTCGGCGATGTCGCTGGGGATCTCCTGACGTTTTCCCGACACGGTGGCTGCGGTGCCCTTGAGCAGGCCGAACGCCCAGATGATCCGGCGGTCCATCGTCAGTCCGGAAATGGGGAAGTTGTCGACGGCGCGTTGGGTGGAGGCTCCGTAGTAGGCGTGGGCGGGGACCCGGACCTCGCCCATCGAGTCCTTCTCGATCCTGTATTCC
>JBKHXZ010000268.1:0-11219 GCA_046565785.1 Acidimicrobiia bacterium
TACCGCTGTTGTATCCGGCCTCACGGCAGTAGTGCCCACCGTTGGCATCGGTCCCTCCGCTGTGCGCACTCGCCGGGAACGCCGCACCAAGTGAGCCGAGAATGACCAGACCGACGAGCAGAGACCAGAGAAGCACCGTCCTTCGGCCGGGTTCCATAGGCACCATCATTCCCCTCGCCCTCGATGTCTACTCGCCAGGCCCCCACGCTGATGCCGAAACCGCTGTTCTTCTCGGAACGAGGGCAGAAGTCGTTGATGTGACACCCGTGGTCAAGGATCCAATCGGGTCTCCTTCCGGAAGTGTCGACCTGCTGGTGGGTGCAAATGTGGCCGTCTAAGGGACCTCCACAGCGATGTCGACCGATCGGGGCACCACCTGACGCCACCGCGCCTGCTCTGACCTGATTGAGCTACCGGCCCGCTCCGGGCAGGGTACGCGGTTCGTCGGCGAGGGGCAGCACCAGGACGAACTCGGTGTGATCTTCCCGACGACGGTACTCGAGCGTGCCGCCCATCAGTTCGGCGAGACGTCGACTGACGTGCAGACCGAGGCCCATCGACATGGGCTGATCGGAGCGTTGGTCGCCGTGCCGGTACGGCTCGAACAAGCTCTGTTCCGCCTCCGGAGGGATACCGGCGCCGTCGTCGCGCACGATCAGATGACAGTGACCACCGGCGACATCCGCGGTCACCGAAATCGACAGTCCGCCGTGCTTGACGGCGTTGCCGACCAGGTTGCGGATGATCTGGCGCAGTCGACCGGGATCGGCGCGCACCGCCCGATCGACGGCGGTGTGATCCACTTCGATGCTGCGTTGAGCGGCGAACGGGCTGACCACGGTGAGGATCTCGGCACGCAAGGCGGTTGGCTGGGTAGAGACGGTCAGCTCGTCCGAATCGAGGCGAGCGGCAACCAGAAGATCCTCGACCAGATACGAGACCTCCCGGGACTGGTCGGCGATCAGCCCCAAAAACTCCTCCCGCTCCTCCGGGGACAGGTCGGTCCGGTCTCGAAGCATCTCTGCGAAGGCGACCACGGCGGTGAGCGGGGTGCGCAACTCGTGGGAGACGGTGGCAACGAAGAGATCCTTGGAGGCGAGCAACTCCTCGAGCTGGGTACGCAACGCCACGATCTCGGAGACATCACGCACCGCCCCCAACACGAGACGTTCCCCTCCACCTTTCAGCTCGGAAAGGGAAACGAGCACGGTCACCGGGTGCCCGTCCCGATGCCTACCGACCAATTCCAGATTCGAACGGTCGATCGGCTGACGTGAGAGCATGGCCTGTTGCAGTGCTCGCTCGTGGCGCTGGAAGGTCTCCGAGTCCATCGCCATCGCCAGGGACTGACCGAGCATCTCGCGCCGGTCGTAGCCCAACATGGCGGCGAACGCCTCGTTGGTGAACCGAATGCGGGACTCGAAGTCGATGACCACCAGACCCTCCCTGGACCGCTCCACCACGGTATGGGCGAACTCGCCGGGGTCGGGGACGGCTGCGGCCACGAGACTTCCAGAAGGAAACGCCCGGGCGACTGTGGCAGCCACCCAGAACAGCATCGGAGCCACCGCCACCAGGGCCACCAGCGCATTGCCCACCACCGCCGCATCGGACCAAGCTGGAGGGTCACGCCAGATGTGGTTGTAGAGCGCCCCGGCCACCACCACCAGGGTGGCGGTCGGCAGGATCCACCGCAGCCACCGGCCGGCCGCCATCACCAGCGCCGACCCGAACACCACCGCCAACGCCAGCGCCTCCGCCCCCGGGAACGGACGGACCCACAAGATCGCTCCGAACACCGCCACCGCGTCGGTGACGACGACCAGTTCGGGCGATGGGATCCCGAAACGAAGATCGGTGAACGAAACGAACGCGAAGATGACCGAGGCGACCACGAGCGGCCAGGCCGAAGACTCGAAAGCGGTGACCAGCCCCCAAGCACCGGTTGCCACCACGCCCGCCACCACCCGGGTTCGGCGATAGGTGGTCAGCGGTCCGACGGGAATCGTCATTTTGGCTCCTACGGTCGACGGAATTCGCCGGGCACTCGGGCGATCAGCACATCGGACGGCATACCGCGCAGCACCGACGATGCCACGGTGCCCAGCAGCACGATCTTCGTTGCACCGGCTCCTCGGCTCCCGACCACCACCAGGTCGGCGTTCCGCCGCCGCGCCACGTCTTCCAGCAGGGCTTCCGCGGGACCGTCCGTCAAGTACGGGCGAACCCGTCCTGGCCAGCGTTCGGCGAATTCCTCGAGGCGGAATCCGGCTTCGTCGAGCCGGACCCGGCGGATCTGGTCGACCTCTTCGGGGAAGAGTCCCGCTTCGAGCATGTAGGGGTCGAACCGGGTGGGGAGGATGTATGCGATGGTGATCTCGGCCTCGGGTGCCCACCGCAACGCCGCCTCGACGGCCAGGGCCGAGCCTTCCGACAGGTCGACTCCGACGACCACCCGGCGGTATCCCACTCGCGGTTGACGACGCACCACGAGCACGTCGCTGCGGGAAGTCTCGGCCACCCGGAATGCGGTCGGGCCGACGTCGGCATTGTCCACGGTCGACGATCCGACCACGACCAGATCGGCGTTCTTCGATGCCTTGACGATCTCGAACGAGGCTGCCCCCTTGACCGTGTGCGAATGCACCGGAACCGACGCCCGACCGGCGCACCACTCGGCGACCTCGCCGGAGGCGCGGACGCGGTGGTCACGGATGAGCTCGGCCACGCCGCTCTCGACCAACGCTTCGGTCAGCGGTTCGATGCAATGCAGCAGTTCGACGTCTCCGCCTGCCGCCTCGGCAACCAGCCGAGCCCGGTCCGCCACCCTCCGCCCCAACGGCGTGAGGTCGATCGCGGCGAGCACCGTGGGCACGTGTTCCTCCTGGGTGGGCCGGGCGAGGATCCTACCCACCGGCCTCGCCGGCAGTCGGGTTCCAGATCTTGGGAAGCGGTCGAGACAGGGCCGCTTCGAGTCGGGTGAGGTACTCGTGGCGTGTGAACTCGACGGCGCCCAACGAGCGGAGATGGTCGGTCGCCCACTGCACGTCGAGTAACTCTCCCCCGGTGGCGGCGAACCGGTGGACGAACCGCACCAGCGCCACCTTGGAGGCGTCGCGCTCACGATGGAACATCGACTCGCCGAAGAACGCCGCCCCGATCGCCAACCCGTAGAAGCCGCCTACCAGACGGGCACCCGACCACGTTTCCACCGAGTGCGCCCAACCCAGGCGGTGCAGTTCGACATACGCCGTACGGATCTCGTCGTTGATCCATGCGCCGGGCCGATCCGGGTCGGCACATCCGTCCACGACCTGTTCGAAGTCCTCGTCGACGGTGACCCGATAGCGGCGGAGCGAACGACGCAGACTGCGAGTGACCCGCAACCCGTCGACCGGAATCACACCTCGGGCGGACGGCGACCACCAGCCGAGACGGCCGTCCGGCAGGTGCATGGGGAACAACCCGTGGCGATAGGCATGAAGGATGGTGCCCGGAGCCAGATCACCCCCGACCGCGATGCAGTCGTCGAGGCCGGCCAGTCTCGGATCGGGAAAGGAGAACCTCGACGGCGCCGGCTCGATCGGCCTGCCCGTCATGCAGTCCAGCCCAACAGGGCGTCCCCCAGATTCACGTACAGATACCAAAACGCAATCGCCGCCACCGGTCCGGCGAAGGCGATCCACCACCGCTCCACCGAATAGCGGAACGTGACGACGGCGATCACCACCCCCGTCGCGTTGAGCAGCGCCAGCCACGGCCAGGTCGGCACCAACAGACCCGACGCCAGGTAGAAGAACCCGACCACCAGGAACAGCGACAGGCCGACCCAACGGACCACCGCCCGCATCCGATCGGTCACGCCGCCCTCCTCACCTGGATCGACCGTGCGCCCCGCAGGAAGAACCCTTCGCTCCAGGCGAGGTCGGCCGGATCCATGTCGAGTTCGAGCCGCCCGACCCGGTCACGAAGTGCGGCAAAGGCGACGTGTGCTTCCCGCCTCGCCAGAGGCGCCCCCAAACAAAGATGGATCCCGGTTCCGAACGCGATATGCCGGTTGGGCTCTCGACCCAAGTCGAGGCGGTTCGGTTCGTCGAAAGCGCCAGGATCCCGGTTGGCAGCCATGAGGATCGGCACGATGGGAGCACCGGCAGGGATCGTCACGTCTCGCACTATCAGCGGTTCGTATCCCCAGCGCAGGGTGGTCGACTCGACCGGACCGTGGAACCGCAACAACTCTTCGACCGCTGACTCGACCGTGACCTCGCCTTCCAGCAGCCGCGTGTATTCACCCTGGTGACGGATGAGTTCGAGTACGCCGTTGCCGATCAGATTCACGGTCGTCTCGTGGCCGGCGATCAACAACAGGAACACCATCGCCAGGAACTCTTGATGGTCGAGCCGTTCCCCATCTTCTTCGGCGTGGAGCAGGAAACTGATCATGTCGTCCCGCGGATCGCGGCGCCGCTCCTCGGCGAGGTCGTTCAGATACTGGATGAACTCGATGCCGGCGGCCATCGACTCATCCATGGTGGTGCCCCGCCCGAGGAAGGCGTCGGTCCAACCCCGGAAGCGCCGGTGATCGGACTCGGGGATGCCCAAGAGTTCGGCGATCACGATCACCGGCAGAGGCAACGCCAACGATTCGATCAGATCGAACGACTCTCGCCCTTCCAGACCGTCCAGCAGCTCGGCGACGACCACCTCGATTCGCGGAACCAGGGCTTCGACCGTCCGGTTGGAGAACCCACCCCGGACCAGGCCACGCAGCCGTGTGTGATCCGGAGGGTCCAGAAAGAGCATGTTGCGCCCCAGCACCTCGAACGGACCCTGTTCACCGAAATCGAACAGTTGGGACGGGTCGAGATGCAGTTCGGGTTGCTTGCCCGCCGTCTGCGACCGGAGCACCGACACGCAGTCCTCGTAGCGGGTGAGGATCCAGAACGTCTGACCGGTGATCGGTCCGATCCGTGGTGCGACCGGTTCGATCTCACGGAGCGCGTTCCAATACGTGTGCGGGTCGGGCCGAATCGCCGGATCCCAGGGCTCAGCCAACATGGCCCGGGACGATACCGGTCAGTCCTGGTTGACGAGCGGTGCCACTTTGGTGCCGAGGAGTTCGATCGAACGCAGCACCTGATCATGGGGAAGCGTGCCGACGCTCACATGCAGCATGAACCTGCTGATACCGAGGATCTCCTTCCAGCGAAGGATCTTGGCTGCGACCGTCTCCGGGGAGCCCAACACCAGCGACCCGGATGGCGCTCGCATGGCGTCGTACTGGAGCCGGGTCATCGGACCCCAACCCCGCTCCCTCCCCAACCGGCTCATGGCAACGGCGTAGGAGTCGTAGTACTCGTCGGCGGCCTGCTCGTCGCTGTCCGCCACGTAACCGTGCGCATGAACCGCCAGCGGCACCTCCGCCGGGTCGTAACCAGCCTCGCGCAACGCGCGGCGATGGATGTCGGCCAGGCCGGCGAAACGTTCCGGATCGCCGCCGATGATCGCCAAGGCAACGGGCAGCCCCCGCAGCCCGGCCCGCACCATCGACGCCGGGTTGCCGCCTACCGCTACCCAGATCGGAAACGGATCCTGGGCGGGGCGAGGCACCACCACCTGCCCGTCGAGCGGGGTACGGAAACGACCCTTCCAGGTGACTCGCTCCTCGTCCCGGATCTTCAACAGCAAGTCGAGCTTTTCGGCGAACAGCTCGTCGTAGTCGGCCAGGTCCTGGCCGAAGAGAGGGAACGACTCGATGAACGAGCCTCGTCCCACCATCAGCTCGGCACGCCCTTCGGACAGCAGGTCGAGGGTGGCGAACTGTTGAAAGACTCGCACCGGATCGTCCGACGAGAGGACGGTGACTGCCGGAGTGAGCCGGATCGAACGGGTCCGCCCGGCGATCGCGGCGAGTACCACCGCCGGGGCCGACACGGCGAAGTCAGGCCGGTGATGCTCACCCACCCCAAACACCTCGAGTCCGACCGACTCGGCGACGTCCGCTTCTGCCAGCACCTGGCGGAGGCGAGTGCCGTGGTCGACGATCTCGCCGGTGGCCGGGTCCGGCATCGTCTCGGCGAAGGTGGTGAGTCCGAGTTCCATATGTTCAGTCATCTCCACTCCAAACGATCGGCCTGGTCGGTCGTATTCCTTCAGCCGGCGATGTCGGCCGACTCAGCCCCGAGCTCGACCAGGATGTTGGGGGCGACATGGATAGCCCAGCCGTGAGCCCCAGACCCGAGCGAAATCTCGTCGAGTTCGAAGAGGCGCTCGTCGGCCACGATCCGATGATCGCCGGCGGCGAAGGGGGTGATGGTTCCCCGCTCGTACCCGGTGGCTCGTCTGGCCTCGGCAGGGTCGGGCATGGTCAAACGGCGAACCCCGAGATGCTTCCGCAGCTTGGGATAGTCCAATCCCCGGTCGCCCGGAACCAACGCCAACAGGTACTGGCCATCATCCACCCGGATCACCAACGTCTTGACCAGGGCACCCAGCGGGATGCCTCGCGCCTGTGCCGCTTCTTCCGCCGAGCGGACATGGCCGTATCCCACCAGGCGGTGGGTGATGCGGTTCTCGGTCACGTAGCGGATCGCCGGAGTGTCGGGAGCGTCGGTCATGTGATCAGTCTTCCACGGTGACCGACACCATCCGAACTTCGGGCAGGCGTCGATCCCAGCGGACGTAACAGACGACCCCCAGAAGCATCACCAGCCCCAGACTGGCGAATGCCGTCGAATAACCGGCCGTGTCGATCACCGCACCGACGATCGGGACGACACCCAGGATGGCGATGTCGAACAGCGAAGTGAACGTAGCGACCGCCGACCCCCGCTCAGCTGTCCGTGCCCTTCCCACGACCTCGGTGCTCAACAGCGGGAACACCACCCCATGGGCGACACCACCGATCACCCCTGCAGCCAGGAAGAGGCCGGTGTCTGGCGCCGTGGACAGCAACAGGAGAGTCCCGGCAAGGGCGCTGATGCCGAAGGAGATGGTGCGCCGAGGGCTGGCGAGTTCGAACCGGGTTCCGGTCGTCAGGCGGGATAGCACCGCGAACAAGCCGTACACACCGAAGAATCCGCCGAGGGTGCCGACTCCCGGATGCGACTCGACGTAGGCGCGCATGAACGCGAACAGCGTCTCGATCCCCATCGAGAAGATCAACGTCACGAACCACACGATCCGCAAATCCGGCTGCATCAGAGCCGCCCAGAACGACCGCCGGGCACGCTGGCCCAGCACCGGGAGCGTCGGCAGCCACCACACGAGGACGGAAGCGACGAGGGCCAGCGCGGCCGAAGTGAAGATGGCACCGGTGTAGCCGGTGAGGGCGATGATCTGATCGCCCGCCACGTTCGACACACCGATCGGGATCAGCCCGGACAGTCCGAAGATGGCGAGGCCTCGGGTGCGCAGATGGAGCGGAAGGGTGTCTGCGGCGTAGGTGAGAGTGGCGGTGGCGATGGCGATCTGGGAGGCCCGGGCGACGACGAACCACCCATATAGCACCGGCCCGGCGAAGCTCATGGCTGCGAGTCCGGCAACGGCCGCCGCATTGACCACCCCTGCCACCCGGATCACCGTCCGCCGGTGGACGACGTCCAAGGTGCGCCCCAACACTGGACGCATCCCGAGCCCGACCAGCGCCGCACCGGAATAGACGAGACCGATCTGGCCTTCGGTCAGGCCCAGCTCCAGGAATCGCCCGGGGACGTTGACCAGGAGAAAAAAACCGATGCCCTGGATCAGCCCCACCGTCCAGATCAGGGCATAGGGACGGATCGCAAAAAGCTCGCGCACCGGGCGAAGTTAGTTGCCGTGCAGACTGGCAAATCCGTCCGTGGCAACGGCGCGGCTCAGGAACTCGACGATGTCCGACCACGCCTGCTCGGCAGCCGGGTGAGGACCGACCAGAGATCCGATCCTCGGGACGTGGGTACTCAGAAACGAATGTCCTGCGCCGTCGTACCACCGAACGTCGGCCTGTCGCTCGAGCCGTCGTCCGGACGCCAGCAACGTGCGGTCCGCCGTCCCATAGACACCGAGCGCGGGTGCCCGAAGCGCCAGTCGTCGATGAACGTGACCGTAGGCCGCCACGATCGGAACCGGCCAGGCCCTCCTCACCGCCATGGCAGCACCCAAGGAGAGGCCGATGACTGCCGCAGGGCTCACCTGCTCATAGGCCTGATCGGCAACCTGGAACGCCTGTCCTCGCCCGATGCCGAGCAACGAGGCAGCGATCGGAGCCGCTAACCACGCAGATCTCGGCGCGAACAGGTCGGGAGCGTGTGCGCCGAATCCGTCCCGTTCGAGACGGTCGACGATGTGGTCGACACTGGGTCGACCCCAGCCTTCGTGCAGGACGAGGACGTCAGCCATGTCGCACCGGTGCGGACTCCCGCGACACCGGGATCCATCCGCGGAACCGATTGCCGTTCCCGACACACGTGAGGTCGCCGCCCATCGCCTGGAGTAGCTGACGGGACACCGGCAGCCCCAAGCCCATCGGAGCCGGTTGTGTGAAGTTGTCGATGCGAGTGTCGTACCGGTCGAAGACGGCATCCCGATATTCGGGCGGGATGCCGGGGCCTTCGTCGGCGACCTCGAAGAAGGCTCGCCCGTCGGCCTCCCAGACCGTCACGACGATCGGATCCCGACCGTGAGACTCGGCGTTGTCGATGAGATTCCCGATGACGGTCATGACCCGCGCCGGATCACCCGACCCGAGGGCATGCCCATCCACCGTCGCACGCCCACCGGCGACGGAGCTGGCAGCCGAGGCGAGGTCGACCGGTTTGGCCAGCAGCTCCACTCGACCCATCGGAAGTCTGCTCCCCACGATCACGTTGTCGACCGCCCGCACCAGGCGACGGCCTTCCGACACGATCGTCCGGACGAGTTCGCGCTGTTCGGTGGGGTCGAGTTCACCGGCGTCGACGACTTCGGCCAGTCCGAGGACGCCGGTGAGCGGAGTCCGCAGCGTGTGCGCCGCACCTTCCAAGAAGCGATCCTTTTCTGCCACGATCTCGGTGAGACGCGTTTGTTCGCGCACTCGCTCCGCCAACTCGTCGCGCAAGTCGGAGAGAACCGCGGCGATTCCCCGAAACGCCGGGCCCACCATCACCAACAAGACGAGCGCCACCATCTCTCCCGCCACCATGTCGGACCCGTTGCGTTCGGCGGTCAACACCACAGACGCAGTCTGGAGCATCACGGCACCGGCCCATGCGATCGCCGCCGCCCGGCGTGACAAAACCAATGCGGCAACCGAGACCGAGACGATCGGCACGTATTCGAGTCCGGGGAGCGGGCCGTGGGCGAGCCACAGGAGAAACTCGAGAACGATGGAACTCCCCACCCCGTAGTGGACACGACGGGTGTAGAGGAAGGGAAGGCGGATAGCCGGAAAGGCCACGACAGAGACGACCCCGACCAGCACCCACCAAGGGGCGTGGGCCATCCACAGACCGGCGAGGACGACGGCGTAGAGGGCAACGCGAAGTCCCAGAAGACCGCGATTGAGGCGGGCGACGGGTGCGGGTACGAGTGCAGATCCAGCCACTGACTCCATCCATCGGCAGACGGACCCGGACCATCAAGGATTTTCCTACCGATAGCCTCCTCGTCATGCGCCGCGCGATCCCGCTTCTGGTGGTGCTCACCGCATGTTCGCCCACCGTCGCCGAACCCGGTCCGACAGACCCGACCGTGGCGTCGACCACGACTGTTTCGGCGACCACCACCAGCCTCGTATCGACGACCACCACGGTTTCGTCGACCACCACCCCGCCTGACCCTCATCGACGCCCCGACTGGTTGGGAACCCGTCCGCTCCCCCTGCGGGAGGACGGATTCGGCGAAGTGTTGCCCACGCCACCCGAACTCGTCGATCGCTCCCTCGCCACCCCCGCCCTGTTGGCCCCTCCCACCTCGGACAGCTTCTCTGCCACCGTGCTCCCCGTTCCCGAAGAGGTGGTCGCCCGATCGACCTGGACGCCCGCGTGCCCGGTAGGTCTCGACGACCTGCGCTACGTGACCGTCACCCACTGGGGCTTCGACGGCGACCACCACACCGGAGAACTCCTCGTCCATGCCGACCACGCCTACGCCATCGTCGACGTGTTCTCGGCACTGCACGCGGCACGCTTCCCGATCGAAGAGATGCGGGTGATTCGTACCGACGAACTCGACCTGCCGCCGACCGGTGACGGGAACGTGACCACCGGCTTCGTGTGCCGGCCGGTCGTCGGATCCTCCGCCTGGTCTATGCACGCCAGCGGCGAGGCCGTCGACATCAACCCGTTCCACAACCCGTACGTGAAAGGCGACCTCGTCCTACCGGAGCTGGCGTCGGCCTACACCGACCGGAACGACGTCCGACCCGGAATGATCGTGGAGGGAGATGTCGTCGTTCAGGCCTTCGACGCTATCGGATGGCACTGGGGTGGACGTTGGACCTCGCTCACCGACCCCATGCACTTCTCCACCAACGGGCGGTGATCGATCAGGTGATGCCGGCTTCCAAGAGCACCGATCCGGGCGTGGCCTCGAGCGAGCCGAGGAGCGACGACGCGGCAGGCAGCATCACCAGTTCGCCCGCCACGACTTCCTCGTCCCCGAGTACCACCTTGCCGGCCACCATCATCAGCACCCGCAACTCGGGCCGTGGATCGAGATCGATGCGATCGGCCTCGGCCCGATGTTCCCGCAGCCAGTACGCCGGTGTCTCCAACAGAGTGCGGACGCCGCCGCTGCTCGCGGCCGGAATCGACACGGCGGACGGATCGGAACGCACGATCGAGGCGATGGCCTCCCCCGGATGCAGCTCCCGACCGGCACGGTCGTATTCCACGGTCCAGTCATAGATACGAAACGTCGTATCCGACGGGGTTTGGATCTCGAATACGAGCACACCCCCACCGAGAGCATGGATCCGACCGGCCGGAATGTGATGGAAGTCACCGGGACCGACCGGCACCTCGCCAAGCATCGACACCACCGCCGGACTGCCGACACCGGCTGCCAGCTCGGAGTCGGCTACTTCCGGGCGGACATCCAGCCAGAGTCGCGAACCCTCGATGGCGTCGAGCACGTACCACGATTCGGTCTTCGCACGGACCGCCGGATCGGAGTGTGCGACATCTTCCGGTGGATGCACCTGAACCGAGAGGTGTTCTCGGGCGTCGAGCAGCTTGACGAGGAGCGGGAAGCGGCCGTCC
>JBKHXZ010000269.1:0-21471 GCA_046565785.1 Acidimicrobiia bacterium
AACCCACCACACCCGAACCGGCCGCCGAACCCGAAACCGAAACCCGACCCGAACCGTCCACCAGCGAAACGGCACCCTCACCCGAAGCTCCGGCCGCAGCCCCCGCAGGTGTCGAGCCACTCCCCACACCCAAGGAGGTCACGCCGGAAGAGGCACTCGACCACCCGGTGGTGATCACGGTGCCGACCATCGGGATCGCCGAGCGGACACTGGCTGCCGTCCCCCGCTGGCTGGCTGCCGCCTTCTTCATCCTGCCCGCCTTCGGACTGCTGTACCTCGCCGGCGCCAACACGGCCGACGCGGTGTGCAGCGACGGCGACGTCCGGCTGCAGATCGACGTCGTCACCGGCGGTCTCGAGAACTGCGACGGCAGCGCCTTCGAAGGCCGTGCCACCGGCGGCGGTGGCGGCGCCCAATTCCTGGCCATCGGCGAATCCCAATACGCCTCGTGCGCGGGCTGTCATGGCGTGAACGGCGAGGGGGGCGTCGGCCCGGCGTTCGGCAACATCAACAACGTGTTCACCTCCTGCCTCGACCATCTCGAATGGGTGCGGCTCGGCACCAACGGGTTCCGCGAACAAGGAATCGCCACCTACGGCGACCTGGCCAAACCCGTGGGCGGCGGCGGTGTGATGCCCGGATTCACCAGCCTCACCGACGAGCAACTGGCATCGGTGGTGGCATTCGAACGGATCCGCTTCGGCGGAGCCGACCCCAACCAGACGTTCATCGACTGCGGACTGGTCGAGGCGCCAGCGGAGGAGGGCGAGGGAACGACGGACGAAACCCCCGCCGAAGAGCCGTCGACCGAAGCGGCGCTCAGCTCCCGCCGCTCGGGTTGAAGCGCAGCCTGACCAACCGCCACCACAGTCCAACCGGGTCGATGCGGCCTTCGGCCACGACCGAACCGCCGGCCCGGACCACCGGAATCCGCAGGCCGTAGTCGCGCACCAGGTCGTCACGGTCGTCGACGTCCACCTCGACGACCGTGACACCCGACCAGCGCACGGCGCGGCGCACAGCCGGCCAGGCCTCCTCACACAGGTGACAGCCTCCACGGGTCAGGAATTCGACGGAAATTTCGTTCAAGGTCCGCTCTCTGGGGGCCGATCTAGAATGGCATGGGGCAGTACCAACTGCCTCATGGCGAAGGCGGATTGGTTCTACCAGTTCATGCCAAGGGCACGTTCAAGACCCGAGGTGTGATCGGATAGCCTCCCAGCCCGCCCCACGGTGGAGCCGCTGCCTTCGTAGACGAAGCCTCCCTTGCCCCGGGAGGCTTCGTCGCGTCTGGACCGAAAGGCCGAGTATCGGAACGACTACCTTGCTCGGCGATGCGTCCTGCCACTGCCGTCGTGATCGCCCTCCTGCTCTTGATCTTGGCGATCGCAGGCGGTTTCCAGATCTACGCCATCCTCAACTCGTGAACCGCACCGACTGACCTTCTGCCAGGTTGAGTACCGCCGCCGCGCTTCCGTGCCGGACGGCGAGGGCCATCAGCCCGGACCCGTCGACGTGGAGAAGCAACTCGCCCTCGGCGACATCGCCGTATGCGGTCACCCAGGGAACCTCGTACTCGGACGCCCCCACACGCACGGTCACGGTCGACTCGTCGGAAATGCCGGCCAGCGTCATCTCCTCGGGCGACACATTGGTTTGGACGTTGCCGAAGTGATCCACCCACCAGGCCATGGCCGAGATCGAGCCCGGCTCCACCTCGGGGAGCGGCAGGAGCAACGGGGATACCGACTCCGGATCCACAACCGGACCGCAATCGTCCAGGCTGGCTTCGCCGGAGGCCAACAGTGCCGCCGCCGGACCGAACACGTCGCGACCATGAAAGGTCTCACCCGAGGACGGAATCCGCATCTCCGGGTTCTCGATCGCCACGATTCGATCTGCGCCTCCCACCATCGCCACCGCCGGACTCAGCAGTCCGTTGTCCGGACCGACGAAGATCCCGGAAGCCGTCCGGGCGGCGATCGCCCGTCGAGGGGTGCCCACCCCCGGGTCGACCACGGCCAGGATCACCCCGTCGGGCAAGTATTGGATCGCACGGGTCAGGGCCAAGGCCCCCGCCCGGACGTCCCCCCGACCGATCGAATGTGTCACGTCGATCACCCGCACCTCGGGCGCCAGCCGGGCGATCACGCCATGCACCACACCGACGAACTCGTCGTCGCTACCGAAATCTGAGAGAAAGCTGATGTAGGAGGTCACGGCGAGGGAGGATACGACCGGCGGGCAGCGATCCACATCGACAGTACGATCCCGCCCATGTCGGTCCCATCCATCTCCGAAGCGATCGGGCGCGCCGCGGCGGAGTCCTCGGTGTTTCTGATCGGTGGGATGGACACCGGCAAGTCGACCACTGCGGTGTCCATCACCCGTGAGGCGCTGCGGCGCAACCGGTCGGTGGCCCTGGTCGACGCCGACATCGGGAACTCGACCATCGGGCCTCCCACCTGCGTGGGGCTGAAGATCATCCGCAGGGAATCCGACATCGAAGGTCGACGTCACGCAGACCGACTCCATTTCGTCGGCGGCCTCTCGCCTGACCGTCTCGTCCTCCAGCATGTGATCGCCACCACCGCCATGGCACGAGCAGGCTCCGAAGCGGCGGATCTGGTGATCGTGGACACCACCGGAACCATTTCCGGGGTGGTAGGCCAGACTCTCAAGTATCACAAGGTGGAACTCATTCGACCCGACCTGGTGCTGGCACTCCAGCGGGGAGGGGAGCTGGAGCCGGTGATCGGAATGCTGCGGCGGTTCTTCGCCGTCGACGTGATGGCGCTCCCCGCAGACCCCGACGTTCCGCCCAGCGCACCCGACGCCCGTGCCGCGGCTCGGACCCGTGCGCTGGCGGAGGCGTTCTCCGGTCCATTGGAACGCTGGCGAGTCCGGGAGACCGTGTTTGCACCGACCCTGCCGATGGGCCTCGACCTTGCCCGGCTGGACGGGGTTCTGGTCGGCGTCCAGGACGGGTCCGGGAGCTGTCTCGGCCTCGGTCGCCTCGAATACGCCGACGAGGTGCTCCGGGTACTGACCAACGCCGGCGAAGGCATGCAGGGGCTGCGCCTCGGGTCGTTGCGAGTCGACCTCGACACGATGACAACCACCTCCATCAACCTGCGCGAGCTCATCTTCGGAATCTGGCCGGACTCGACCGAACGAACGGTCAAGTCACCACGGAGAGTGGCCGATACAGGTCGCATGAACGTTCGGAGGCTGACCGCGCTGGTTGCAGCGATCTTCGTATTCGCGGGGACGACCGCTGTGGCGTGGGCGTCGCCGTCGGAAGAAGGCGAGTTCGTCTCGATGATCAATCAGAGCCGGTCGGCGGCAGGCCTCGCCCCGCTGGCCGTACACAACGATCTGGTCGTCGGAGCCCGCAACCACACCGCCCAGATGATCCCCACCGGCACCATCTTCCACAGCACCTCGTCGGAACTGTCGGCGGTGACCACCGGATGGTTGGTGCTCGGAGAGAACGTCGGCAAGGGCGGTACGACCTCGTCGCTCCACCGTGCCTTCATGGAGTCTCCGTCGCACCGGGCCAACATCCTCGGCGACTACGACCATGTCGGAGTGGGCGTCGGTCACGACGACGCAGGAAAGATCTACGTCACCGTGATATTCATGAAGTCGAAATCCGCCCCGGCACCGACCACCACCACGACGTCTGCCCCGACCACGACCACCACCACAGCCGCCACCACCACAGCCGCCACCTCGGACGCTGCGGAATCCGACGCCACACCGTCGACCCCCTCCCGGCCCTCCGCTCCTGCGGTCGAGCGAGAAGACTCCAACCCTCGCACGCTGGGCTTCGGTGTCGAGGATTCCCGTTGGGTGTCGGGCACAATATGTGTCGTGGTCCGTGCCGACGGCGCTATCTGCGTCGAGTGAATCCGACACCGGGGCGAAGCACTCGGTCGTAACCGCACTTCCCCGAACGGCCATCGGGTGCTCCGCCCGGCATCGAATGGGGCGAACCTATGGGATAGCCGCCGAGCAGACAAGAGGTGTGTCTCAGCGATCGGGGCGTTTCCGATACAGCCTGACGAGGAGCGGGAAGGTCCGCTCGATCAGGTCGTAGCACTCACCGAGGAGGGCGTCGAGGGTCTCGTTCGAAACCTCGGTGTTGGCGAGACGCCCCCGCACTACCAGCGCACCTTCTTCATCGAGAGCGAACCGGCACCGCCACGAGTCGCGGTTGCGCACCAGTGCTAGGCGGAAGGCCGCTTCAGCCGCATGCTCTGGAACGGGTCCCACGTAGGCCTCCATGCGGACCGTGCGCTCACCTGTCTCCCACCACACCGTGGTGGCGTCTCGTACGGTATGCGTCATCCGCACCGCCCACCTGTGATCGACTTCTTCGGCATAGACGACGGTCGAGTCGGGATCGTCGACCCACCGTCGGATCATGGTGACGAGGAGGTCACGCCTGTCCTGCACGTTCCTTCACACCCGCATACAGCTCGAGGAACCGGTTCGCCGTGGCGTCCCAGGAGAAGCGCTGGGACCAGCCCAACGCTCCGTCACGAAGACGGTCGGCCAGCGCCCGATCGGAAAGGACGTCGATCGCAGCCGCGGCATAGTCGGCAGGATCCCATCCGTCGATCAGGAACCCGGACGTGTCGTGGTCGACCACATGCGACAGGCCCCCGGTACGGGCGGCGATCACCGGGAGCCCACAACTCTGGGCCTCGGCGGCGACCAGGCCGAAAGACTCGGTGCGCGAGGGAAGCAACAGGACATCGGCTGCCCGGAAATGGTCGGCCAAATCGTCGTGCGGTACCGGGTCACGAAAGTCGACACCACCGATGTCGGCGGCGAGCGCCCGCAGACGGTCGAGTTCCTCCCGGCCCTGCGCGCCACTCGGACCTCCGACGATCACCATCGAAGCCTCAGGGAACGCCTCTCGTACGAGTCGAAAGGCACCGAGTGCCACATCCACACCTTTGAGCGGTTGGATGCGCCCCGCGTACAGCAGCACCGGTGGAGGACCGAAACCGACACGGCTGCGTGCCTCCGCACGATCCCCCGGAGCGAACACGGTGTGATCCACACCGGGGGGCGAGGTGCACAGCCGTCCGGGATCGGCGCCGTAGTGCTCCAACAGGTCACGGGCCTCCAGCGGCGTGGAAGCCACCACGCATTCGGAGTTGTGGATCACTTCGGCTTCGGCGGCGATTCGCAAGAGACTCTCCGGCGGCTCGTCGGCCCGTTTGAAGAGGTCCTTCACTCGCCCAAGCGTGTGGAAACTGTTGGCGAGTGGGATCCCCAGCTTGCGCTTCACCAACAATCCCGCCCATCCACTGAGCCAATAGTGACTGTGGATCAGATCAGGCCGCTGCCCGTCCAGATCGATCCGTGCGACGACCGATTCGGCGAATTCGGTGACGTAGATCGCCATCGGCCGGATTTGCATCGGTTCAGCCGGGCCGGCATCGACATGGAACACTCGATAACCAGGGGCCACCGCCACCTCGTCGGGCTGGTCGGGTTCGGTGCGGCGGGTGAAGACGTCGACCGCCACGCCGCGTCCGGCCATCGTGCGGGCGAGACCGTCGATGTAGACGTTCATCCCGCCTGCGTCCCCCGCCCCGGGTTGGAGAAGCGGGGAGGTGTGCATCGACAGGTACGCGACTCTTTCGATCATGCGACCGCAGTCACTTCGTAGAGGGGGCGCGGCTCGGCACCCAGCCGGAACTTGTACACCTCATCCCCCTTGAGGAAGTCGAACCGGGGAATCGTCTCACGGCACGCCTGCTCGATCATCGATCCGACGATGGCCACCCCCGGGGAGGCGTCGCGCAATCCGGGGTCGTAGGAGCTGTTGTACACGTACACGCCCTCGGAGTCGACGTAGGAGAAAAGACACGCAGTGGCCCGTTGGGCGTCGGGCATGCGGAGGACATCGAGGCGCCATCCATCCTGGGCGATGAGGGAGCGGAAGAACGCTTCGCGGGGAGGCGTCATGAACTCGCCTTTTGCGCCGTCGGACAGCCGGTGCAGACGGAAGAACTCCTCCAAGGCCCAGCTCGGAGTGGTGTGCACCTCGTGGATCAGCTCTCCGACCTCATCGGTGTAGCGGCGGCGCTTGCGACGAACCTCGTGCCGCTGCTTCTTCCCGATGGCGTCCAGGTATGCCTCGTACCCCGCCGAGATGTCGACGACTGCCGTGACCGCGTGCTGGGTGCATTCGACGTCGAGATCTGCGGCAGCCAGCCCGTCGGCGAGTTCGTGTGCTGCCTCGGCCGGTAGTGAGTCGAATCGAAGGCGGGTTCCGGACGGTGTCTGGTCGACGAGATGGGCGACGACCGGCTTGATCTCGGAACCCAGCGGACAGTGGTAGTCGGTGAGATCGGCGTCGCCGGCGAAGCGGAGCTCACCGTCGAGCTCCGAAACCACCACCGCCGACTGGCCGTCGGTGACCGTCGACACGCTCTCACCGGTCAGTGCGGTGACGGCACGAAGGAAGGGTGCGCGTGCGAACGGCCCGGTGGCCGAGGCGCGAGGCGGGAGGGAGTCGATGGTGGGCGGGACGCCCGGATGTCGTTTCATTCGCTCTCGAGTTCGAACACTGCGCGGACGCTACCCACTACCTCTCCTCCTCCGCGAACCGGGCGGTGGAGCCGGTCGATGAACGGCGTCCGCTCGTTCACCCAGCCGAGTTGTTGCATCGCTGCCAGTGCTGCAACCGCCACAGCACGTTCCGACCCGTCCCAGCAGCGGACCACGAGGGCACCCCTGCCGGCCACGGCGACCGCCAACAGACCCTCGGCACCGCCCTTGGCGACCGCATCGAGTCCAACGGCGATCTCGGCGTCGGCATTCCCGGTTCCCGACACGAGCGCCGGGTAGCGGTGCATGGCGGTCCGGACGCGCTGGTACGGGGTGGTGTCGAGGTGGACGAACGCGGTTGCCACGGATCGGGCGGAGACACGGAACACCGGAGCACCGCAGCCATCGACGCCGACCTCGGACGAGGAGAGCATTCCGATGTCGCCCATGCGACCCAGGATGGCCTGCTGCAGGGGATGGTCCGGCGCGAGGTAGGTCTCCAGATCCCATCCTTGCGCCACACAGGCTCGCAACATGGCGGCGTGTTTGCCCGAGCAGTTGTGGAAGATCGGTTGCCGGTCGAGCACGCCGACCCGAACCCAGTCACGATCGGCGCCGCGCGAGTCCGGACGACTCGGCGGGCAAGCCAGGTCGGAAGCTTCGAGTCCGCCTGCGGCCAGGATCTCCCGGACGATGGCGACATGGGTGGATGTCCCGGCATGCGACGAGCACGCCACCGCCACATGTTCCGGCGGAAGGTCGGCACCCAGTTCCACCGCCAGCGCCGCCTGGAACGGCTTGGCCGTGGACCTCACATAGAAGATCCGGTCGACATCTCCGAACCTGCCGATAACGGCTCCGGTCGAGTCGACCGCGATCACACATCCGTCGTGGAACGCTTCATCCAGTCCCGACCGGGTGACGACGGCGATCATGCCGTCCGGCCCGCCCGCATCTGTCAGGAAGGGACCGACTCGGCGGTTCCCGAGCGATAGCGCTCGGCGATCTGCGCGGAAAGCAGATCGGCCACCTGCTGCACCTGATGCCGCTTGTCCGAGATCTCCCGTTCGATTGCCTGCACCGCGTCCAAGGCTGCCGCCAGTCCGGCATCGTCGACAGTGTCGAGCTTGGTGAGCACCTCGTCACCGAGTACCGCGTCTACTTCACGGCGCCCGGTGTCTGGCATCGGCGGGAGGTCGGTGTCGAGGATCGTGCGGCGCGGATCGTGACCTTCTCCTCGTGAAGGGTCGGCGAGGATCTCGGTGAGCGAATCGATCAGGCTGCGGCTCTCTTCCCCGCTTCGTCTCCGTCGTTCGAAGCGAAGCAGATCCATGCGGCCGTGGAGCAGGCGGCGGTAGTAGGAGAGTTCCTTCTCCACTTCGACCGCCATCTGACGACGACCACGCAGCTCGTCCATCGCGATCTCGTCGATGTCTTGGAGGAACTCGGGGTCGAGCACCTGATCGATCCTGCGTCGTGCCTGCATGGGTTTCAGGTTACCGGCAGGCGGCGGCCACGGTCGGATACGGGTTGACGGCTCGTGCCCCCCGGCCCCCGGGGTGGATCTCGAAATGCAGATGGGGTGCACCGCCCCGGGCGTTGCCCGTGTCACCGTTGTAGCCGATGACGTCACCGGCCGACACCCGCTGGCCGGACGACACGTTGAAACCGCTCAGATGGGCGTAGTAGTACGCGTAGCCGTCGTCGCCGGTCAGCCAGATCGTCTTTCCGCCCAGCCCGCCATTTCCCAGCCACACCCTGCCGTTGGTCACGGCCACGATCGGCGCGTCCCAGCGGTGGAACATGTCGACTCCCTTGTGGGTGCGTCCGCCCGAACGGGGGAACCCCCAGGAGTCGATGAACGACGATCCGGGCATCGGACAGCGAAATCCTTCGATCACCCCCACCCCACCAGACGCCCCCCGCTGCCGAGCCAGCTCCCGCGCCCGCTGGGCGGCGATCTCGGAGTTGCGCTTGGCGGTGAGCTCTCGACAGCGACCGCTGAGCTGGGAGTAGGCGGCCTCCGCCTCCTCGGCCAGGGTGCCCAGTTCCTGGGAAACCCTCGCCTGCTCGGCCTCGACGATACGTAGCTCGGCGTCCAGGTCGGCGAGGTCGGCACGGAAGCGCTCCAGGTCGGCGCGTGCAGCAAGCATGTCGTCGAGCGAACCGGTCTCGCGTCGGGTGGCGGCAGCCAGGAACTCCGAACCGGTGATCAGCTCGTCGACCGAGGTGGCGAACAGCAGGAGATCGGATCCGGACCCTCCCTGCATGTACAACTCCACCGCCAGCTCCTGCAGACGCTCCTCGATTCCTTCGATTTCGCGCTCTCGCCGGTCGACCACCCCGGCCAGCCGATCCCGTTCGTAGCGGATGGCTTCGATCTCCTGCAGGGTCCGTTCCCACGCCAGGGCGGCCTGCTCGAAGGCGGTCTGACGTTCCTGGTAGGCGGCGTACGCCTGTTGGGAGTCGGCGCAAGCAGCGTCCACCTCGGCTTTGGTCACCGAGAGCGCGTTCGGCTGCGCGGTCGTACCGGTCAAGACCACGATGAGGAAAAAGGAGAGCCCGCGGAGCAGCGTCCGGGTGGACATCGGGGCGATGGTACCTGGGAGGTGGTCGTCGGAGAACTCGGCGGTATCGTCCCGGCGGTGTTGACCGTCGTGGCTGTCGCCGTGGGTGGCGGGGTCGGATCCGCCCTGCGATACCTGATCGCCGCCCCCCTGAACGACCGGATTCCGTCCCTGGGTACCGGCGTCGTCAATGTCGCCGGTTCGCTCGTGCTGGGCGTGCTGTTGGGGTGGTTCTCCACCAAACAAGGCAACCCGACCTTGCGCCTCGCCCTCGGCACCGGCGTGCTCGGAGGATTCACCACGTTCTCGGCCTGGTCGATCGAAATGGTGGACGCCTTGGACCGACCCGGGCGTCTGCTGACCATGTTGGTCGTCCCGATCGTGCTCGGGCTGTTCGCCGCCTGGATCGGGATACGGCTAGGACGGACGATCTAGCCGTCAGGTGACGACGGTCAGCACCGGCAGATAGAGGGCCCCGGCCAACATCATTCCGTCGAGTACGGACAGATACCCGGGCGGACGTTCGATGAGGATGATCTGACGGGTGCGGAGCAGTGACCCCAGTCCGCGACCGGCCACGAGGGCCACCGCTGTCACCAGTCCGACGATCAGGAAGGTCACCAGATCCAGGTCCCACACCGCCGCCGCCACCATCGCGGTCACCACCGCGACCAGTGCCGACAGCGTGAACGGGTCGCCGATGGGAAGGTGTTGAAACCGATCGATCACTCCGGCGGTGAGCACCGAGACGGCCATCACCGCCAGGTAGACGCCCACGATGCGACTCGCCGGACTGATGGTCGCAACCTGGACCAACGATCCGATCGTCATACAGGCCACGAAGGTGAGCAAGATCGACGGGCCGAGGATCTGCACCATGCGAGATCCGTCGCTGGCCACTCCCCAACCGAGGGGGAAGACGACCGCGGCGAGCAGCCCGACCCCGAGTCCGATCGATCCGAGCGACCACACCGCCGCCACCGTTGCCAGCATCGCCACCAAGGAGGGCAGGAGGGGGAACTCCCTTCCCCGAGCGGTGAGCGTTTCGACGACGTCCATCACCCAAGCGGTGACGAGCCCAACCACCGCCACCGGCCACCATCCGGGGTCGGATGCCAGGTTGGCCACGATGAGGATGACGACGACCACGCCAGGGACGAAGACATCGATGCCGCGTGCAGCAGGACGGGATTCCAGAGCGTGCGAGCCGCCGGATACGGGTGGGATGAGGGCCACCTCGTCGTTGGGTGCCACCGGATCCGTCGGTTCTGCCTCTTCGCCGTTCACCCACACCCGGGCGTTGCCGAGACTGTTGGCGAAGGCGGCTCCGAAACGGTCCGAGGCCGCGTCGAGCAGGTCGCCGACCGTGGTTCCTTCGATCTCGACATTGCCCGTTCCCGCCAGATCACGAAGCCCGGCGAACAGCCTCAACCGTGCCATGCCGTCACGGTAGTCCGACCGGCCTCCATGACCGATGTCACTGGCGTGGTTTACCCTCGTTCCGATGCCGGTCGACACGCCAATCGTGCCCGTCGAGATCCCGCTTCTCGGCGATCATCGCCGCAAACACTGGGCGAAGGTCGTCTACGAAGTGGACCCCACCAAGTCGTCGGGTTGGGCGTTCGTCGGTGACTTCATCAACGACGGTGGGATCCAAGACGTGCCGGCGGGAGGTGTCGTCCTCGTGTACGGCGAAACCGGGTCACGCACCAACCCCCACCCCCAGGTACGGGTCTACTCCGTGAATCCGGACGCGACCTTGACGATGGAAACCGAAGCCTCCGGACGTGCGTGGGCCCGGACCATTCGTGACACGGTGGAACGACTACTCGACACCGATCTGGCGGTTCATCGAGAGTGGGATGTCGAACTCACATTGTTCTCCGACGAAGCGCTCGCCGAGGAGCTGACTCGGCGGGGCTGGACGGTGCGAAAGGACGAGGAGCAAGCATGAAAGCGATCGTGATCCCCCATACCGGCGACGCCGATGTACTGCATTGGACCGAGGTGCCCGACCCGGCCGCCGGACCGGGGGAGGTGATGGTCGAGGTGGCGGCCGCCGGACTCAACTTCATCGACACCTATCACCGCAGTGGCCTGTACCCGATGCAGTTCCCGCTGATCCCCGGCGTGGAGGGAGCGGGAACGGTCGTCGAGGTCGGCCCCGAAGTAGACGGGTTGTCGGTGGGAGACCGGGTCGTCTGGACGATGATCCTCGGTTCCGACGCCGAACGGGTCGCCCTGCCGGCATCTAGGCTGGTCGCGATTCCCGACTCCGTTTCGTTGGAGGTGGCGGCCGCCGTGATGCTGCAGGGGACGACCGCCCACTATCTGGTGAACGACACCTTTCCGCTGTCTGCGGGCGATCGCTGTCTGATCCATGCCGGCGCCGGCGGAGTGGGTCTGCTCTTGATCCGGATCGCCAAGATGAAGGGCGCAGAGGTCTTCGCCACTGTCGGATCGGAGGACAAGGCCGAACTGGCACGAGGCGCCGGGGCGGACCATGTGATCTTGTACCGCGAGGTCGACTTCGGCGATGCGGTGGAAGAGATCGCCGGGCGACGTGCCCTCGACGTCGTCTACGACGCGGTCGGTCAGGCGGTGTTCGATCGGTCACTCGAGCTGCTGCGCCCCCGCGGGATGATGGTGCAGTTCGGGAACGCGTCGGGAGCGGTCAAGCCCGTCGAGCCGCTGCGGCTTTCACGGGGTGGTTCGCTGTTCCTCACCCGCCCCACTCTGGGCGACTACATCGCCACTCGGGAGGAGCTGTTGGAGCGGACCGGCGACCTGTTCGGCTGGATCGAAGCGGGCACCTTGGAGGTGCGGATCAGCGCCCGGTACCCGATGGAACGCACCGCCGACGCCCATCGCGCCCTCGAATCCCGCCAAACCACCGGAAAAGTCCTCCTCATCCCCTGAACCCTGGGCTGGCGGGGCCCTCCAAGGGCCCCGTGAACCCAGGGTTGGCGGGGCCCTCCAGGGGCCCCGCTGGCCCAGGGTTCGGGTGGGTCAGAGGCGGGCGAGGCGGTCCAGGGCCTCGTCGAGGACTTCGTCGGACTTGCAGAACGCGAACCGAACCAGACGCTTCCCCTCGTCCGAAGAGTGGTAGAACGCCGACGGGGGGATCGCCGCCACGCCCAGCTCGGCGATGAGATGACGCACGAAGGTGACGTCGTCACCGATGCCGAACCCGGTGTGGTCGGCGAGGACGTAGTACGCCCCCTCAGGCTCCCGCACCCCGAACCCAATGTCCCCCAGACCCGAGACGAGTCGTTCCCGCTTCCCCAGGTACATCGCTTTCAACTCGTCGTAATACGACTGCGGCGCTCACAACGCGGCCGCCGACCCCCACTGCATCGGGTTGGGCGTGGTGAAGGTCAGAAACTGCTTGGCCGACCGGACGTTCGCTACCAGCGGCTCCGGGCCGATCGCCCATCCGGTCTTCCACCCCGTCAACGAGAACGACTTGCCGATCGACGACAGGGTCAGGGTCCGCTCCCACATGCCGGGCAGGGTTGCCATCCGGATGTGCGACCTGGCGTATGCCATCCGCTCGTACACCTCGTCGGTGACGACCAGGGCGTCGAACTCCACGGCCAGATCGGCGATCAGCCCCAGCTCTTCGGCGGTGAACACCTTGCCGGTCGGGTTGTGCGGCGTGTTCACCAGGATCGCTGCGGTACGCGGCGAGAACGCCGCCCGCAGCTCGTCAGGGTCGATCGACCAGTCGGGGCTGTGCAGCGTGACGTATCGGGGCACTGCACCCGACAGCGCGCAGCCGACCGGATAGGCGTCGTAGGTCGGTTCGAAGAGGATGATCTCGTCGCCCGGATCGAACGTGCCGATGAACGTCGACGACAGTGCCTCGGTGCACCCCGAGGTCACCGTGACCGATCGAGACGGGTCGATCTCCATGCCAGTGTCGAGCTGCCAACGGTGGGCGACGGCGTTGCGCAGCACGTCGAGTCCGATGTACGGCGGGTACTGGTTGGACTCCTCGGCGAGGGCCCGAATCGCCTCGTCCTTGGCGAACGCCGGACCTTCCCACGACGGATACCCCTGACCCAGGTCGACTGCCTTCGCCGCCAAGGCGGCGGCGGTGATCTCGGAGAAGACGGAGACTTTGAACGGCTCGAGGCGCTTGGAAACCACGCCGGCAGCCTACGTGACGGAGAGGATGGCGAGCGGGACGGTCACCGCCGAGATGAGGGTGCCGCCCAGGACGATCGTCGTAACCCGGTCGGGGATGAGGTCGTGTTCCAACGCGATCAGCGCGGAGAAAACCGCCGGAGGCATCGCCGCCTGGATCACCACCGAACCGGCGGCCACATCCGATAAACGGAGCAACGACACCAGCCAGGCGGCCACCAACGGCTGGACAGCGAGCTTGGCCACGAGCGCCTTGGCGGCGGTGGCATCGAGACGTGGCATGCCCATCCCGGCGAGCTGGATGCCGAGGGTCACCAGCATCAGCGGAATCATCGCCTGGGCGAGCAGGGCGACCGGTCGATCCAGCACCGGAGGCAGATCGCTCCCGCCGACATTGAGGAGCACCGCCGGAATCACGGCGACGAACATCGGTGCCACGATCGCACGTCGCAGCGCCCTGCCCAGGGAGTGTTCGACTCCGGTGGCCGACGCTACCCCGACGAGCAGGCCGGAAATGTTGATGACCACCATCAGCAGCGCCGCCAACGGAAGGGACTCGGGACCGAAGGTGAACACGACCACCGCGATCCCGTAGTTCCCCACGTTGCCGTAGATCGAGGTGGTGAGCACCGCCGCGTTCTCCTGCCGGGTGCCGCCGGTCAGCCGAGACCACAACCAGCCGAACAGTCCCGACACCGCCAGCGCACCTACCGCGGCCAGCATCACTCGCACCACGACATCGGCTTGCAGGTCGGCCCGATACAGGGCGTCGAACACGAAGGCGGGACCGAACACCCAGTACGACAACTTGGAGGGAGTGGATGGGTCGACATCGAGGTTGCGTCCCACCACGTAGCCGAGCGCCACGATGAGAGCCACCGGACCCAAGATGTTGAAGAGGATCTCGGCCATCGATCAGCCGCCGGACACAGCCATCTCGGCCTCATCCGGGACGAAATCGTCCCATTCCCCCTGGAGGTAGCGATGCGGAAGTCGAACAGGCCGAGGGCCGTGCGTATGGCCGCGCGGCATCCGGGTGGCACCCTCGTGGGGCAGGGCGTCACCGTCGAGTTCGGCGAGAATGTCGGCCAACTGTTCCACGTCTTCGACCACCGAGAGCCGGCGCCGAACTTCTGGTCCCGCCGGATAGCCCTTCAGATACCAACCGGTGTGCTTTCGGAACGAACGAATTCCCGTGTATTCGTCGAACCACGCGACCAGCAGTCGGGCATGGGTCAGCATCACGTCGCACACCTCGCCGAGCGTGGGGACCGACACCGCCAGGTCACCTTCGAATGCCCGAGCCAGGTCGGCGAACAGCCACGGCCGCCCCAGGCATCCTCGCCCCACGATCACCCCGTCGCATCCGGTCTCCTCCACCATGCGGATCGCGTCGACGGCTTCCCAGATGTCGCCGTTGCCGAGTACCGGAACTTCGAGTGTCTCTTTGAGACGGGCGATTGCCGACCAGTCGGCCTCCCCCGAATACAGCTGCTCGGCAGTCCGGGCGTGGAGCCCGACGGCAGCCACTCCCTCCTCCTGGGCTACCCGCCCGGCGTCCAGATAGGTGAGGTGGCGGTCGTCGATGCCCTTTCGATACTTGACCGTGACGGGCACCTCGCCGGCATTGCGCACGGCGGCGCGCACGATCTCCCGGAACAGGTCGATGCGGTAGGGCAACGCAGCGCCGCCACCGTGTCGGGTGATCTTCGGGGCAGGACACCCGAAGTTGAGGTCGATGTGGTCTGCACCGCGTTCGCCCACCAGCATGGCCACCGCCTCGCCCACCGGTCCGGGCGATGTTCCGTACAGCTGGATCGACCGGGGCGACTCGTCGGACGGGAAGGTGGCCAGCAGGGAGGTCTTGGGGTCGCCGTGCACGAGGGCTTTGGCGCCGATCATTTCGTTGACGTACAGCCCCGCCCCGTGCTGACGGCACAGACGGCGGAACGGGGCGTTGGTCACTCCGGCCATCGGGGCGAGCACGACCGGCGGCCACACCTGCAGCGGACCGAGATGGAGGGCGCGTCGACGGGGTTCGGCGGTCATCGGGCCTGTCAGTGTATGGACCCCAACCGGCGAACCGGTCACCGCATGGGTCCGAAGATCGGTCCGCGGTCGATCCCGAGGTCGTCCAACATCACCCATGCGGCGTTGCGGCCTGGACCGGCCGACACCGACGCTCCCGGGTGGGTGGTGCTTCCCGTCTGATACAGACCAGGGATGGGCATCCGATGGGTGGCCCATCCGGGTACGGGCCGCATTGCGCCGGATTGGGCGGGGTCTTGGTCGCCACCGTGACACGAGCCGTGCCAGTTGTGGGCGTTCATTCGCTCCAAGTCCAGCGGGCTCTTCACCGCCTCGGCGAGTATCGCGCCTGGATCGACGGTCGAGGTGTATCGACGCAGGTGCTCGAGATTGGCGTCCGCCACATGCTGTCGCATCCGATCCCACCGAGAAGCTCCTTCGCTCAATTCGTAGGGCTGAAAGCCGACGACCTTGAGCGTGTGCCGTCCGCCGGGCGCCCGGCTCGGGTCGGCGACGGTCGGCGCCAGCACCAGAAGCGGAGGATCGTCCAGTGCCACCGTTCCCAGGGCGAAGTCGAGGTCGATGCGCAGCATTCGTTCCACCGAGTGCGGCACACCGGCGGCCACCGGCATCACCGGCCCGTCCGGCATTTCGAAGGTCGGGGCCGCGGTCGTTGCATAGTGCGCGGCGAACATCGAGATCCCGGCCCGCCATTCATCGACGCCGTCGACGAACTCTTCCCCCCAGGTCGCCGGGGGGGCCATGGCCACCAGGTGTTTGGGATGGATGCTCGAGAGGACTGCGCGACGAGCGCGGTGCACCTCGCCGTGCTGGTCCCGAACCCCGACGCACCGACCGGATTCGATGACGAGTTCTGTGATCCGCCGGCCGGTCAGGACCGTCCCTCCCCGATCTTCGACGAACCGAGCGAGGGCGTCGGGTAGGGCCGCCGACCCGCCTCGTGGCAGCACCCACGACTCACGTTGTCGACCGAAGGCCAGCGAGTACGCCAGGGCGCCGGTACCGGGTCGCTGCGGTGGCTGCATGGTCATGAACGCCATCCACGCCATGACCGCTCGCACCGCCGGGTGCTCGTACTCGCGCCGGATCACGTCCCACGCGCTCTCCAGCACTCTCCGTCGCCACCTGCGGCCCTGCGGATCTGCCTGCAGGCGAGTGTGGATATCGGGACCGAAGCCGACCGGGGTGTAGCGGGCTGCTCCGAAGATGTGTTTGACCCGGTCGTAGTCGTCCATCATGCGGCGATACGCGAGCCCGTCGGCTGGCGACAGGCGGGTGATCGACGCGACGGTCTGGTCGATGTCCCGCCACATCGTCACCGACGTCCCATCCGGCAGGGGAAGGTGAACGACGGGGTCGGGCCGGATGTATTCCAGTCCGTAATCGCCCAATCCGAGCTCGTCGTTGCGCAAGAGCGGGCTGGCCTGGATGATGTTGTGGGCGGTGGAACAGGTGTCGTGCAGGAATCCGGGAAGGGTGAGTTCTTCGGTGGCAGTGTCCCCGCCGATCCGCAACTCGGCCTCCAGCACCAGACAGGACAATCCGGCCTTGGCCAGGTAGGCCGCGGCGGCCAGACCGTTGTGGCCCGCCCCGGCGACGACCACGTCGTGGGCTTCCATTTGGAGGACGCTAGTGGCCGCTGCAATCGATTGTCGGGAGGTCGGGCACCCTCCCCGTCGTCCTTCCCGCTCTCCGAATGTCCTGCACGAGGCAGCAGACACCCAACCGACAGCATCGCCCGGTCGCGGTTGACAGTGCTCGGGCTCATCTGTTGAATACAAACGATTGCAGAACCGGGTCGGGATCGGGTAGATGGTCCGTCAGAGCCCGGGAAGCGAGCGGGGATTCTCCACGCTCGCTCGGACGACGAACTGGAAGGTGAGCATGGGGAACGGAACGGAGCGCGTCGGCTGGATCGGTGCGGGACGCATGGGAAGCGCCCTCATCCGGCGACTGCTGGAATCCGGTGTCGAGGTGTCGGTCTACAACCGCACCCGATCCAAGGCCGAAGCGTTGGAGGCCGCCGGGGCGATCGTCGTGGACTCCCCCGCCGACCTCGCCGACCTCGACGTGGTGTTCGTCATGGTTGCCGGCCCGTCCGACGTCCTGGAAGTGACACTCGGACCCGACGGAGTGCTCGCACGCCAGGACACTCGTCCGTCGGTGATCGTCGACTCGACCACGATCGACCCCACCACCGCCACCGAGCTGCGGACGCGGGCCGGTGAGCTGGGAACGGCGGTCGTCGCCGCTCCCGTCAGTGGCAACCCGAAAGTGGTGCGCTCGGGCAAGCTGACCGTGGTCACCTCCGGGCCGTCCGAGGCCTATGAACGAGTTCGTCCGCTGATCGAGACGTTCGGCCATAAGGTCACCCATGTGGGCAGCGAGGACCAGGCCCGGCTGGTGAAGATCTGCCACAACCTGATGCTCGGTGTCGTGACACAGTCGATGGCAGAGATCACGGTGCTGGCCGAATCGGCGGGCGTGTCGCGCGCCGACTTCCTGGAGTTCCTGAACGACTCGGTGATGGGATCGATCTTCACGCGGTACAAGACGCCGGCCTTCGTCAACCTCGACTACACCCCGACTTTCACCTGGCACCTCCTCCGCAAGGACTTCGAGCTGGGGCTCGCCACGGCTCAGGAAGAGAACATCCCCCTGCCCACGGCAGCGCTCGTGCACTCCATCGTCATGGAAGGGATCGGTCTCGGCTACGGGGACCAGGACTTCGCCGCGCTGCTCACGAAGCAGGCCCAGGCGTCCGGCCGTAACATCGTCCCCGAGAACCGTGACGTCTCCGACGGATTGAGCTGATGTCCCTACTCGAACACCTCGAAGGCTCCGGCAAGACCGGTCTCCTGATCGGAGGCGACTGGCAACCGGCCTCCGATGGCGACACCATCGCCGTACTCGATCCGTCGACCGCCGAACCCATCGCCGAGGTGGCCAGCGGCTCGATCGACGATGCGATCTCCGCGGTCGACGCCGCCGCGGCGGCCGGCCCGGAGTGGGCCGCCACGAGTCCTCGGCAGCGAAGCGAGATCCTGCGGCGAGCCTTCGAGCTGATGACCGAACGGGCCGATGAGCTCGCAGAACTCATCGTGCTCGAAATGGGCAAAGCGCTGGGAGAAGCCAAGGCGGAGGCCGCCTACGCCGCCGAATTCTTCCGCTGGTATTCGGGAGAGGCGGTGCGGAACGCAGGAACCTTGCTCACCGCTCCCGGTGGAGACAAGCGGATCATCGCCATCCACCAACCGGTCGGAGTGTCGCTGCTCATCACCCCGTGGAACTTTCCCGCTGCGATGGCCACCCGCAAGATCGGCCCTGCCGTCGCCGCCGGCTGCACGATGATCTTGAAGCCGGCCTCGGACACCCCCCTAACGGCCCTCGCAGTGGCCGACATCCTCGCCGAAGCCGGGCTCCCTGCCGGCGTCCTCAACGTGGTTCCATCCGCCCGTTCCTCGAAAGTGGTCGGCGCCATGCTCAGCGACGACCGCGTCCGCAAGCTCTCGTTCACCGGGTCGACCGAGGTGGGTCGCATCCTGTTGGAGCAGGCTGCTGCCCGCATCGTGAAGTGCTCGATGGAGTTGGGGGGCAACGCCCCGTTCCTCGTGTTCGAAGACGCCGACATCGACGCGGCCGTCGAGGGAGCGATGATCGCCAAGATGCGCAACGGGGGGCAGTCCTGTATCGCCGCCAACCGTTTCTACGTCCACGCGGCGGTGGCTCCCGAGTTCTCCCGGAAGCTCTCCCAGGCGATGGCCGCCACGCGGGTGGGTCCGGGACTCGACCCCACCACCCAACTCGGTCCACTCATCAACGAGGCTGCCAAGAACGACATGGTCGAAGTCGTAGAGACCTCCACCGGCAACGGCGCCCGTGTCCTGACCGGAGGAAGCGCCCCCGACCGACCTGGGTTCTTCTTCACCCCGACGGTGATCGGCGACGTGGCCGCAGATTCCGAGGTACTCCGACGTGAGATCTTCGGACCGATAGCCCCGGTCGTCACCTTCGAAACCGAAGACCAGGCGATCACGTTGGCCAACGACACCATCCACGGGCTCGCCTCGTACCTGTACACCGGTGATCTGGGGAGAGCCATGCGGGTATCCGAGGCGATCGAGGCGGGAATGGTGGGAGTCAACCGAGGGCTCATCTCCGATCCCGCCGCTCCGTTCGGCGGGGTGAAACAGAGCGGACTGGGTCGAGAGGGAAGCCACGAAGGCATGGCCGAGTTCCTCGAGACGAAATACATCGCCGCCTCCTGGTGACCGTGGGTCACCATCGTCTCGTCGGCTGACTTCACCGTGAACCAGCAACGGCTTCGGGCCGCCGTCGGGGCCGGCATGTTCGGCACGACCGCAGTTGCGTTCCTGCGTGCCCCCCTCCTCCCCGACATGGGACGGGATCTGGGATTGACCGCTCTCGGCCTCGGCGCGTTGGGGTCGGTCTTCGCCCTCGGACGGTTGGCTGCGGACTTTCCGGCCGGTCGTCTCACCGAACGGGCTCGCCCGGGGATGATGATGGCGGTGGCGGCCGCTGCCGTCGGGTTGGGCAGTGTGGGCATGGGTCTCGCCCCGTCCGCCCTACTGGCGTTCATCGCTTCGTTCGTCCTCGGTGTCGGATCGAGTTGGACGATGACGACATCGATGGCGGTGTTCGCCGGGGCGCCTCGTCGTCGGCGTGGGTTGTCGATGTCGATCTTCTCCGGTGCCCTACTCGCCGGTCAGTCTCTCGGACCGACCGCCGGTGGCTTCCTGGCCGCCGCATGGGACTGGCGGGTTGCGCTGGTGGCCGGCGGAGGGGTCTCCGCGTTTCTGGTGCTGCCCTTTGTGCGGTTTCCCGGTCCGGTTCCGACCCCTCACGTCACCGACCCTACGGCCGAACCACACACCTCACCGCGCCGTGGCGTCCTCTTGACCCTCTATCTCCTGCCGGCGGTGCAGTTTTCGATCGGCGCGGCCGCAGTGCAGACCATCCTCCCTATCGCCGGTGGCGACGAGTTGGGCCTGGGGGCGGCCGTCATCGGACTGGCGCTGGGGGTCGGCGGTCTCGCCCGATTCGTAGGGGCGGTCGCCGCCGGGTGGGTGGCGGACCGACACGGCCGCAAGTGGGCGTTGATCCCCGGCCTCGGGATCCAGTTCGGAGGCCTGGTGATCATGGCCCTCGGCGACGGGATCTGGGCGTGGTGGGCGGCCATCCTCGGACTGACCCTCGGGTCGGTGGCCGTCAACATCGGCAGCACGATGCTCGCCGATCTGCACGAGGGCCAGGGGATGGGCCATCGGCTGGGAGCGTTCCGGTTCACCGGGGATCTCGCATTCATGGTCACCCCGCTGATCGCCGGTGCACTCTACGAGCTCGACGGCCGGGCGTTGTCCACGTTGCCGATGCTCTTGCTCACCGGTGCCGTCCTGGTGGCGTCGGTCGTGGTGCTGCCGGAAACGCTGCGGCGCAGCACCTAGGCCCGAGGCGGTGCAGTCGACGCCCGAACACTGAGGGTGGGCGTCAACCGGATGGAAACGGGTCGGTCGCCGGCTTCGTCTTCGGTCATGAGCGACAAGAGCGCCCGCGCCGCTTCCACGCCCATCTGTCGATACGGCACCCGCACCGAGGTGAGGGCCGGTTGCATCAGATCGAGCAGGGGAATGTCGTTGTACCCGGTGACCGAAACGTCGACTCCTACTTCTCGCCCGGTTTCGCGAATCGCCCGGTAGGCACCGAGGGCGATCAGGTCGTTGGCTGCCACCAATGCGGTCAGGTCGGGAACCCGCTGTAACAGTCGAGCAGTCGCTTCGAAGCCCGGCTGCACCTGATACCAGTCGGCTTCTTCGACATCGTCGTCTTGGGTGTCGAGGCCGACGGTGCGCATCCACGCCACGAACGCCTGACGACGACCGATACCGGTGGACAGGTGCGACGGCCCGGCGAGGTGGCCGATCCGCCGATGCCCCAACTTGGCGAGATGTTCCACCGCGAGGCCGATCCCGGCGTGGTCGTCACCGACGATGGCCGGGACCGACACCCCCTCGGACGAGCGGTTGACCAGGACGACGCTGACCCCCTCTTCGTCGAGTGCTTCGATCGCCGCATCGGACCGGGAGGCGGTGGCGAGGATCATCCCGTCGACCCG
>JBKHXZ010000270.1:0-16556 GCA_046565785.1 Acidimicrobiia bacterium
ATTGGCGCCACCTGTGGGCTGTCGTTACCCCAGTAGTACTCCGGGTTGCCGTACTGGAAGAGGTCACGCGGCTCGACGTGGGCGACGATGGACATGTCGTAGTCGTAGTTGGTGAACACGTCCTCGAGCCAGACGCCCCATTCCACGTTGGTGATTTCGACGTTGATTCCTACCTCGGCGAGCTGGCTGGCAATGATCTCGCCGGAACGCGTGGCGTACGACACCGGTGGCAAGACCATGCGCAGCGTCACGTACGACACCCCGGCCTCCGCCAGCAGTTCCCTGGCGCGGTCCGGGTCGTAGGGATAGACGTCGGTGAGGTTTCGGTACCACGGGTCGAGCGGAGTGGAGAACGTGCCGATGACGGTTCCGTAACCGGCGTATGCAAGGTCGACCACCGCCTGCCGGTCGATGGCATGGGTGATGGCCTGACGGACCCGTACGTCGTCGAGTGGAGTGTTCCGTCCGTTGAGCGAAAGGGTCACCTCGCCGTTGGTGAGTCCCTGCAGCACCTGGAAGCGGTCGTCGGTCTCGAAGGCCGAGAGCAGCTCGGGTGCCGACACTCCGGCGATGATGTCGAGATCTCCGGCCAGCATGGCGTTGTTCAGCGCGTTGGGATCGTTGATGTAGCGGAACGTCACCGTTTCCAGTAGGGCCGGTTCACCCCAGTAGTCGGGGCTACGTTCCAGGACGATCGAGTCACCGACGGTCCACGACGAGAATCGGAACGGACCAGTCCCCACCGGTTGGTTCTCGATGGTGGCGATCGCCGCCTCGTTGAGAACGACGCCCTGACCCTGGGTGAGGTAGAACAGCAGGGTGGCGCTGACCTGGCCGACCGTGATCTCGACCGTCGAGCTGTCCAACGCCACGACGTCAGTGATCGGTGACAGGGTGGCGGCGAAGGGGTGGGCGGGATCCTTGGTGAGCACATTGTTGATCGAGAACACCACATCGTCGGCGTCGAGGATGTCCCCGTTGTGGAACGTGACGCCGTCACGCAGGTTGAAGGTGTAGGTGAGGCCGTCGTCGCTCACCTCCCACGACTCTGCGAGCAACCCGCTGATCGACCCGTCGGCTTCGAGCTTCACCAGTGTCTCGTACACGTTGTACAGGAGCACCTGGGGAATCGCAGCCGCCGGACTGGAAGTCAGGTCCAGCGTCGGTGGCTCCAACTGGAGTCCGATCACCACGTCGGTCTGTGCAGAGACCTCTGCCGCGGTGGTAGTCGTCTCGGCCGCAGTGGTGGTCGTCTCCGGTGCGGTGGTGGTGGTCGGGGCCGACGTGGTCGTGTCGCCACTCGTCCCCGCACAGGCGGTCGCAACCATCGCCATGGCGATGAGCGCCAGCGTGAATCGTCCCCTCATGTGTTTCCTCCGACGATGAGAATGCGCCGAATCGTAGGGGGCGGATCTCCGTTCAGCCGGGGAACGTCCCATCCAACCTCGGGATCGACGAGACCAGGGTGCGGGTGTACTCGTCCCGGGGTGACCGGAACACCTCGTCGGCCGGTCCGGTCTCCACTGCTCGGCCCGACTCCATGACCAGCACCCGGTCACAGATCCGATGCACCACCGACAGGTCGTGGCTGATGAAGATCATGGTGAGGTCGAACTCGTCCTTGAGACGAGCCAGCAGGTCGAGGGTGACGGTCTGCACCGACATGTCGAGGGCACTGACCGGTTCGTCGGCCACCAGGATCTCTGGTTCGGGGGCCAGCGCCCGGGCGATGGCGATGCGTTGACGCTGACCGCCGGAGAACTCGTGGGGATAGCGGTCGGCGGTGTCGGCGGGAAGTGAGACCGCTTCGAGGAGCTCGCGGACCCGGGAGCGGTGGTCGCCTCCGATCTTGAGGGATCGCAACGGTTCGGACACGATGTCGCCCACCCGCATGCGGGGATCCAGGCTCCCCATCGGATCCTGGAAGACCATCTGGGCGATCCGCCGCAGCGGACGCAGGTCGCCAGTGCCGACCAGGTCGATCCCGTCGACACTCACCGAACCGGAATCGGGACGGTTGAGTCCGATCAGCAGTCGAGCGAGGGTGGTCTTGCCCGATCCGGATTCACCCACGATGCCGAAGGTCTCCCCGCGGTGGATGACGAGGTCGACCCCGTCAACTGCCCGGATCACCGGAGGCGGTTCGCCCAGGCGTCGGCGGCGCAACGTGTAGGTGCGGGTCAGTGCACGCGCCGAGATGATCACATCCGCTGTCGACGGGGTGTGCGGCTTGGTCGGCACGGTCCCGGTGCGACTCATGGGCGGAACGGCGTCCACTAGGCGGCGGGTGGTGGGATGGACGGGAGCATCGAACAGTTGCCGGGTCCCGCCCCGGTCGACGATTCTGCCCGCTTCGATGACCAGCAGGTCGTCGGTGATGCCCGCCACCACCGGCAGGTCATGGGTGATGAGCAACAGGGCGGCGTCGGTGGACAGGAGTCGGGATCGCAGTACCCGGAGAACCTGGGCCTGCACGGTGACGTCGAGAGCGGTGGTCGGTTCGTCGGCGATGACCAGTGCCGGCCCGCAGGCCAGCGCCATGGCGATCATCGCCCGCTGCCGCTGGCCACCGGAAAGTTCGTGCGGATAGGCACGTGCCCGCCGCTCGGGTCGGTCGATCCCCACTGCTTCCAGCAGCGCCACCGCCTCCGCCTCGGCTTCGTCGGCGGCCATGCCGCGGTGGATGCGAAGGGGATCGGACACCTGCCGGCCCACCCGCATCACCGCGTTCATCGCAGTCATGGGCTCTTGGAAGATCATCGACATCGAGTTGCCGCGGTGCACGGTCAGTGCCCGGTCCGGACGACCTATCAGCTCTTCGGAGTCCAGCCGGATCGAACCGGACACCCGCAGGCCTTCGGGTAACAGGCCCATGATCGCCAGGGCGGTGAGGGTCTTACCCGACCCCGACTCGCCGATCAGCCCGGTGCGTGACCCGCGGTCCATCCCGAAACTCACGTCCTCCACCAGTGGGCGTCCGGAGCGGGTGGTGATGGTGAGTCCGTCGACGGCGAGCAGGGTCACGTGCGTCGCACCTCGAGCCGCGGATCGAGCGCGTCTCGCAGTCCGTCACCCAGGAGGTTGAACCCCAGCACCGTGAAGGCGATCGCCAGCCCCGGCCACACTGCCAGGCGGGGCGAGAGTTGGATGAAGGTCTGGGCGTCGCGCAAGCTGCGTCCCCACGACGGTCGGGGAGGTTGGGCACCGATGCCTAGGAATGACAGTGCTGCCTCGGCGAGGATCGCCAGGGCGAAGAGCACCGTCACCTGCACGATCAGCACCGAGGCGATGTTGGGCAGCACGTGACGGACGAAGATGTAGGTCTTCCCCCGGCCGTAAGTTCGAGCGGCCGCCACATAGTCGAGTTCGAACACACTCAGGGCGGCACCGCGGGTGACCCGGGCGACGATGGGGACGTAGGCGATGCCGATGGCGACCATGGCCGGACCCACCCCGGGGGAGACCGCCGCCACCAGGAGGATGGCGAGGAGCACCGGCGGGAAGGCGTAGATGACGTCAGACAGACGCATGACCGCGTCTTCGGTCCACCCCCGGCGGGCGGCAGCCACCCCTCCCAACGGGATACCGACGACGACCGCGATGCTCACCGCCAGGATCCCGACGAAGAGGGCGGTCTGCGAGCCCACCATGATCCGGGACAGCACATCGCGGCCGAACTGGTCGGTGCCCAGCAGATGTCCGTTCTCACCGACGCCGAGGAGGCGCTCGGTGGCCGAGATCTGCTCGGGGTCGTAGGGCGTCCAGACGAACGACACCAGCGCGGTGACGATCACCAACGTGACGATCGAGCCTCCGACGATCAGGTTCACCCGCTTCCACTTCATCGTCTGGCCACCCGCGGGTCGACGAAGCGGTAGGTGAGATCGACTGCCAGGTTGATGGTCAGGATGAACGCCACGATCACGAATGCCCCGCCCTGGACCAGCAAGAGGTCGCGGCGGGTGATGGCCTGCAGCAGCATCGAACCGAGCCCGGGGAGGACGAACACGCTCTCGATGACGACGGTCCCGGCCAGGAGGGCGGCGAACTGCAGTCCGAGGATGGTGAGTACCGGGATGGCGGCGTTGCGCAGCCCGTGACGCCACAAGGCGGCGGAGCGGGTCAAACCCTTGGCGCGGGCGGTGCGGATGTAGTCCTCGCGCATGGTGTCGAGCACCGCCGAACGGACATAGCGGGTGATGATCGCCCCCTGCACGATGGCGAGTGACAGCGCGGGAAGGAACAGCGCTCGCAGGCCTTCGGTCACCGAGTCCCAGCCGGGGAATCCGTTGGCTGGGAACCAGCCCCGTCCGACGGCGAAGACAGTGACCAGGATCAGCCCCGCCCAGAAAGCGGGGATCGCCAGGCCGATCTGGCTGAGAGTCGACACCACCGTGTCCCCCAGCCGCCGATGCCGGGAGGCGGCGTACACGCCGGCGGGGAAGGCGAGGAGGATGGTGATCGTCATCGCCATGATCGCCAGCGGGACCGTGACCCGCAGCCGCGACCAGATCTGGGCGGCGATATCCTGGCCCGAGAAGATCGAGGTCCCCAGGTCGCCCTGGATCACACCGCCCAGCCAGTCCAGATACTGCACCGGAATCGGCCGGTCGAGGCCGAGTTCGGCTCGCAGTGCCGCCACCGCCTCCGGTGTCGCCTGGGTGCCCAACATCACCTGTGCCGGATCCCCCGGAAGGATCGACATCACCCCGAACACCAGCGCCGAGGCGACGAGCACCGAAACGCCGAACACCCCGACCCGCCGAACCACGTACATGACGTGGTTGATAGCACGCAGCACCACCTGCGAGGTGCTGACCGTGGACGAGGTGATTCACGGGTTCGCTTTCGCTCACGACCCCCCTCGAAGGTCCGCTACGCGTCCCTTCGGTCCCCCCAACGCTTCGCTGGGGGGACAGAGAGCAGAGAGGGGCCGTCCTTCTGTCCCCCCAGGAGCGTCAGCGACGTTGGGGGGACACGTCTTGGACTCCGTCGAGGAGGCCAAAACGAGGGGGGCTGTCTGCGGTGATCACCTCACAAGTCCCCTACCCTTCGATCATGGGCGTGATCCTCAATCTGATCTGGCTGATCGTGGCAGGCATCGAACTGGCCGTCGCCTACGTCGTGGCCGGCGTGTTGCTGATGGTCACGATCGTCGGCATCCCGTTCGGGTTGCAGGCGTTCAAGCTGGCCGGTTTCGCCCTGTGGCCGTTCGGGCGGGCAGTGGTCCGCACCAAGACCCCGGGAGTCCTCGCCGGGATCGGCAACGTGCTGTGGGTGATCCTCGCCGGATGGTGGCTGGCCTTGGCCCACGTCCTCACCGGGATCATCCTGTGTCTGACCTTGATCGGCATCCCGATGGGCATCGCCAACTTCAAGATGACCCGACTGGCGTTCGCCCCGTTCGGACGGGAGATCGTCGAGCGGGGGTCACGAGACTCCCTCCCCGAGGACGCCTTCACCGTCCGCTGAATCTCTAGGCTGGCCGCCGTGTCCGGTTTCGATCAGTACCGCTCGCTCTTCGATCTCGGCAACCGCCGCGCCCTGGTCATCGGAGCGGGCAGCGGGATCGGTCGGGCGGGCGCACTGGGACTCGCCGCCCATGGGGCGGCGGTCGTGTGCGCCGATCGGCACGCCGACGCCGCCCGGGCTGTGGCCGATGAGATCCGGGCTGCCGGCGGTGACGCCGCCGAAGCCGTTGTCGACGTCGCCGACGAGGGTTCGGTCGAAGCGCTGTTCTCCGACGTCGGAGAACATGACATCCTGGTGACCACTCCGGCCATCAACGTCCGCAAACGCTTGCTGGACGTGACCACCGAGGAGTTCCGTCGGGTGGTCGCCCTCAACCTGGAGGGCACGTTCAACGTCATCACCCGAGCCGGTCGGCAGATGACAGCGCGCGGCGGCGGCTCGATCATCGTCGTCTCGTCGATCCGATCCCAGGTGGTGGAACCCGGCCAGGGGGTGTATGCCGCCACCAAGGCGGGTGTGCTCCAGATGGTCCGGGCACTCGCCGCCGAACTGGGTCCCCACGGGGTGCGGGCCAACGCTCTCGCCCCGGGGGTGGTGGAAACGCCGCTCACCGAACAGATCAAGAGCCAACCGGAGTGGTATCGGGCGTACGCCGAAAAGGGCGCCCTCGGACGCTGGGCGCAGCCCATCGAGATGGCCGGACCCATCGTGTATCTGGCCTCGGATGCATCTTCGTTCGTCACCGGTTCCCTGCTGGCGGTCGACGGCGGATGGTTGGCGATCGACGGCCGCTACACCCCGCCGCTGTGAACCAGACGATCACCGCCATTCCAGGCATCGAAGTCGGCCACTGGACCGACCCGGTCGCCCGCACCGGATGCACGGTGATCTCGCTGCCGGAACCGAACGTCGTCACCGCCGAGACGCGCGGAGCCGCGCCCGGATCGCGTGAGACAGCCTTGCTGGAGCCGGGGATGGCCGTCGAACAATGCCAGGCGATCCTCCTCACCGGAGGCAGCGCGTTCGGACTCGCCGCCGCCGACGGGGTCATGCGCGAGCTGGAACGGGAGGGCCGCGGCCACGTCACTCCTGCCGGCCCGGTGCCGATCGTGCCGGCGGCGGTCGTCTTCGACCTGATGGAGGGCGATCCGCAGGTGCGTCCCGGCCCCGTCGAAGGTGCCATGGCCTACCGGTCCCGGTCCTCTCATCCGGTACGGCTCGGACGGGTCGGAGCCGGAGCTGGTGTCAGCGTCGCCAAGTGGCGAATGCAGCAGATCCCGGCCGGGATCGGATCGGCGATCGCCACCCGGGGAGGGGCGACGGTGGGGGCGCTGGTCGTGCTCAACGCCGTGGGCGACATCTTCACCCTGGAGGGTGAGTCGCTGACCGGTGGTCCGCATGTGGCGGACGCTCCGGCGTTCGAACCGGAATGGGGTCAGAACACCACACTGGTCGTCGTCGCCACCGATGCTCGCATGGGCCGGTCCGACCTCACCCGTCTCGCCGTCCGCGGCCAGGATGCTTTGGCCGCCTGCATCCGCCCGGTGCACACCCGCTTCGACGGCGACACCTGTTTCGTGGTCAGTTGCGGTGAGGTGGAAGTGCCTCGCCACGTGGTGGCCGAGGCCGTGTCCGAGGCGGTCGGTCGGGCGATCGCCTCGGCGGTGCGACAAGCCGCCGCGTCGTGATCGTCACGGTCTTCGACACGCCCGACGCACCCGATTCGCTACTGACACAGGCCCACGATCTGTGCCTGCGCGCCTTCGAGGGAGACTTCGACCCCGAGGACTGGGATCATGCCCTCGGCGGCCGTCACTTCGTCGTCGTGGTCGAAGGCGGGCGGGTGATATCGCATGCGGCCGTGGTGGAGCGGACGATCTGGGTGGGCGACGCCCCGTACCGCACCGGTTACGTGGAGGCGGTCGCCACCGAACCGTCGCTCCAGGGTCTCGGGCACGGCACCGCGGTCATGCGCCAAGCGGGGGAGTGGATCCGGGAGCGGTACGAGTTGGGCTGCCTCGGCACCGGCGAGCACCGGTTCTACGAGCGGCTTGGATGGCAGCGCTGGCGGGGGCCGAGTGCGGTCCGCCTTCCCGACGGGAGCCACGTGCCCACCCCGGACGACGACGACGGAATCATGGTCTTGGGTACGACGGCAGCCGTGGACGTGACCGCCCGGATCGCCTGCGAACCCCGGCAGGGCGACGACTGGTGAGTCCGGTGGAACCACTCGATCCTGCACTGTTTGCTGCCCAGATTCGGGCAGAACTGGCGCGCCTCACCAGTGACGAGTTCGACGCATATGTCCGAGAGATTCACAGCCTGACGGTGGCGGACGGTCTCGACATCGAAGACGGTCCACTTCCGGAGTGATCGACTTCACAGCCAGGTGTCGTTCGACCGGTCCCTTGTCAGGTAGCTCCACCGGCGGCAGCCGTAGGCGTGGAACCAGGCCTCCGGACTCGGACCGTTGCGGTTCGACTTCATCCACACCCGGTCGATGTCCCGTTCCGCAGGGTCGGTGATCGAGTCGGGTACTTTCGGTATCTCGCCGTACATGTACTCCTCCACCGGACGGAGGCCGCAGAACGAACAGGGGACGCGCAAGCCCATCAGTGCGTCCCGGCCGATCCGGCGTCGGCCATGATCCGATCCCGGGCGAATCGGTCGTAGGAGAACGGGGCGATCAGCTCGGGTATCTCCCCGGTGGCGATCAGCGCCGCAAGTTGCTGGCCGCCCACCGGGATCGCCTTGAAACCCCATGTTCCCCAGCCGGTGGTGACGAAGAACCCGTCGACCGGTGTGCGCCCGATGATGGGGGAGGCGTCGGGAGAGATGTCGCACACCCCGGCCCACTGCCGCAGGATGCGCAGGTCGGCCATGAACGGGAACATCGCCACCGCCTTGGCCGAACAGCTCTGGAGGAATTCGAAGGTCGAACCGTAGGAGTACGACGGTGCCCGTTCGTATTCGGCGCCCATGAGCATCTCCCCTCGCGGGGTCTGACTGACGTAGAACGGGAAGTCCACCGAGCCGACGATCATCGGGAAGCCCTGGGCGTAGTGATTGGTGACGTAGGCCTGCAGCGGGTGGCTGCGAATCGGCATGCGCAGCCCCACCATGTCGGCGATCTGGGTCACGTGGCCACCGACCGCGCTCACCACGGTTCCGGTGGCGAGGTGACCCTGGTCGGTGTCGACGCCGGTGACTCGCTCTCCAGACATCGTGATTCCGGTCACGGCGGTGCGGGGAACGACGTCGACCCCGGCGTCCATCGCCCCTTCGGCCAGTGTCCACACCACCCGGTCGTGGCGTGCCGTGGCGCCGCGGAGGTGATAAGACGCCCCCAGGATCGGGTAGTCCCCGCCACCCACCGTCAGGTCGATCTGGGGGACGAGGCGCTTTACCTCGTCGGCTTCGATGTAGACGGTTTCGGCGCCTGCCGCCGTGTTCATCGCCGCCCGTTTCTTCTCGCTCCGCACGGTTCCTTCGCTGTGAGCGGTCCAGATCAACCCCTTCTCCTGATGCATGATCCATCGCCCCGACTCCTCTTCCAGCCGTTGATACAACTCCAGGCCCCGCTGATAGAAGCGGATCGCTTCGGGGATGCCGTAGTTGGCGCGGATCACCGTGGTGTTGCGGCCCGAATTCCCGCCGCCGATGTAGCCGCGTTCGAGCACGGCCACGTTGGTGATGCCGTGTTCCCGCGCCAGCCAGTAGGCGGTGGACAGCCCGTGCCCGCCGCCGCCGACGATGACCACGTCGTAGCTCGGCCGCAGCTCACCCCAGCGCAGCCGGACGCGACGTTCGACGAACTCGTTCACAGCCGCGCCTCCAGGTCGACGGCGAGGGACGTCCGGCACATGACCAGGGCCGTGTCGCCGTTCATCCAGATCTTGACGGCCAGCCCGGCCACCATCCCTTGGGTGAAGTACGACACGAGGTCGGGGAGCGGCCAGTCGGCTTCTCGCTCGCACCAGTCCTCGACCGTCGCCCGGTCGAGTTGGACACCGACGTAGCCGTCGTCTGCGACGGTGATGGCGTGTGGGTCGTCGACGGCGACGTCGGTGGCGTCGAGCACCAGGACTTCGTCGGGGGCCACCTGCAGGACGGTTCCGTCTGACACCAGAGAAGCGATCGCAGCCGGGGTGGCGACCACTCGGATGACATCCAGTATCTCAGGCGCGGGCACGCTCGCCTCCCGGGTCGTAGAAAGGGGTGTCGCTGAGAGTTGCTGTTCGGCCGCCGACGGTCACCTGGTCGGGAACCGTGCCATCTTCGGTGTCGATCCAGGCCAGCATCACCGACCTCCCGAGGATCGGCGACCACGCCGCCGAGGTGACGTATCCCCGCAGGTGGGCGCCGTCGTAGAGCGGGGTGCCGTCGACCGGCGGGTCACCGGCCATGGTCAACCCGACCAGTCGCTTGCGAACGGGTAGTGCATCGGTGCGTTCCAGCGCCGCCTTTCCCACGAAGTCGTCCTTGTCCATCTTCACCGCCCACCCCATCCCCAGCCGGCGCGGGGTCGAGTCCGGTTCGGTGTCCATGCCGATGATGATGTGGCCCTTTTCCAGCCGCAGGGTCTGCAGCGTGTACAGCCCATGGGGATGGATCCCCAGGGCGGTTCCGGCGGCCATGAGCGCCTCCCACAGGTCCACCGAATGTCGCGCCGGATGGTGGAGTTCGTAGGACACCTCTCCGGTGAAGCTGAGGCGGTAGACGTGACAGGGGATGCCGGCGACCATCGCCCGACCGTGGCGCATGAAGCCCATCGGTTCGCTCAGTCCGACCCGCTCCAGCAGGGCGGTCGCGCGCGGACCGGTCACGTTGATCGCGCCCAGCGAGTGAGTCCGGTCCATGATGCGGACATCGGCGTCGAAGCCGTGTGCCCAATCCCGCAACCACGCCTCGGCGTGGGAGGCGCCTCCCGAGGTGAACGTGAGGTGGAACGTGTCATCGTCCACCCGGGAGATGAGGCCGTCGTCCATGAGTCCACCCGACTCGGCGAGCAGGAGGGCATAGCGTGACCGGCCGGGCCGGATGTCGGCCACCCGGCAGGGGTACAGGCGCTCCAGGAACCCGACGGTATCCGGTCCGCGAACCACCATCTTCCCCAGTGTGCTCACGTCGCACACCGACACCGCCTCCCGTACCGCCCGGTACTCGGCGTCGAGGTCCGGGTAGGTCCACGGTCGGAACCATCCACCGATCCGATCCATTCGGGCTCCCAGGCGGCGGTGGACCCCGTCGAGCTGCGTGCGGTGTACAGGCGGAAGCCGGAAGCCGGAAGCGGCCTCTCCCACGGTGAGCTGGCGGGCCAAGGGACGAGCGGTGAATGTGGGTTGGATGCTGCCGCCCCGAGCCAGCACGAAGGATCGGAGATACGGGGTGCACGCCATCCCCTGGCAGGTGCCGGTCCCGGCGAGTGTCGCCCGCTTGATCAGCTCGATCTGGTCGAAGCCCCGTTCCCAGACGAAATCGAGATCGGCGACCGTGACCTGCGAACACGGACAGACAACACCGGAGTCCGGGCACGGAGGAAGATCGGGCTCTTCTGCGGCCCCTCCGACCAGGCGCACCCGGTCGTCCGATGCCATGCGAGCGAGCAGATCGCGGGGATAGCTTCCCAAGTCCACCACCACGGTGTCGGCTACCAAACGCTCCCCGGATGTGAGCACCACCGCCTCCACCCGTTCAGACCCTTCGAACCGGGAGACGGGTTCGGTGATCGTGACGACCCGTCCGAGATCGACTGCGGCTTCGACGAGGGTCTGAGCGGCGGGCGGAGCGAGGATCCCGGCGAGTTCCGATCCGGGCGCGACTGCCAGGATGGGGGCGCGGCCGGTCGCCACCACGACCTCTTGGCAATGGAACCGGACGATCTCGCCGGCGACCCGCGCCAGCACCTCCGGCCCCCGGTAGACGGCCAATGCCTCTGCCCCCTCGTCCTGTTCGAGCACCGTCACCTGTCGGCCACCGGTACGGAGTCGTTCGGCTTCGGCGGTACCACTCCGACCGCCGCCGATCACTACCACGTCGACATGTCGTTGACGGTGGGTGACATCAGAGGTCGTGTCCCGATCGGCGAGTGGTGGATGGGAGTCGACCGGAGTGGTCCGGACTTCGGTGACGCCGTCCGCCCCGACGCGGCACATTCGCTGATGGGGCAGGCCGTCGATCGTCGCCAGACAGTTGGGACAATCCCCGGTGCCGCACAATGCTCCCGGTGGGAACCGGCCGGTGCGGGCCAGGGCAACCAGCACCGTGTCTCCGTCCGAGACCGGCAGCGCGGTTCCGTCGATGCGGATCGTGCTCACAGGGTCGGAGGAGCGGCCTGCAGGCGCGCGAGTTCGGCCACCGGGATGTGACAGCGGATCTGGTATCCCTCTTCGGCTTCGATCAGAGGAGGTTCGGTGGTTTCGCAGATCTCGCCGATCTTGCGATGACACCGGGTCTGGAAGACACAGCCGGACGGCGGTTCGGACGCCGACGGGATCTCCCCTCCGAGCCGGATGCGCCGGCCGTCGTCGTGTTCGGGGGATGCCGAGAGCAATGCTTCGGTGTATGGGTGGTGGGGGCCGGAGAAGATCCGCTGGGAGGTGCCCACTTCCATCAGCCGGCCGAGGTAGAGGACCGCCACCCGGTCTGCCACGTACTGGACGACCGAGAGGTCGTGGCTGATGAACAGATACGACACCCGTTCGTTCTGTTGCAGTTCTGCCAGCAGGTTGAGGATGGCGGCCTGGACCGACACGTCCAGGGCGGAGGTGGGTTCGTCGCACACCACCACCTTGGGGGATCCGGCGAACGCCCGGGCGATGGCGACCCGCTGTTTGAGACCGCCAGACAGTTGCCGTGGTTTCACCGCCAGCAGCTGAACTCCGACCCGTACCGAAGCCATCAGTTCTTCCACCCGGGTGTCGACGTCGGCCCCCGGGCGGAGCAGCCGGACCGCCCGGCCGATGATGCGGCGGATGGAGTGACGGCGGTTGAGCGCCGAATCGGGATTCTGGAACACCATCTGCAGGGCGTGGAACTGCTCGTCGTCCCGGTCTTCCACCGCCGGGGGAACCACCTGGCCGTCGAGAGTGATCAATGTGCCCTCGTCGGGGGTGTGGATGCCGAGGATGATCTTGGCGAGGGTGGTCTTGCCCGACCCGGATTCGCCCACCAGCGCCAGGGTCTCGCCTTGTTTGATGTCCAGGCTGACATCCACCAGAGCATGCACCGGTTTGCCGTCCTGGGTGAAGGTCTTCGAAGCGCCCCGGATCGACAGCAGCACGTCGCCGGGGATCACATCGAGTGACTGTTCCGGTACGACCCGCGGAAGGTCGGGGGCTTTCTCCCAGAAGTGACACCGGGAGTATCGACCAGGACCGACCTCCAGCAGGTCGGGTTCCTCCCGATGGCAGATGTCTTCGGCGATGGCGCAGCGGTCGACGTAGACGCAGCCCGGAAGGTCAGCGCCGAGTGGAGGGAGGAACCCGGGAATAGTGTCGAGTGTCTGCCGACCTTCGGTTCCGGCCGCTCCCGGCAGACACCGCAGCAGGCCGACGGTGTAAGGGTGGCGCGGCTCGTTGAAAACCAGCTCGGTGGGACCGAGCGCCACCATTCGCCCGGCGTAGAGGACACCGGTGACATCGCACATCTTGCGGATGACGGCCAGGGAGTGGGAGATGAAGAGCACCGAGGTTCCCACCTCGTCCCGGAGCTGGGAGACGAGGTCCAGCACTTCGGCCTCGACGGTGGCGTCGAGGCCGGTGGTCGGCTCGTCGAGGATGAGTAGTTCGGGACGGGAGGCGATCGCCATGGCGATCACCACCCGTTGCAACATTCCCCCGGACAGTTGGTGGGGGTAACGACGCATGACCGATTCGGGATCGGCGATCTTCACCTGCTCGAGTACGGCCAGCACCTTCGACCGAATCCGGTCGTCCGGTTCGCCGAGAAGCTCGAAGACCTCGCCCACCTGACGACCGATCCGCAACGACGGATTGAGCGCCGTCATCGGATCCTGATACACCATGGACAGCCGCCGAACCCGCAGGTCGCGCAGCTCGGACGGGTCGAGGTCGGTGATGTCCCGTCCGCCCATGCGGATCGACCCGCCGGTGATCCGTCCGTTGCGCGGCAGATAGTGCATGAGCGCCATGGCGATGGTCGACTTGCCGCATCCGGACTCGCCGACCAGTCCGAAGGTCTTGCCTCGAGGGATTTCGAAGCTGACCCCGCGGATCGCTTCTTTCCATTCGGTCCCGATCCGGTATTCGAGCCGCAGGTCCTCCACGGAGAGGACGGCGTCACCCCTCAGCGTCTCGGTCACGGGCTGGATCCTGCCATGCGAGTGCTCATGGTTCGAAGACTGTCATGACTCGAAAACCTGGGCGATGGCGTCGGCCAGGAGGTTGACACCCACCACCAGCGATGCGATGGCCATGGCGGGGAAGAACGTCGGCCACCAGATGTCGCCGGTGAGGAACACGTAGTGCTCGGCGATCGACCGCCCCCAATCGGGGATGGACGGGTCACCTCCGAACCCGAGGAACGAGAGCGCCAGAGTGGTGAAGATGGCGTATCCCAGTCGCACGGTGAACTCGACGATGATCGGCCCCATCACGTTCGGAAGGATTTCCACGAACATGATGTGGAGGGAACCCTCGCCGCGTAGCTTGGCGGCGGTCACGTAGTCGAGCCGAGCTTCGGCGAGGGTGGAAGCCCGGACGGTGCGGGCGATGATCGGGGTGAACACCAGACCGATCACCAGGATCACGCCGACCGTGGTCGGTCCCAGTGCGGCCAGTACGAGCATGGCGGTGATGATCAGGGGGATCGACAGGAAGGCGTCGAGGACTCGGGAGACGATGTCGTCCAACCAGCCTCCGAAGTACCCGGTCGCCAGCCCGAGAGCGGTGCCGGCCACCGTGCCGATCAGCGTGGCCAGTGGAGCGATGATCAACACCTGACGAGCTCCGGCGAGGAGGCGGCTCAGGACGTCGCGGCCCAGCGAGTCGGTGCCCATCAGGTGCTCCGACGACGGAGGAGCCAAACGGTTGAGGATGTCGGTGGGGGTCCCCGCCGGGTCGTACGGGGTGATGAAGTCGCCGAAGACGGCGAAGACGATCCACGTGAGCGTGATGATGCCACCCACCCAGAACGTGGCCGAACGGAGAAGCAGGCTACGACGTTGGGAACGGGAGACGTTGGCGATCGTCATGTCTCGGCCCCGAAGCGGATACGCGGGTTGAGTGCCCCGTACAGCAGGTCGGCCAGCAGCGTCGCCACCTGATAGATCACTCCGATCACCAGGACCCCACCGGCGAGGAGCGGAAAGTCGGCTTTTTGGGCGGCGTCGAAGATCAGCCTCCCCACCCCCTGGTAGTTGAACAGCACCTCCACGGCCACCAGACCCCCGAACAGGTATCCCACCTGGGTGGCGACCACGGCGATGGTCGGAAGCAGGGCGTTGCGCAACACGTGGCGGCGGATCACGACCCGGCGGGGGAGACCTTTGAGGATGGCCGTGCGGGTGTAGTCGGCGTCCAACGCATCGAGCATTCCCGCCCGGGTGATGCGGGCGATGTATCCGAACAGCACCAGGACCAACGGAATGGCAGGAAGCAGCAGATAACGGATCTGGGTCACGAGCCCCGCTCCGGCCGGGGCCTGGGCACCACCCGGCAGCCATTTCAAGGTGACCGCGAACACCACGATCGCCACGATGCCGGAAACGAACTCGGGAATGACCGTCGCCGACAGTCCGAAGACGGTGATGGAGCGGTCGATCAGCGTGCCGCGTTTCAACGCAGCCACCACCCCGCCGAGAATGGAGAGCGGAACCACGATCACGAAGGCCAGCAGGGCCAGTCGGGTCGAGTTCGCCAGGGCGGTCCCCAGCATCTCGGTGACGGGACGGGCGAAGGACACCGATGTCCCCAGGTCGCCGGTCAGCACACCGCCCATGTAGTCGAAATACTGGGTGAGCAGCGGACGGTCGGTGCCCAGGCGGGCGTTGAGTGCATCGACGGACTGTTGGGTGGCGAACGGTCCGAGAATGCGGCGACCGACGTCGCCCGGCAGCAGGTTCGTTCCGACGAAGACCAGCACGCTGAGCAGCCACAGGCTGACCAAGGCGAGTCCGAAACGTCGGGCGAGGAACTTGAGCATCAGGATGTCGTGGTCCCGGACGGCGAACCATCCGGGACCACGATCGTCTTCGTCAGCTGGCCAGGTTCAGTTCGGTGATGACGACGTGACCCATGCCGGTGGTCTCCAGGCCTTGGGTTCCGACTCGCACCGCCGAGTTGTTGGAGATGAAGTACGGAAAGATCACCGGCACCTCGTCCCATAGCAGCGCCTGGATCTGGCCGCCCAGGTCGCGTTGGGCCGCCTCGTCGGTCTCGGCGACGAACGCATCGACCAACGCGTCGTACTCGGCGTTGTTGAACTTCGCCGAGTTCCACGTTCCGTCGCTGCGCAGCGGCGCTCCGAGGAACACGTTGGCGACCCCGCGATGGCCGTAGTTGGTGATGCCGAGTGTCGAATCCAACCAGTAGTTGCTGTAGTAGGTTCCGGCGTCGTCCACCTGGATGTCGACGGTGATCCCGATCTGGGCCGCAGCACCCTGCACGAGCTGGGCCAGCAGTTCGATCTCCTCGAACGCCAGAGTGTTCAAGGTGACCGTCGAACCGCGTACGCCCGCCTCGTCGATGAGCGCATTGGCCGCCGCGAGATCCTCCTCCTTCTGGCTCACCGCGTCCGGGTTGTAGCCGGGGTGCAGCGGATGGATCGGGTGATCGTTCCCACGTGAACCGTTTCCGGCGAGCAGGCCGTCGACCATCGCCTGGCGGTTCACGGCGAGGGCCAGTGCCTGACGGACGCGCTTGTCGGCGAACAGTCCCTCCTGGGTGTTCATGTGGATCTGGCGATGCTCGGACGTTTCGATCACGCCCACCTGGACATTGGGATCGTTCAGCAAGGTCTGGCCGCTGGCCGCCGAGAACGACGGGATCACGTCGATCCGTCCCTCCTGGAAGGCGGCGATCATCGCCGAATCGTCGGCGAAGAAGGTCACCTCTACCCGGTCG